>DATJPI010000001.1:0-3505 GCA_035506495.1 Syntrophales bacterium
CGGACCGCGGCTACGAGAAGCTTGTCGGCGAGCGCCTGGCGAAATGGCGCAGGATGCGGGAACAGTCGGCCAGGGACAGGAAGGACGAACGGGAGGATTGATCCGGTGACAGAACCCGAAAAAGAAAAACGCAAAAATGAACTGGCGGCCCTTCGCGAGCGTGTCCGTTATCTCGAGGACATGGAAAAGGAGTTTGTCACGCTTGCCCGGACGCTGAAGGATGCAGAAACAAAATACCGGTTCCTGGCGGATGGAATCGAGGAAGCGGTCCTGATCATCCAGGACGATGTCGTGAAATCGGCCAATCCCGCCGTGACGGTCATCGGCGGATATTCGGTTCAGGATCTCGGAGCGATCCCTTTCCCCACGTTCATCGATTCTCCCGATCGGGACAAAGCTCAAGCCCTTTACCGGCAGGTCCTGGCCGGGGAGAGAATGCCGGATCCGATCACCTTCGGCGTCATCCGCAAGGGGGGCGAGGTCTTTCAGGCCGCAACGCGCTTCCTCCCCGTGAGCTGGGAGGATCGGCCCGCCGTGCTCTGTCTGTTCCAGGATGCGACAAAGAAGGGAAACATTGAGTCTCAGCTCCTGCACGCCAGGAAGATGGAGGCCATTGGAACCCTTGCCGGCGGGATCGCTCACGACTTCAACAATCACCTGCAAGGCATCTCGGGCTACATCCAGCTGCTCATGATGCGGGGTGATAGGGACAGCACCGAGCAGGGCTGGCTGCACCAGATCGAGCGCTCCGTCAAGCGGGCGGCGACCCTCACCAAGCAGCTGCTCATCTTCAGCCGCAAGGAGGAGAGCCGTCTCGAACCGATCGATCTCAATGAGGTGGTCCGCCAGGCCGCAAAGACGCTGGCCCTGACCATCCCGGAATCGATCTCGGCGCAGTTGCGGCTGGCCTCCGGGCTTGCCTCCGTCAACGGTGACGCAGTGCAGCTCGAGCACGTGATCTTTAATCTGGGCATCAACGCGAAAGACGCCATGCCCCATGGCGGGAAGATCATTGTCGAGACGCGAAACGTCCGGCTCGATGAAGCGTTCTGCCGCGACTGCGCAGGCGTGACGCCGGGGAATTACGTCGAGCTTATCTTCACGGACTCGGGCCGCGGGATGGCCCGTGAAACCATGGAAAGGATTTTCGAGCCATTCTATGCTGCCAAGGCGGAGGGCTCGGGAAGCGGGCTGGGCCTTGCCATTGTCTACGGCATCGTCCAGAGCCACCGAGGCCTCATCCTGTGCGAAAGCAATCTCGATCAAGGGACGACCTTCCGCGTTTACCTGCCGGCCATGGGAAGGGCGGCGGCCGCGGCAAAGAAGGAGGAGCGCAAGCGCGGCGACTACCGCGGTACCGAGACCATCGTCATCGTCGACGACGAGCCCGACATTCTCGATATCGGCCAGAGCACTCTTGAGCAATGCGGCTACAGGGTTTTCACGGTGCGAAGCGGCGAGGAGGCCATTGATCTGTATGCCCGGCAGGGGGATCATATCCACCTGGTCATTCTCGATCTGGGGATGCCGGGGATCGGCGGGGAGAAGTGCCTCCAGGAGCTGCTGCGCATGAACCCGGAGGTGAAGGTGCTCATCGCCAGCGGCTATGCGGCCACTCAGACCGTCCACAACACATTAAATGCGGGCGCCACGGGCTTCATGGCCAAACCCTACCGGTTGGAGGAAATGCTGAAGAAGGTGCGCGAGATCCTGGACGGGGAAAGGGATGAAATGCCTCTTGGGGACTAGTAATAACAGGGTTCAGGGTAAAGGGTATAGGGTATAGGGAAAAGAGAAGAGCGGACAGCAAACAGCAAACAGCAAACAGCATTGCCGCGGAGCGGCAGAACCTTTAACCTTTTTCCTTTGACCTTTTACCTTACTGTTCGGGTTCCTGCGGGACGAAGATCCAGAGAAGGACATACAGCAGAAGCCCGGTTCCGTAGATCAGGAACAAGAGCACGAAAAGAAGCCTCCACACCCACGACGGAGCCGGTGAGCGGGCGCCCAGGGCCCCGCAGATCCCTCCCAGCCAGCGGTCCTTCCGGGAGCGCGTGAAACTCTGAAGCCAGTTCTTGTCTTCCATTTGCGCCTCACTCGTTCGTCGATCAACGACCGGGCAATAGAAAACCCGTTGTCAGGAGCGTACCGCCAACCGCTCTCGTGTCTTCGGCCGGAGCCTCCGGCCGCTTCATCAAGCCCCTCAGGAAGGGCCGCAGCTGGTGGCACTGCAGGTTCCGCAGCCCGGGCCCGCAGAACTTGTGAATTTGCCGTCGCTTGAGTGGCTGAAGGCGGACATGAGCTTCTTTACCTTTTTGCCCTTGCACTTCGGGCAGGACACTTCCTGGTTTCCGAAAACGAGGGTCTCAAAATTCTTTTTGCATTTTTCACAGCGGAACTCAAAAATCGGCATGTTCAATAACCTTCCTTATGGGCTCCCTCGCCCTTGAGGGGAGAGGGCCGGGGTGAGGGTGAATGGTTCGACAGGCTCACCATGGCGAACAGAAATGCCATCCTGAGCTCGTCGAAGGACCCCTTTCACAGTCTGTCAAAATCGCGCCAGCCGGGCGCCGACCCGATCATCCAGCCTGTACAATCCTGCTTTCCGTGCCTGCTCCAGGGCCTCCTCGTACTCGCTGCGGGAGATTCGCCGGTTGATCGCACTTTCTTTCTCGGCCTTCCCGCAGGGTCGGTACTGGTCCATGACGTTGACGTAGGTGTGCCTGGAAATCTCCGAAGCCAAAAAACGCATGACCCCTTCCGTCCCCGCCGCATCGCCGGGCATGACGAGATGCCGGATCAGCAGTCCCCGGGTTGCAACGCCGGAGTCATCGATCTCAAGATCCCCTACCTGGCGGTGCATCTCCCGGATCGCCTTGACGGCTCTCTCGCGGTAGTCGCCTGCGCGGCAGAACCGTTTCGCCCACTCGTTGTCCCAGAACTTGAAGTCGGGCATGTAGATGTCGACGATCCCGTCAAGCAGCTTCAGTGTCTCGACGGAGTCGTAGCCCCCCGTGTTGTAGACGAGGGGGACATGGAGCCCGCTCTCAACGGCTGGGATCAGGGCTTCCAGGATCTGCGGGACAACATGGCTCGGGGTGACGAAGTTGATGTTGTAGCAGCCGCCCCCGGCCAGGTGGAGCATGACGGCGGCGAGCTTTCCCGGCTCGACTTCTGCGCCTTCCCGCAGGTGGCTGATATCATAATTCTGGCAGAAAGTGCAAAGGAGATTGCAGGAACTGAAGAAGACCGTCCCCGAGCCGTGCGCGCCCACCAGCGGCGATTCCTCCCCGTAGTGGGGGCCGAAACTCGAAACGGCGGCCCTTCGCCCCGTCTTGCACACACCCTGCTCGTTCTCCAGACGATTCACCTTGCAGTCCCGGGGACACAGGCGGCACTCTTGCAGGCGCTCGACGGCTTCCCGGGCGCGTTCCTGGAGAACGCCTTCGCGATACAATTTCAGATAAGACGGTTCGCTCATCGCTCGCAGGCACGAGGATTGAGG
>DATJPI010000002.1:0-4940 GCA_035506495.1 Syntrophales bacterium
CGCTCGGGGTTGACGAGCGAGCCCGCCTGCTTGACGTGATCGCCCAGCACGGCATGCAGGGCCGCATTGAGCAGGTGCGTGGCCGAGTGGTTGCTCTCGATGGCCTTCCGCGTGTTCTTTTCCACCTTGAGATGCACCGTATCGCCCACGCGCAGGGTGCCCTTCTTGAGCTTGCCGATGTGGGTGATGAGGTTCTCGTCGGGGCGCTGGGTGTCCCAGACCTCGAAGAGAAAGCGCTCTCCCTCGATGACGCCCGTATCGCCCACCTGGCCGCCCTTCTCGCCGTAGAAGGGCGTCTGGTCGGTGAAGATCTCAGCATTGGTGCCCTCGGTGATGACATCGACCTCGTCGTCCTTCTTGAGGATGGCCGTCACGAAGGAGGTGGCCTCGATGACTTCCTCGTAACCCACCAGCTCGCTCTTGATGCCCCTGAGCGAAAGCTTCTTGTAGCTGTCGGCCACGGCGGCCTCGCCGCTTCCCTTCCAGCTTTCGCGGGCCTTCTCGCGCTGGGCCTCCATCAGTTTCTCGAAGCCCTCCATGTCGAGGGTGAGGCCGTCCTTCTTCACGATATCGGCTGTGAGATCCGAGGGGAAGCCGTAGGTGTCGTAGAGCTTGAAGACCACGTCGCCCGTGACGACGGTCTTGTTGTATTTCTTGAGCATGTCCACTTCCTCGGTGAGGATGCGCAGGCCCGTGTCGAGCGTCTCGAGGAAGCGCTGCTCTTCGTTGAAGATGACCTTCTGGACGAAGGCGAGCCGGTCGACGATCTCGGGGTAGGCGTCCTTCATGACCTCCACGACCGAGGTGACGACTTCATTGAGGAAGGGCTTGTCGAAGCCCAGGAGCTTTCCGTGCCGGCAGGCGCGCCGCAGGATGCGCCTGAGCACGTAGCCACGGCCCTCGTTGGAGGGCAGGATGCCGTCTGCGATCAGGAAGAAGACGGCGCGGGCGTGATCCGCGATGACGCGCATGGAGATGTCGTTGTCGGCGTTTGCGCCGTACTTCTTGCCGCCGAGCTTTGCGATGCAGTGGATGATGGGGGTGAAGAGGTCCGTGTCATAGTTGCTTTGCTTGCCCTGGACGATGGCGGCCAGCCGCTCGAGGCCCATGCCCGTGTCGATGTTGGGCTTGGGGAGGGGCGTGAAGCTGCCGTCGAGATTGCGGTCGAATTGCGTGAAGACATGGTTCCAGATTTCCAGGTGCCGGTCGCATGAGCATTCGACGTTGCACTCGGGCCTGCCGCAGCCCACCTCAGGGCCCTGGTCGTAGAGGATCTCCGAGCAGGGGCCGCAGGGGCCCGTCTCGCCCACCATCCAGAAGTTGCTGTCCATGCCCATCCGGACGATGCGCTCCGCGGGGATGCCCATCTGCTTGTTCCAGATTTCGAAGGCCTCGTCGTCGTCCTTGTAGATCGTGATGTACATCTTGTCCTTGGGGAGACCCATGACATTGATCAGGAAGTCCCAGCCCCAGGCGATGGACTCCTTCTTGAAGTAATCGCCGAAGGAGAAGTTGCCCAGCATCTCGAAGAAGGTGTGGTGGCGCGCCGTGTAGCCCACGTTTTCCAGGTCGTTGTGCTTGCCGCCGGCGCGCACGCACTTCTGGGAGCTTGCGGCCCGGTAGTAGCCGCGATCCTCCAGGCCCAGGAAACAGTCCTTGAACTGCACCATTCCCGAGTTGGTGAAGAGAAGCGTCGGATCGTCCTTGGGAATGAGCGACGAGCTCGCGATGATGGCGTGGCCCCTCTCCTTGAAATAGTCGAGAAATTTTGCCCTGATCTCACTCGATGTCATATAGGGTTCCCTCCTCGTATTTTCCCAGATAATCGAGAATCAATCCCAGATGATAGCCTTTGCCCTGAAGCGTGCGGGCCAGGGACAGTCTTTCTTTCTTGCTGAGACCGCCGATGCTCCGGTCCTGGAGCTTCCTGGCCGCGGACCGGGCGATTCCTTCCAGCTCGGGGAACTCCTCGCGGACCTCGCGGATAGCCGCCCTGGTTGCCTCGGGGGAGACCCCCTTTTCCCGCAGCTGTTCCTCGATCTTGCGGTCCCCGTAGAGCCGGTTCACGGCGAGGTGCCGGGCCCGGTTGACGGCAAAGGCCTCGTCGTCGAGATACCCCAGCTCGACGAGATTTTCAAGTACCCTGTCGATGACGGATTTCGTAAACTCCCTCTCAGCGAGTTTCTTGCGCAGTTCCGCCCGGCTGCGCCCCCTCAGGGCCAGGAGGCGCAGGGCCCGCTCCCTGGCTCTCTTGTACTGGAGGTGCTCCTCCATTTACCTCTTCTTTTCTTTTTCCGGCGGCTTCTCAGCCGGTGCCGGTTTCTCAGGCTTCTTCAGCCCGAACTTCGCGCGGACCTCGTCCTCGATTTTCGCCAGCAGCTCGGCGTTATCCTTGAGGGCGAGACGCACGTTCTCCCGGCCCTGGCCGAGGCGGTCGCCTTTGAACGAGTACCAGGTGCCGCTTCGCTCGACGATGCCGTTGTTGACGGCCAGGTCCAGCAGGTCGCCTTCCTTGGAGATTCCCTCGCCGAAGATGATGTCGAACTCGGTCTCGCGGAAGGGCGGGGCGACCTTGTTCTTTACCACTTTGACGCGGACGCGGTTGCCCACGACGTTTTCGCCCTGCTTGAGGGCCGTGATCTTGCGGATGTCGAGGCGCATGGAGGCATAGAACTTCAGGGCGTTGCCGCCGGTCGTCGTCTCTGGGTTGCCCATGAACATGCCGATCTTCATGCGCAGCTGGTTGATGAAGATGACGCAGGTCTTGGATTTGCTGATGGTGCCCGTGAGCTTCCGCAGGGCCTGGGACATGAGGCGCGCCTGGAGGCCCATCTGGGCATCGCCCATGTCGCCTTCGAGCTCGGCCTTGGGGACGAGGGCCGCCACGGAGTCAATGACGAGAACGTCGAGGGCGCCGCTTCGCACGAGTGTTTCGGCGATCTCGAGGGCCTGTTCGCCTGTATCGGGCTGGGAGACGAGCAGGTTGTCCACATCGACACCGATCTTGCGCGCGTATCCAATGTCCAGGGCATGTTCGGCGTCTACGAAAGCTGCAAGGCCGCCCGTCTTCTGGGCCTCGGAAACGATGTGAAGGGCCAGCGTCGTCTTGCCGCCCGCCTCGGGGCCGTAGATCTCGATGACACGTCCCCGGGGGATGCCGCCCACGCCGAGGGCCATGTCGAGGCTGAGCGCGCCCGTGGGGATCACGGGAATGTCGAGGATCTCCGCTCCGCCCAGGCGCATGATGGAGCCCTTGCCGAACTGCCGCTCGATCTGGGCGATGGCAAGGTCTACTGCCTTTTCACGGTCTGATTCATGTGATGCCATAATTCTGTCTCGCCTCCTTTGAGGTTATGATCGGTTTATACCCCTGTCGTTATCTTCCGTGTCATTGCGAGCGACCGAAGGGAGCGTGGCAATCCCGCAGGTTGCGAGGACGAAGTCCGTGGCGATCTCGTACATTTTTTTGAGATTGCGTCGTCGCTTTGCTTCTCGCAATGACTCATTTTTTCAAATCCCGTCTGATGCCTCACTCACCCAGTTTAAACTTCGCCAGTTCCGTGTACACGGGGCCCGTCGGTTTCAGGTCGCTACGGAAGAGGATCATCTCTCTTGCCGTGAATGAGCCTGCGGCAAAGTCCTTGTGGCTCTCGATGGCCTTGTCGAGCCCCTCGATTCTTCTATCGGTCTTCATGCGCCCCAGCGTCAGGTGCGGCCGATAGGGCCTTTGCTCGCGCTCAAAGCCCGCCTTCTCGAGTGCCGATTCGACCTCGGCCTGTGTTGCCGTGAGTTCCTTGAGTCCCGTGGTGATTCCTACCCAGAGGACCCGGGGCCTGCTCAGGCTCGGGAAGACGCCCATCGTGCCGACAGCGATAGGAATCGGGGCGAACGCCGGCGCCTTGGCCTTCAGGGCGTCCTCGATCGTGCGGATGTCGCGCTCGGCGATGTTCCCGAAGAACTTCAGCGTCAGATGGGTGCTGCCCGGCTTTGCCCAGCGGATGACTCCCGTCATGGACTGGCCCAGGCGATACTGGAGCCGCTCGAACTGCTCGAGGATCTCCTTTGGGATCTCGATGGCCAGAAAGGTCCGGATCGTTTTGTCACTGGACATTGTTTTCCCCCGTCAGGAACCGGCGTGTGAGCTCGAGAGCCCACTGGGTCGTGATTTCCTTGATTCTCCTTCGCTCCCACTTGAAGAGAAAGTCGCGGCAGAGGGTCCGCTTGCCGTCGGAGACGGCGACGAAGACGGTGCCCACGGGCTTTTTCTCCGTGCCGCCCGAAGGTCCGGCAATGCCCGTCGTTGAAACGCCGATGTCGGTGCCGCTTGCCCTCCGCACTCCTTCAGCCATGAGGATTGCCACCTCCTTGCTTGCGGCGCCGTGCTCCCGGATCACCGCTTCGGGCACGCCCAGAAGCTCCGTCTTTGAGCGATTGCTGTAAGTCACAACACCGCGCTCGAAGTAGGCCGAGCTGCCCGGCACGTTGGTGATCCGGTCGGTTACGAGGCCTCCCGTGAGCGACTCGGCGACACTGATCGTAAGCTTTTTCTCCGTCAGCAGCGCCCCGATCATTCCCTCGAGGGTATCCTCGTCGTAGCCGAAGATGTTGCGCCAGACCCTCTTCTCGATCTCCCGCTGGATGAGGGCGACATCCGCCTCGGCCCTGGCGCGATCGCTGCTTCGGGCTGTCAGCACGAGGTGGTTTTCCGGAAAGCGCGGGTAGAAGCCCAGGCTCACCGTGGTGCCCGCCAGGGGCAGGTCCGACAGCGCAGCGTCGATGAGCGCCTCGCCCAGGCCGAACATTTTGATCGTCTTCGTGACGATTTGGGTTTTGCCACCCTTCTGCTCGAAGAGTGGGATCAAGACCTCCGGCGTCATGCGCTTCACTTCCATGGGGACGCCGGGAACGACGACGATGAGCTTTTCTCCCTTCTTCAGGAC
>DATJPI010000003.1:0-3499 GCA_035506495.1 Syntrophales bacterium
AACAAATCGGCCCTTCTGGAACTGGCGGGGCGAGTCGACATGGTCGTGCTGGGTCCGGGGCTTTCGCTGGCCGAGGAGACGCAGAAACTCGTCCGGGAGATTGCCGCCAAGATCGAAAAACCGATCCTGATCGACGGCGACGGGATTACAGCTGTCGCGAAGAACCCGAAGTTTCTCAAGCGGCGCCGCTACGAGACGATCCTCACGCCCCACGCGGGCGAAATGTCGCGCATAACTGGAAGAAGTGCAGACGAGATAAAAATCAACCCCATCGGAATCCTTCAGGAAGCGGCGGCTTTTCTCGATTCCATCATTGTGCTCAAGGGGGCCCACTCTCTTGTCGGTCTTCCTGACGGCCGCGCATACATCAACATGAGCGGCAACTGCGGTATGGCTACGGCAGGTTCGGGGGATGTCCTCACGGGGGCCATCGGGGCCATGTTCGGCCTGGGGCTTCCGGTTCCGGAAGCAGTGAGGGCCGGTGTGTTTGTCCATGGTCTTGCCGGGGATATTGCAGCCTCCGGGAAGGGGGAAGACGGGATCACGGCCCGCGATATCATGGAGAGTCTGCCCCGGGCCGTCGCTATGGTACGGGCGGGTGATCTTGGCGATCTCGCCGAGAAGAAAGGACTCTACATCATTTAGGGGACAGGACTCGGGCTTCAGGCTTCGGGAATCCGGATTCCGAACGTTTGGAAAAAGGCAGGCGGCAGACAGCGAAGAATCCCCCTTATCCAGAAGGAAAGGGGGATTCTTTTCATTCGCCTTGATGCTTGTGCCAATCTTTAAGCAAGGGGATTAAATTTAGGGATAGCCCAAGAAATATTTAAACCACGTAACAATGAGTAAAATAGGTCCCACAATCAACAATAAAACACTGAAAGCTATTATCCATATTCCGTATTTCTGTACTCTCCTTTTTCTATCATCCTCCTTTTCACCAGCGTTTACCAGTATAGAAGCGGATACCCCAAGCTCCAGCGTAGATCGCAAATGCAGCTTGAAGAATATTAATTAAGGCCTTTAAGACCAATTCTGATGTATTCATATAGGTCGCTATTAGTTGAAGTAAGTCGGTATCATTGCATAGTGAAATATGCCGGAGTAGCCAATAATTTTCAGTACTCGAAACCGCCGCTTCTGAAGAAAGTTTTTTCCTGAAGACTGGTCAAAAATGCCTGGATGCAAGGCATCCGAGATCCCGAGGACTGAGGCGTACTGTGCGTGTACGCCGCAGGGACGAGGGATGAGGAAACGAAGCAGACGGGCGTTTTTCACCAGTCTTAGAGGTTGCGAGCAAGGATATAGTCCGCCACGGCCATCAGCGCCGCCTTCGCCTCCCCGTCTTCGAAGGGCTGCAGGCAGGCCTTTCCGTCTTCGACGATCGTCTTCGCCCTGTCCAGGGAATAACGGATCCCATCGTATTGCCTGATCAGAGCGGAGACTCTATGAATGTCTTCTTCGGCAGCCTGCTTCCTCTCCACGATGGCCCGAATCTGGTCCCTTTCCTGCGATGTGCACTGCGCCAGTGTCCGGATGAGGGGCAGCGTGATCTTTCCTTCTTTGAGGTCCATCCCGATTGCCTTTCCGAATTCTTTTTCGGCCGCCACGTAATCCAGAGTGTCGTCGGTGAGTTGAAAGGCGAACCCCATCTTGTAGCCGAACAATCGAAGCGCATCCACCTGCGCGGGTTGCGCACCGGCCACGAGCGCGCCGACGGCGCAGGCGGCGGCCATAAGGACGGCCGTCTTCTTCTCGATCAGGGTGAAGTAATCCTCCTCCGTGATCCCCACATCCCCGCACTTCATGAGCTGGAAGACTTCGCCTTCGGCCATGATGTTCGTCGTTTCGGACATGAGCTTGATGATGGCCAGATCCCCGTCGGTGGTCATGAGAGTGAACGAGCGGGAATAGAGAAAATCGCCCACCAGCACGCTGGCCGAATTCCCCCAGACATTGTTTGCCGAGGGTTTTCCGCGGCGCGTCTCTGCGTGATCGATGACGTCATCATGAAGAAGAGTGGCCGTGTGGATGTACTCGATGACGGCCGAAAGGGGGTAGCGCCTCTCCCCCCGGTAACCGAACAGATCCGCCGAGGCCAGGAGGATGAGGGGACGGATGCGTTTGCCTCCGCTTGCGATGAGATGCTGGATCACCACGGGGATGAGTGAGATCTCCGAGTGGAGGTGGCGCTCCAGGTGTTCTTCCACCTGCCTGAGATCGGCTTCATAGCGCTTGAGGACGTTTTTCAAATCCATGGGCATGCCCTTCGGGATGGCTTTCGCCGTTTTGCAGTCCTTCGGAGGATCAAAATATGATCCTGCTCTTATCGGAGATGCCCTGAAATGTCAAGGCAGCCACCCGGCCGCATTCCCGAAGGAAAACGGGGAAAAAGGTCTTTACAGGACACGGGTTTTGCATACAATGAGGGCGCAGGGATGGTCCCGGGTTAGAATTTGTCTATGAAGCGCACACCGGACTCTCCGCCTTCCCCGCAGAAGGGAGCCCATGTCGATCAAGCGAGCCGTTTTCTTTATCTCTGACCGCACGGCGATTACGGCCGAGACGTTCGGTCACAGTCTCCTGATCCAGTTCGACGACGTCGATTTCCAAAAGATGACGCTGCCGTTCATAGACACGATGTGGAAAGCGCGGGATGCCCTCGAGCATATCAACGACGCGAAGGAACAGACGGGGCAGCGTCCGATCATCTTCAGCACCATTGTCAATTCCGAGATCCGGAAACTGATCCTGTCGAGCGATGCCGCCGCGGTGGATCTCTTTGACACCTTCATCGGCCCCCTGGAGGAAGAGCTCCGGGTTCAACCCTCCCTCGGGGGAAGCTCCCATCACCCTTCGGCGGGGGACGAGTTTGACATCCGGATCAACGCCGTGAACTACGCCCTGACCAATGACGACGGGATCACAACCAAGAACTATGACAAGGCCGACGTGATCCTCGTGGGGGTATCCCGTACCGGCAAGACACCGACCTGCCTCTATCTGGGTCTGCAGTACGGCATCTATGCCGCAAACTACCCGCTCACGGAGGAGGATCTCCTCATCGAGTACCGGAAAATCCCCGGGGTGCTGCAGCCCTATCGGAACAAGCTCCACGGCCTCACGATCAACCCGGAGCGGCTGCAGAAGATCCGTTCCGCCCGGCGACCCACCGGCCGGTACTCGTCGCTTGAGCAGTGTCAGAAGGAGGTCTCACTCGCCGAATTCCTCTACGTTTCCAAGAACGTTCCCTACCTCAACATCACCACCATGTCTATTGAGGAGATCGCCGCGATGGTGATGCATAAGAGCAAGCTGCAAAGAAGGATTTTCTAGAAAGGATCAGGGACAAGGGGATAGGGACTTGCTTTCCCGCCGGGAGGGATTACTTTATCCCCATGAAACCGTCGAGACTGAGAATCCTGTCGGCCGGCAAGGCCGGTATGCAGGAAGGAAGTGCAACGCACGGGCCGGTCGAGTCCGATGACGCGCTTTTCGA
>DATJPI010000004.1:0-10362 GCA_035506495.1 Syntrophales bacterium
GGCTCATCGTGGTGACGCAGGACCTTGCCGAGGCGGTGGAAGTTGCAAACCGCTTCGCCCCCGAACACTTGGAGCTCCTCGTGAAAAACCCCAGGGCGCTTCTTGCAGGCATCCGAAACGCCGGTGCAGTCTTTCTTGGGCCCTGCACTCCGGAAGCCTTGGGGGATTATCTTGCAGGACCCAACCACATCCTCCCCACGGGGGGGACGGCGCGGTTCTCATCGCCGCTGGGGGTCTACGACTTCGTGAAGCGGATCAGCGTACTGAACTTCGACGGGAAGGCGCTTTCGAAATACGGGAAACCGGCGGCCGAGTTTGCCGCGATGGAAGGTCTCGATGCCCACGGGAAGTCCATCCTGGCGAGGCTGAGGGCAAAAAAATCTTGACAAATTTTGCTCGGGGTTATTACACTCTGCATCCTTCACGCTCTTTTATTATGTAGTCTTTAATGTGCCGGCGACAGCCGGGAAGACGAGAAGGCCCCCTCACCCAACCCTTTCCCCCCGGGGGAGAGGGAGATCAAGGAAGGGGTCTTCATAGGACGAAATAGACCAAATAGACGAGACGAGCGGGCGTAATTCAGAGGCAGAATGTCAGCTTCCCAAGCTGAACGTCGTGGGTTCGATTCCCATCGCCCGCTCCAGGAATATCCAAGGGTTAAGCGATGTGGCTTGGCCCTTTTTCTTTGTGAAGTTCCGCATGGTCGACTTCATGCGGCAACAGGTTCGGCAGGACTATCACTATGCTGAATTTTCTTCCGCCCTATCTTTTGGGCGCCATCGCGGGTTTGCTTTTGGCCGTCAATGTGGTGGTGTGGGTGTCCTTGCTGTTCGTGTTCGCCCTCCCGAAATTCCTTTTGCCCATCCCGTCTCTACGCCGGGTGCTGAACAGGATCCTCCATTGGATTGGAGAAAACTGGATTGCCTGCAACAGCGGGTGGATGCGCCTGACCCAAAAAACACAATGGGACGTGCAGGGACTCGCGGGATTGAATTATCACGGATGGTATCTGGTTGTCAGCAATCATCAGACCTGGGTGGATATCCTCGTGATGCAGCACCTGTTGAATCGCCGAATCCCCCTGCTGAAATTCTTTATCAAGAGAGAACTGATCAAGGTGCCTTTCATGGGGTTCGCCTGGTGGGCGCTGGATTATCCGTTCCTGTATCGCCACAGCTCCGAATACCTGAAAAAGCATCCTGAGCAGAGGGGCAAGGATTACGAAGCAACGCGCCGGGCTTGCGAGAAATTTGCCACGATTTCCACCAGCGTGATGAATTTTCTCGAAGGGACCCGCTTTACCAAAGTCAAGCACGCCCGGCAGAAGAGCGAATTCAGATACCTCCTGCGTCCCAAGGCCGGAGGACTCGCGCTGGCGTTGAACTGCCTGGGCGATAAATTTCATTCGTTGCTGGATCTCACCATTGTGTATCCGGACGGGGTTCCGACCTTCTGGGAATTTCTCTGCGATAAGGTAAAGCGCATCATTGTTCGCATTCAGACCATAGAGATTCCGCAATCCTTGATGCACGGCGATTACGAGGGCGACCCGGCCTTCCGCGATGCCATGCAAAAATGGGTACAGCAGTTGTGGCTGGAAAAAGACGGACATATACAAGCACTCATGACAAAGGCCAAATGAGAATAACAGCTTCTTTCATAATCGGTGTCCTTGCGGATGTCATGAAATATTCACGAGGTCGTCATCAATCTGTAACACTCGCATGTTTTTTTAACCGCAAATTAATGGGTCATTCTCAGGGAAATTTCATGATGCTTGACCGACCGGGACCGTGCTGGCCCGATGACTGGAAACGGAAAGCCCGGCTTCGAGGCCGCTCACCTCGGGCCGGGCTTTTTCGTACTGATTATCGAGGAAGCCGATCTACTCGCAGTATGGAGTGGTGAAGATTTGCCAGGCCTTCTTTTTTAGTGTATACAATCCGAACGATTGTCTGGAGCGGAAGCGATGGTACCAAAGGTTTTAATCGTCGACGATGAAAAAGACATTGTTGAGCTCGTAGCCTACAACCTCGAGAAGGAAGGCTATGAGGTTCTGAAAGCCTTTGACGGGGAACAGGCCCTGCAGACGGCCCAAGCGAAATCCCCGCATCTCATCATCCTCGATCTCATGCTCCCGGGCATCCAGGGTCTCGAGGTGTGCAAGAGGCTCAAGCAGGATGTCCTCACGGGCGGTATCCCCATTATCATGCTGACGGCAAAGGGCGAGGAGATCGACAAGGTCATCGGGCTCGAGGTGGGTGCCGACGACTACATCACAAAACCCTTCAGCGTAAAGGAGCTCGTGGCTCGCGTGAAGGCAGTGGTGCGCCGCGCCGACATCCGGAAGCATCCTGACAAGGCCGAGATATTCGAGTTCAAGGGGCTTCGGATCGATCTGAAGTCCTACGAGGTTGCCATAAACGGCCGAAAAATAAGCCTGAGCCCCACGGAGTTCAAGCTCCTGCGTTTCCTCTCCCAGAACCCCGGCCGTGTATATAGCCGGGACCAGATCCTGGACCAGGTCTGGGGCGACGAGTCCTTCGTTGAGCCCCGCACGGTTGATGTGCACGTGCGGCGCCTGCGCGCGCAGATCGAGCGGGACGAAAACAGCCCGAACTACATCGTCACGGTACGCGGCGTGGGCTACAAGTTCATGGAGCGCTGAGTCTTCCGTTCCGGCTTTGCCAATCACCTCTTCCCCCCCCTTTTTTTCGTCACAATCGTGTAATTTCACACATTCTTAATGAATTCGTAATGTTATCTTAACATTCAGGGTTTATATTGCACACTGAAAACGAACGCCCGGGGTCCATGACGGGCTTTACGGAGGACGAGAGAATCCCTTCATGGGGAAAAGACAACTACAAAACTTCAAACGCATTCTCGCCGAACGCATCCTCACCCTGCAGGAAAGCATCGACCGCAGTATCAATCGTCTCAAGAAAGGGAAAGAATCGTTACCCGATCCGTACGATCAGGCTGCGTCGGAGGCGGACACAAGCATGGAGCTCGCGATCCGCGAGCGTGACCGGTTCATGCTGCTCTCGCTGTACGAAGCCCTCGGCCGAATCAAAAAGGGCTGCTACGGCATTTGTGAACAATGCGGAGAGATGATTGCGGAAAAACGCCTGATGGCGAACCCGGCGACGACGGTGTGCATTGATTGCAAGGCCGAGGCAGAAAACCTCGGGAAAAAGAACCCGGATTTGAGCCCCGTGAGCATGACCGATGCCCATGGCCTGTCGGAAGAAAGGGCAGGAAGGTAGAACACGATGAGCAGAGTGATTGAGTCCTCCGGTTCGCAGCAGAATTCATACGCCGTGGTGCAGGAGCTGAACCTGTCGCTTGAGGAAGTGGTGGGGCGCATGCGCGTCAACCGAGGCTCATCGGACGCTCTTCTCGAGACGCTGCCTTTCTCGGTCGGCGACACGACGGTCGGGGCCGAGTCAGAACTCCAGGCCCTCGTAATCGGAAGCAGGCAGGACGTCGATCTGCCTCTGCTGATCGAGAACTCGAACTACTATGCCAACATCCTGCGCCGCGCCGCCTCCGGCGACGCGCCTCGAAAGGCCGTGTCGGACCTCGAGAAGTACCTCGGCGGAAATCTCGAAAAGGTCTGGGAGAACAGCTGGGTCCGCTTTCCGCGCCGGGCGCTCAGCCCCGCTGCGGAGGCAATCTTCCGGACCGACCTGCTGGCCGACAAGAAAAGACGGGCCGGCGGTTTGAGATCCGATGCCCACAAATTCGGCTTCGTGGAAAACGGCGAAGAGCACGTCCGTGTTCCCATCAGTTATCTGCTGAAGCTGGCACTGGCCGACGTCGTGAGCGACCGGCCGGACACGCCACCGGCCATCCGCGACACGGGCATGGCCTTCCTGGATCATTTTCTGTGCGACAACACATCCCCCGAGACCCACTCCTTCTACGTGGGGCTCATGCACCCCTCCGAGGGCATGGGGAAGATTGTCGCAGCCGAGACGGCAACCCGATTTCTGCTCACGCAGCTCCTTGTGGCCTGGGCCTCTGAAAGATTCCACCTGCGCGAAACGGGACAGAAAGCACTCGTATTCATGTCACCCCACCCCCCCGTCCGTCAGAAGCGGCTCAACGAGAGCATTTCTGATGCCTTTTACCGCGAGATCTTCATGAACCCCTGTCTTGCGGGCTGGGATAACGGCGAAGCGAAATACGCCTACATGCACCTGTGCCACGAAGTCCTGAGCCGCAGTCAGCTCAACGCCGTGAAGAAGCTGCGCGAGGCGGGAATCCTCACGAACAACCTGGCCGTGCTGCCCAATCTCTCGAACATCAGCCTCGCGAACAACGGCACCCACGTGAGCCTCGGGAGCCGCAAGCTAACGGCCCTGCTGGCCGACGGCCGCTCCGGCTTCACCCGGCTTCACGAGAAGTACCTCGGGGATCTCGTCATCAAGATCGTCGAACATTTCATGCCGCTCTTCGTCGGGACCTACAGCGCGGCCCCTTACCGCATCGACTTTGCCGATTTCCACCCCGAGAGGGTACTGGGCTATCTGCCCCACGAGATCGACTACACGCACCTGCGCATGTTCTGGCGGCGCTGGAAGAAGAAGGCGAAAATCAAGTTCTTCGGACGCCCCGTAACCCCCTTCGGGCCCGAGTGGATCGACCGGTTCTTTGGCACCGTCTTCGGGCTTCGCGGCGACTTTGTGCCCGACTTCCGGCTGATTGATTACCTCGTCTCCCTGATGAGCACCGAGCGAAGCCCCGCGCTCAACGGCGCGATCGGGAACAGCGATCGCCTGAAGAAGGACCTGGCCGATCTGGGCGTCTTCAGCACCAAGATGTCGCTGTACCTTCTCTACAAGCTCCGCGAACAAACCGTCATGGGATTCTCCGGTTTCGAGGGAAGACAGTACAGCCTCTTCGAGAATTTCGGAGGAGATATGGCCCGGGCCGTCGACCTGCAGAACCTGGTCACGGCGCTCGCCATGCAGTACATCGCCGAGGGGCGCGTGAGCCATACCCACATCCCCGACGATCCCTTCATCGAAAGCGAGCGAAGGCAGGTGATTTTCGGGGCGGCCGTGGGGATCCCGACGTTCTTCGTGCGGTCCGACACGAAAAATCTCTTCCTCCAGCGGATCGTCGGGCGAGCGGCGAAGGTTCGGCAGAGCCACCGCTACCCGGGCTATCTCAGGGTATACAACCGGGAGTACCGCAGGGCCCTGATCGGCACCCTCGAGGAGGACGCCGCCGGGCTCATCGAGATGATGGGACTGCGAAGCACCCTGGACGACCTGCGCCGGAGGGTCGACGAGCCGGAGTTGTATTCGACGGAAGGGAAGTTCACCCGCAGCATCTGTGCCGCGGCGGGCATCCAGTCGCCCTTCGAGCTCGAAAGCGACGAGTTCAATCGCGCCGCCGAGCGCTACTACCGGGAGGACCTCCGCAGGCGCCACATGGAGGAGGCCTTCGGATTTCTTGCGGAAGATCTGCCGCTGGCCGATTGCCGCGGTATCCACGCCCCGGCGGTCCACCGGGCCCTGCAGTTCGTGCTCGACGGGCAGGATGCAACGGAATTCCTCGCCCGCGTGAGGGACGACGCGATGGATGAGCGCCTTCCCCTCGAAACCCTGCGGCGCCTCATCTTCGTCATGCTTGCCTATATCGCCCTGCGAAAGGCCGAGAGCGGGCATATCCTCAAAAAGGACGAGCGGCGGGACCATGACCCACCAGTATATCGAGCGGGGAACCAATAGGGTCGAGACGGAACGCCTTTACTGGGACAGCGTCGTCCGTTTCCTTTACGGGTCTTTCCGGGAGAGCGCGCCGGCCGTGTTCCGCGCCGTCACGGGGAGCCGGATGTCCGGCATCCTCGGCTTCCTGAACTACGACTTCTTCCTGGGCGGGCGCCTGACGGGCAACAGTGATTTTCTCAAATCATGCGGAATCGACCTGCGGGAATGCCTCGATCACCAGGCGCTCCTGGACACGCCGCGGAAAATCTTCGAACGCAGGATCCGCTACTGGGAATGCCGCCCCATGCCGGGCGGCGAGCACGACATCGTCTCGCCCGCCGACTCGAAGGTCCTGATCGGGTCCTTCTCGGAGTGCTCGGGCCTGTGCGTGAAAGGAAAGTTTTTCGACTACGAGGAGCTCCTGGGCCCGGAAAAAGTTCGTTGGCTAGACGTCTTCCGGGACGGGGACTTCGCCGTCTGCCGGCTCACGCCCGAGAAATACCACTACAACCACACGCCCGTCGCAGGGGTCGTCATGGACCTCTATGAGATCGAAGGGGCCTACCATTCCTGCAACCCCGGAGCCATCATCGCCCTGGTGACCCCCTACTCGAAGAACAAGCGCGTCGTCACGGTGATCGACACCGACGTGCCGGGCGGTACACAGGCGGGCCTCGTGGCCATGATCGAGGTGGCGGCACTGATGATCGGGGGGATCAAACAGTGCTACAGCGAGTTTCAGTATCATAACCCCGTTGCCGTCCGGCCGGGGATGTTTCTCCGCAAGGGGTTTCCGAAGAGCCTCTACATGCCGGGAAGCAGCACCGACATCTGCCTCTTCCAACGCGACCGGGTGGAATTTTCGGAAGATCTCATTCGCAACCGCAGAAGCCGTCAGGCCGAGAGCCGCTTCACGCGGGCCTTCGGCATTGCCCTGGCGGAGACGGACGTGAGGGTGCGCTCGGCAATCGGCCGGGCGGTGAAGACAGGAACGCAATCCCCGGGAGGGTGACTCGATGATCGAAACGTTCTTCCTTTCTGCACTGGCGCTGATCCTCGTTTCCCTGTTCTGCTGGGCCTTTCGCAAGCTGCCGGGGGAGAGCTGGCAGATCATGGCCGCTGTGCCGGTCCACAAGGGTACGGACGGTCAGTGGAGCGGCCTCAATCTCACCTGGTACGGCTTCTTCAGCGCCTGCGCCTACGTGATGGCCGCCGCCGTCTACCTGATCCTCATGGCCTCGGCCGGCATCGAGCGCCCGGCCGCCTTTTCCGTACTGGCCGCCGTCCTGCTGGTCTGTGCCCCGTCTGCAAAGATCCTGGCGCGGATCATCGAGCACAAGAGCTACACCTTCACGGTGGGGGGTGCGGCCTTTGTGGGCATTCTGATCGCGCCGTTCGTGACCCGGTTCATCGGTGCCGTCACGGGCTGGGCCCTTCCTGTTCTTCCCGTCATGGCGGCCATTGCCGTCGCCTACGCCTTCGGCGAAGGGTTGGGGAGGCTAGCCTGCGTGAGCTTCGGCTGCTGCTATGGCCGGCCGCTGTCCGGTCTCAGCCCGGCCGCCCGGTGCCTGCTGGGGTACTGGGCATTCACCTTCACCGGAAAGACCAAGAAGATCGCCTACGAGAGCGGGCTCGACGGGCAGAAGGTGGTTCCCGTGCAGGCGTTCTCGGCCGTGATCAACAGCACGGCGGGGCTTGCCGGCACCGTCCTGTTTCTCCTGTCGCAGTTCGGGTGGGCGTTCCTGCTCGCCGTTGTCATCACCCAAGCCTGGCGTTTCTTCTCCGAGTTCCTCCGGGCGGACTTCCGCGGCCACACGAGGATCTCGGCCTATCAGAAGATGAACGTCGCGGCCGTCCTCTACGCCGTGGCGCTCGCGGCGCTCGCACCGGGCGCAGTACTTTCGGCCGTCGATCTTGAAGCGGGACTGCAGACCCTCTGGGACCCCGCGATGATCCTCTTCCTGCAGTGCCTGTGGGTCATCTTCTTCCTCTACACGGGGCGCAGCAAGGTCACGGGCTCGACGCTGGATTTCTTTGTCCGCCGCGACAGGATCTGACCGCTTCGCGGAGGATCGAGGATCAAGTTTCAAGGAACAAGGAGCCAAGGAAAAGAATGACTTCCTGGATGAAGCGATTGTCTGATCACTACGAACGGATGCGGCGCCGCTGGCCCGCTGAAGATCTCATGATTCTCTTTGACATCGACGGCACCATCCTCGATTCCCGGCACATGATCCATTACGCGTTGCAGTCCTACGACCGCGCGCACGGCACGGAGTGGTTCCGGGAGCTTGCCGTGGCGGATATCACAGTGAACGAAAGCCAGGTGGATCTGCTCCTGGAAGCGATGAAAATCCGCGGCGCGCTGCGGGAGGATGTCCTGGCCTGGTATGCCGAGCGCTGCTGGACGCCCGAGGGAATCCTGCGCTCCCATCGCCCCTTTGCGGGGGTCATGGAGGTCATCCGCTGGTTCCAGATCCAGCCCCGGACCCATGTCGGTCTCAACACGGGCCGTCCCGAGTCGATCCGCAAAGAGACGCTGATCTCGCTCAACAACATCGGCCGGGAGTACAAGGTGACGTTCCGCAGCGAGCACCTCTTCATGAACCGGCGCGGATGGAACGACGGGGTGCTCGAGGCGAAGGTGGAGGGCATCCGCCACTTCAGCGAAAACGGCTGCCGTGTCATCGCCTTCGTGGACAACGAGCCCGACAACCTGCAGGCCGTTTCGGAGAAGGACGCCCGGGACGAGATTCTCCTGCTGCACGCCCACACGATCTTTCGGTCCAAGCGTGCGCAGCTGCCGGCGCGGACGGTGGCGGGCCAGGACTACGACATCACGGAGCTCGTCCCGGAGCGCGCGTTGCCGCGCCACGTGCAGTTCGTCTGGCACGGCGTCAACGATGAGGTCAACCTGAGGCAGTTTGCGGCCTCCAATATCGAGTGGGCCGAGTGCGATGTGCGGTGCGACCCGGACGGCGGGAGGGTCATCCTGCGCAACGACTCCTTTGAAGAGATCCCGCCCGAGCCGGGCGAATCGTTCTTGAGCCTCGAGGAAATGCTCGAAAGCCTCCAGGGGAAGGATAAATCCCTCAAACTGGACCTGAAAGAAAACGGGCGGCTGCTGGAGAGCGTCGTGGAGATCCTGAAGACGCGCGACATGCCCGACCGGCGCCTATGGTTCAACGGGATGGTGGAGGTGCTGCGCGAGGAGGGTTTCCGCAGGCTCTCGGAGGCATTTCCGGGGGCCGTCATCCAGTGCCCCATCGACTTCCTCGTCCCCCTCATCCTCGGGGCTCCCGGGAAGGCCCTGGGGGTGCTCGACGTGCTTCACGGCTGGGGGATCAACCGCTTTTCCATCAACTGGAAGGCGCCCGACAAGCAGGAAATCCTCGATAAACTGGAACGCTGGGGTTATGAGTTGAACATCTACAACGTGCCTGATCTCGAAGCGTTTCTGAAAGCGGTGCTGCTGCTTCCCCGGTCGGTCACCTCGGATTTCAACTTCCCGAAGTGGCACTATTACGGACGGGGGCCCGGGCTCGGGCAGAGGCATTTCGAGTATTCCATCCTCCGTGCCCCGGAAAACCCCACGTGATAAACCGGAGGCCCATCCTGCAATCGGATCAACCCAGCGAACCCTTCCTACCGGCCCGACTTCGGCCGACATTCGTTCCACCCCAGAGGATAACTATTGCCCCGACACGCCGGGAAGATTCCCTCGAAGGAATCACTGGGCGCGCCAGGGCGGTGTATTGTCGCGGAAACGGAGGCTTTTGATGCCATGGTGAAAACATTCATACTGGACACCAACGTGCTGCTTCACAATCCGGGGGCCATATATGCCTTCGAGGACAACGAGGTCATCATCCCCATGGCCGTCATCGAGGAGATCGACAACCAGAAGAAGAGGCAGGACGAGGTGGGGCGCAACGCCCGCGTCGTATCGCAGGAACTCGACCGGATGCGCGAGTCGGGCTGCCTGTCGATGGGCGTGCCGCTCCCCTCGGGCGGGCGGCTGCGCATCGAGCTCAACCACCAGGATGCAACGGCAGATTTTCCCCCGGGGTTCGACCCGCTCAAGAATGACAACCGGATTCTTGCTGTGGCCTGCGTCCTCAACCGCCAGCTGCCCGGGAGGGTTTTTCTTGTCTCGAAGGATCTGAACCTCCGAGTCAAGGCCGATGTCATGGGAGTGCCCGCCCAGGATTTCTACAACGACAAGGTCAATTACCATGAGCTCTACACGGGCGCGGGAATCGTGGAGCTCTCAACCGATGAAATGGAGGCATTCTTCAGGAAAGGGCGCCTCGAGTTGAACGGCCGCGGGCCCGGGCGGCCCCATCAGTTCTTCGTGCTGAAGAACCACCTTGCATCCTCCCAGTCGGCGCTGGCCCGATACTACCGCGGGGAGCTCAGACCGCTTGTCCACGCCGAGAGCACAAACCAGGGCATCAAGGCGAGAAATAAAGAACAGCGCTTCGCCCTGGAGCTTCTCCTCAACGACCAGGTCCGCGTCGTGACCCTCGTGGGCCGGGCCGGCACGGGCAAGACGCTTCTGGCCATCGCCGTGGGTCTCGAGAAGGTCATGGAACAGAAGGCCTACTCGCGCCTTCTCATCACAAGGCCCGTCATCCCT
>DATJPI010000005.1:0-2993 GCA_035506495.1 Syntrophales bacterium
ATCACCACAACGGCAGGTCCCACTTCTTTTATATACTTGAGGATGTTTTCCAGGGCGACTTCCACGAGGACGTAGAGGCTCTTCGAGGCGGCGCCGATGCGGTCCGCCCGGAGCTTGATCTGGCTTGCCGACTCCTCACCCAAGATGTAGAGCACCTTGAGCCCCTGCGAGGCCAGGCGATGCATGACCTGGAGCAGCAGCGTCGACTTGCCGATCCCCGGGTCGCCCCCTACGAGGATCGCCGAGCCGGCCACGATGCCCCCTCCGAGGACACGATCCATTTCCTCCATGCCCGTCTTGAGGCGGGCCTTTTCATCGGCCTCGACGGCGTCGATGGGGCGGGGCTTTTCATTGAGTTGAAACTCCGGCGGAACATGGGAGTCCGTCGCCTTCGTCGGCTCCTCGACGAAGCGGTTCCACTCCCCGCAGCCGGGACATTTCCCGACCCACTTGGGCGATTCGTAACCGCAGTTCTGGCAGAAAAAGGCGGTTTTTTGCTGTTTTTTCATTATTTTCCTGTGCCCTATACCCTGTACCCGATACCCTGCTTTGGCCGGTCCCGTCAACAGAAAAGGGTCCCGGGGCCCGCCGGGGCCTCTCGGAAATTGCTTGTCTAATCAACGGATTTCTGATAAGAGCATTTTTTCGGATTTTTGACGACAGGTGAATGATGATGCCACACAACCCCAACTTCAGCTCCGGCCCGTGCAGCAAAAGACCGGGTTGGAATCTCGACGGCCTCAAGGATGCCGCCGTGGGACGTTCCCACCGCTCGGCGCTGGGCAAGGCCAAACTCGGTGATGCGATTGCCCGCAGCAAGAAGCTCCTCAGAGTCCCCGACGATTACCTGCTGGGGATTCTGCCGGGCTCCGACACAGGCGCCTTCGAAGCGGCCATGTGGACGATGCTCGGTCCCCGACCGGTCACAGTGCTCGTGTGGGAGAGCTTCAGCGGCGAGTGGGCCAAGGATATCCAGAAGGAACTGAAACTCAAGCCGACGGTCCTCGAGGCCCCCTACGGAAAGCTGCCCGATCTCAAGGCCGTGGACTGGAAGAGCGATGTCGTCTTCGTCGCCAACGGTACGACGAGCGGCGTGAAGATCCCGAACTGGGACTGGATCCCGTCCGACCGCGAAGGTCTGTCGATGTGCGACGCCACGAGCGCCGTCTTCGCCATGCCCGTCGACTGGTCGAAGGTGGACGTCCTGACCTACTCCTGGCAGAAATGCCTGGGCGGAGAGGCGGCGCACGGGGTTCTCGTGCTCAGCCCCCGCGCCGTGGCCCGGATTGCGGCATACGACCCTCCCTGGCCCTTGCCGAAGGTCTTCCGCCTGAAGAAGAAGGGCGCCGTGGACAAGGCCATATTCGATGGCGACACGATCAATACCCCCTCGATGCTCTGCGTCGAGGATTACCTCGATGCCCTGAAGTGGGCCGAGGCAATCGGACTCGAAGGTCTCTTCCGCAGAAGCGAAGCGAACCTGAAGGTCATCGAGGACTGGGTGGCGAAACGAGACTGGGTCGCTTTCCTCGCTGAGGACAAAGCCACTCGATCCAACACATCGGTCTGCCTGAAGGTCGCTAGCGACAAGTTCAGGGCCATGGCGGGAAAGGAGCAGTCGGATTTCATCAAAGCCGTCGCCAGCCAGCTGAGCAAGGAAGGGGCGGCCCATGACGTGAGCGCCTACCGGGATGCCCCGGCGGGCTTCCGCTTCTGGTGCGGGCCCACGATCGAACCCGACGACATCAAGCAGGCCCTCGATGCCCTGGAAAAGGTCTACCTGCAGAAGATCAAATGACCTGCGCGAGGCTGTTTAAAAGACCCAGATACAAGGCGCCCGAAATCCCAAGGACTGAGGCGTACTTTGGGCGTACGCCGCAGGGACGAGGGATGAGGGCAACGCAGCAGATGGGTGTTTTTCAGCAGCCTCGTGAGAAGGAGGGCGGGATGCCCGATAAGACGAAAGGGAGAAAAACATGAAGAGAGTGCTGATCAGCGACACTCTGTCCCCGGAGGGGATTGAGATACTGAAGAACACCCCGGGCCTCGAAGTGGACGTAATGACCAACCTCACCCCCGACGAGCTCAAGGGGGTCATCAAGGACTACGACGGCCTCGCCATCCGCAGTGCCACAAAGGTCACCAAGGAGATCATCGAAAAGGCCGGCAGCCTCAAGGTCGTCGGACGGGCCGGCATCGGCATCGACAACGTGGACGTCAACGCCGCGAGCAAACGCGGGATCGTCGTCATGAACACCCCGGGCGGGAATACCATCACCACGGGCGAGCATTCCATCGCCATGATGTTTGCCCTGGCGAGGCAGATCCCCCAGGCCACGGCCTCGATGAAGATGGGCAAGTGGGAGAAGAACAAGTTCATGGGCGCCGAGGTCTACAACAAGACCCTCGGCATCATCGGCATCGGCCGCGTGGGCACCATCGTGGCCGATCGGGCCCAGGGCCTCAAAATGAACGTCATTGCCTATGACCCCTTCCTCGCCCGCGAGACGGCGGACAAGATGGGTATCACGCTGGTCTCCCTCGACGAGCTCTTGAAGCGCTCCCACTTCATCTCGATCCACACGCCGCTCACAAAGGACACGAAGAGCATCATCAATGCCGCCTCCATCGCGAAGATGCGCGACGGGGTCTTCATCGTCAACTGCGCCCGCGGCGGCATCGTGAACGAAAAGGACCTTCTCGCCGCGCTCAACTCCGGCAAGGTAGCCGGCGCGGCCCTCGACGTATTCGAAGAGGAGCCCACAAAGAACACGGAACTCGTAAGCCACCCGAAGGTCATCAGCACGCCACACCTGGGTGCCTCCACCGACGAAGCCCAGCGCAACGTGGCCATCGCGATCGCCGAACAGATCGCCGACTTTCTCACGAAGGGGGAGATCCGCAACGCCATCAACTTCCCGTCGGTGAGCGCGGAGCTGCTGACCCACATCCAGCCTTACCTCGCGCTGGCCGAGAAGCTGGGAACCTTCGAG
>DATJPI010000006.1:0-23994 GCA_035506495.1 Syntrophales bacterium
AAAAAAAGGAGCCTCACCGAAAAGGTAGGCTCCTTTCATGGTATCTGGTGGTCCCACAGGGAATCGAACCCTGGTTTCCGGCGTGAGAGGCCAGCGTCCTAACCGCTAGACGATGGGACCCTGGCTGGGGGACAAGGATTCGAACCTTGGTAGCAAGATCCAGAGTCTTGAGTCCTACCACTAGACGATCCCCCAGCACGTTTCCAATTTGTAAGCTGAGAAAACTAGACGAATCGTGCTGAAAAGTCAAGGTGAAATAATTAAATTCCTGTTGCCCATTTGGACCCGATTCAGCCGCATCGCGAGCATCCTTCAAACGTCAAAATGCACATTTCATTCGAGATATGGCAGGGTTAACCATGCGGCAGTGCAACAAAAAATCCTTGACAAAAGCGGGTTTTATCATTAACAGATACTCTTTCGCAAACGCTTCCCTCGGGAAGCCGTGAATCTATCGCCAGGGACTCTCTTTGAAGATTCAAGTATCGCTCATTCCCGAAGAGGGACGCCACCTCCAGTACACGCTGGAGGCAGACTGGTACCGGGAATATCTGCAGAAGGGCGGCGGGATCGATTTCCACATCCATCCGGCACGAGTCGACGCAGAGATCCACAAGATCCTAGAGACGGTGACCCTCGATATCCGTGTGGAGACGGCCCTGGATCTGGAATGCGGGAGATGCGTGGATCCCTTCACGCTCCCCGTGAAAAGCAGCTTTCGTTACACGCTGGTCCCGGCCCGCGACCAAGAGGCACAGAAGGAGGAGCTCTCTGACGAGGATGTCTCGTTCAGCCACTACCGGGATGACCTGATCCATCTCAACGTTCTTGTTTACGAACAAATCATGCTCCAGGTCCCCATGAAACCGCTGTGCGCCGAAGACTGCCGGGGCCTTTGCCCGCAGTGTGGCGTCAGCCTCAACGCGGCAACCTGTCAATGCCGGCCGGGGGCCGTCGACAGCCGCCTGGAGGCTCTGAAAAACTTCAAGGTGAAAAAACAAAACTGATGGAGAAACATACACCATGCCGAACCCAGTAAAGAGACACTCGAAATCAAGACGAGACAGCAGACGAGCCCACGATTTCATCAAAGCGCCGGCCAATTCAGTCTGCCCCCAGTGTAACGAGCCCAAACTGCCCCATCGCGCCTGCCGCAACTGCGGAACCTACAAGGGCAGGGAAGTGGTAAACGTCGAGAAGGGCGAATAACCACCGCCCAGGGGATCCTATGGCCAGGCTGGGCATCGTTTTTCCCGGACAGGGCTCACAGTACGTGGGCATGGGCCGGGAACTTTTCCAGCAGTTCGCACCCGCCAGGGCTTGCTTCGAGGAAGCACAGACCTTGCTGGGAGAAGATATTGCCCGCTTGTGCTTCGAGGGTCCGCGCGAAGCCCTGGACTTGACGACGAATACCCAGGTGGCAACCTTTACCCTGGAGATGGCCGCATGGAAGGTGCTGGAGCAGCGGCTTGCTCATCCCGCCCTTGCCATGGCAGGCCACAGCCTCGGTGAATACAGCGCCCTGTGCGCAGCGGGAGCCCTCCGTTTCGCAGACGCCTTGCGGATCATTCAGGCCAGGGCTGCATACCAGCAGGAGGCCGTTCCCCCGGGCGTGGGGGCCAATGCGGCCATCCAGGGACTGGAACGCAACACCGTTGAGACGATCTGCCGAAACGTAAACGCCGAGTCGGGACTTGTGACACCCTCCTGCTATAACGCGCAGGATCAGACCGTGGTGTCGGGTTATGCGGCTCCGGTCGAGAAGGTCATGGCAAGGGCCCTCGAAGCGGGGGCCAAAAGGGCCGTGAAGCTTCCCTTGAGCGCTCCCTTTCACTGTGTGCTCCTCGAGGGGGCTGCCCGCCGTCTCGACCACGATTTCGAGAAACTCACCTTTCGGGACTGCGCAACGCCCGTCATCCCGAACTGTGATCCGGAAGTCCGTCACTTGGTGGCAACGTCGAGGCGTTTGCTCGTGCGGCAGATCTGTGAGCCCGTTCGCTGGCAAGAGGCGATCGAGCAGATGACTGCGATGGGGGTCGACACGGTGATCGAAGTGGGCCCCAAGCGAGTGCTCTCGGTGCTCGTCCTGCGGATCAACAAGGGCCTGCGCGTTTTGAACGTAGAGAACCTCGAATCCCTGCAGAGGACGGAAGAAGTCCTCTCGGGAAAGAATTGAGAAAATGAAGCTCAAGGGCAAAGTCGCACTCGTGACGGGAGGATCCAGGGGCATCGGGCGTGCCGTCTGCCTGCGGCTTGCTTCTGAAGGGGCGTTCGTGTTCGTCAACTACATCCGAAACGAGGCGGCCGCCCGGGAGACGCTTGCGCTCATCGACAAGGCAGGCGGCGAAGGGAAGGCCGTCTGCTTTGACGTGGCAGACTACAAGGCGCCAACCGAAGCTCTTGCCGCGATCGTCAAGGAAAAGGGCCGGATGGATATCCTGGTGAACAACGCAGGCGTTTCACGCGACGGCCTGCTGGTTCGCATGAAAGAGCAGGACTGGGACCGCGTTATCGACACGAACCTCAAAGGGGCCTTCAACTGCTGCCGCGCAGCGGCCTACACAATGATGAAGCAACGCTGGGGCCGCATCATCAACATGACATCGGTTGTCGCCCTGTCGGGCAATGCCGGCCAGGCCAATTACAGTGCATCGAAAGCGGGGATCATCGGTTTGACGAAATCCCTGGCCCGGGAACTGGCGTCGCGCAGCATCTGCGTCAATGCCGTGGCCCCCGGCCTGATCATAACAGATATGACCTCTGCCATGACGGAGGAGCAGCGGGAGAACGTTCTCGAGGAGATCCCCCTCTCCCGGCTGGGCACGCCGGACGATGTAGCCGGTGTTGTGCTGTTCCTGGCTTCCGATGAGGCCGGATACATCACGGGACAGGTGATCGGGGTGAACGGCGGCCTGTACATGTGACAGGGCGAGGAGCAGCGCATCCCGATGCAGAATTTGTGCGCAGGAGCGGATCTGAAATCTAAGGAGGAAATGAATGTCCATCGAGGAAAAGGTAATCGAGATTATCGTGGAACAGCTGGATGTGACCCGGGAAGAGTGTGTGCCCGAGGCAGCTTTCATAGAGGACCTTGGCGCGGATTCGCTCGACCTCGTTGAGCTGATCATGGCCATGGAGGAAAACTTCGGCATCGAGATCTCCGACGAGGAGCTGCAGAAGATCCGGACGATCCAAGACGCCATCACTTACATCAAGAAGAAAAAGGGGCTGGCCAGCTAGGCTGTCCCCGTCGGGGTACGCATTGCAACGGCGTGTAGTCATTACGGGCATGGGGACCGTGAATCCCGTCGGTAACAACGTCGACGAGACCTGGGCGGCCCTCTGTGCCGGCAAGTCAGGCATCGCGCCTATCTCGAAGTTCGATGCGGGCAACAGCGCCACGAAGATCGCCGGGGAGCTGAAGGGCTTCGATCCACTTGCGTACGTGGACAAGAAGGAGTTGCGACGGCTCGACGAGTTCATCATCTATGCCTTGGCCTGCGCCGATATGGCCATGAAGGATTCGAGGCTTGTCATCGACCAGGGCAACACCGAGCGTGTGGGAACGATCGTGGGCACGGGGATCGGCGGGCTCACGACAATCGAGAGGGAGCACACCGTTCTCGAGCAGAGCGGCCCCAGGCGTCTGTCCCCCTTCACCATCCCGGCCGTCCTGCCCAACCTCGCAGCCGGACAGATCTCGATCCGATACAGGGCCAAGGGACCTATCAGTTGTCCCGTCACGGCCTGCGCCGCAGGCACAAGCGCCATCGGTATGGCGTTCCGCCTGATCAAGGACGGCTATGCCGACGCCATGATTGCCGGAGGCGTGGAGGCTGCCATCAGCCGGTTCGGAGTGGCCGGCTTCAATGCCATGCGCGCGCTATCGACCCGGAACGACGAGCCGGAAAAAGCAAGCCGGCCTTTTGACCGGGACCGAGACGGCTTCGTCATGGGCGAGGGCGGAGGCATTCTCATCCTCGAGGAGCTCCAGGGGGCCCGCGGACGCGGTGCAAAAATATACGCTGAGGTCTGCGGATTCGGCTGCACGGCAGACGCCTATCACATGGCAGCGCCGCCCCCAGGACATGAGGGAGCTGCCCGGAGCATGGAGGTGGCCTTGAAATCCTGCGTAATGGACCCGGCCACGGTCGGCTACATCAACGCCCACGGCACGGCTACGCCGCTCAACGACGTCTACGAGACACAGGCCATCAAGCGGGTCTTCGGGGAGCACAGTAAAAAACTGGCTGTCTCCTCCACAAAGTCCATGACAGGACACCTGCTGGGAGGTGCGGGCGGCCTTGAGGCCATCGTGGCCATCAAGGCCATCCTTGAAGGGGTGGTGCCTCCGACGATCAACTTAGACAATCCCGACGAGGGATGTGATCTCGACTACGTGCCTCACCGGGCAAAACAGATGGACATCGAGGCAGCCCTGTCTAACACCTTCGGTTTCGGCGGGGTGAACGCCGTGCTGGCCTTCAGGAAATTCAGGGATTAAGGGGGGCGCCTTGAGGATCATCATCGGCTCTGATCACGCGGGGTTTGCCCTCAAGGAATCCGTCAGGCAATCCCTGACATCGGGAGGTTTTGATGTCGTCGATGCAGGGACTCACTGCGGAGATTCTGTGGATTACCCTGATTACGGCATGATCGCCGCGGAGCGCGTATCCTCGGGCGAGTTTGATCGGGGGATCCTCATCTGCGGATCCGGAGTGGGCATGGCCATTGTGGCCAACAAGTTCCCTAGCATCCGGGCGGCCCTGTGTCTCGACGAGGAAACGGCCAGACTCAGCCGGCAGCACAATGACTCGAACATCCTCGTGCTGGCCGGCCGCAAGACGGAGGCTGCCGCGGCCAAAGGGATCGTCAGGACCTGGCTGGAGACCCCCTTCGAGGGAGGACGACATCAGAAGCGCCTCGACAAGATCCGGGAACTGGAGAAAAAACTCTGCAAGTAACGCAGGAGGGTGAGGAGACCATGTCATTGTTGAAGAAAGTGGACCCCGCGGTGGCGGCCGCCATCCTCGAGGAAACGAAACGGCAAGCCGGAAAACTGGAGCTGATCCCGTCGGAAAATTTCGTCGACGAGGCGGTCCTTGAGGCCCAGGGCTGCATCATGACGAACAAGTATGCCGAGGGATACCCCGGCAAGCGCTACTACCATGGCTGCGAGTTCGTCGACGTCGTCGAGTCACTCGCCATCGAGCGGGCCAAGAAACTCTTCGGGGCCGACCACGCGAACGTCCAGGCGCACTCGGGCACCCAGGCCAACATGGCCGTCTATTTCGCCGTCCTGCAGCCGGGGGACACGATCCTGGGAATGAACCTCGCCCATGGCGGGCATCTCTCCCACGGAAGCCCCGCCAATTTCTCGGGGCGCTTCTACAAGGTGGTGCACTACGGTGTCGACAAGGCGACGGAGAGAATCGATTTCAACGAGGTCGAAGAGCAGGCCAAGAAACACAGGCCCAAGGTCATCGTCGTCGGCGCGAGCGCCTACCCCCGGGAGATCCCTTCCGAGCCCTTCCGGCAGATCGCCGACCAGGTGGGGGCCGTGGTTCTCTTCGATATCGCGCACATTGCGGGCCTCGTGACGGCGGGGGTCCACCCGAACCCCGTCCCCCTGTGCGAATTCGTGACGACCACGACGCACAAGACCCTGCGGGGCCCCCGGGGCGGGATGGTGATGTGCCGCAACGACTTCGCAAAGGTACTCGACAGCCGTGTCTTCCCGGGAATGCAGGGAGGACCCCTCATGCACATCATCGCCGCCAAGGCCGTGGCCCTCCAGGAGGCGCTGACGGACGAATTCAAGCAGTATCAGGTCCAGATCCAGAAGAATGCCCGCACCCTGGCGGAAACGCTTACGGCCGAGGGCTTTCGGCTTGTCTCGGGCGGCACCGACAACCATCTCATGCTCATCGACGTGACCTCCATCGGGGTGACCGGCGCCGAGGGTGCTGACGCCCTGGATAGGGCGGGAATTACGGCCAACAAGAATATGATCCCCTTCGATACGAGAGGCCCGATGGTAACGAGCGGCATCCGTGTAGGCACCCCGGCCATCACGTCCCGCGGAATGAAGGAAGCGGAGATGAAACTCGTGGGACGGTTCATCGCGACGGTCCTCAAGGACCTCAAAAACGAGAATACGATCACCAAAGTCCGCGAAGAGGTGCGGCAACTCTGCGAGCGGTTCCCGCTATACGCGGATCGCATCGCGAGAGGGTAGCAGGCCAATGCGAAGGATCAAGGATCGAGGCACGAGGTTCGAGGATTTCTGATTTGAACCTCGGTCCTCGTTCCTCGGACCTCGCGCCTGAGAGTGGGTCACTTTCGAGAATAGCCTTCAAGACGGGCATTGAGCGTGAAGGAAAAAGTGGAAAAGCAAGGTATCCACCGCCCCAGCTGGGACGAGTACTTCATGGACATCGTGAGCCTCGTTGCGCGTCGCTCCACGTGCCTGCGGCGTGGCGTTGGGGCCGTCCTCGTAAAGGACAAGCGCCTCCTCACCACGGGCTACAATGGGGCGCCGAGCGGACTCAGGCACTGCATGGAGGTGGGCTGCCTGCGGGAGGAAAAGAAAGTTTCCTCGGGGGAGCGCCATGAACTCTGCAGGGGGCTTCACGCCGAGCAGAATGCGATCATCCAGGCGGCCGTCCACGGCGTGAGCATCCAGGGAGCAACCCTGTACTGTACGAATCACCCCTGCAGCATCTGCCTGAAGATGCTCATCAATGCGGGGATTACGGAAATCGTCTACCGGGATGGCTATAGCGATGACTTGGCTGCCCGTATGCTTGAAGAATCGAGCATCCGCGTGAGGAAGCTATGAAGTGCCCCTTCTGCGCCGATGCGGAAAACCGGGTGATCGACTCCCGAATCAGCAAGGAAGGCAACGCCATCCGCAGACGCCGCGAGTGTGCCTCCTGCGGGAAGCGATTCACGACCTATGAGTTTGTCGAGGAAGTGCTCCCCATGGTCGTCAAAAAGGACGGCCGTCGCGAGGCATTCGACCGCTCCAAGATCCTCTCAGGGATCAAAAAGGCCTGCGAGAAACGGCCCGTAAGCATCGACGCCATCGAGTCCATTGTGGACCGCATCGAGCGTGTCTGTCAGGAATCTCAACTGAAGGAAATTCCTTCGGCGTTTGTCGGCGAACGGGTCATGCAGGAGCTCCACGATCTCGACCAGGTGGCCTATGTGCGTTTTGCCTCGGTGTACCGGCAGTTCCGCGACGCCAATGAGTTCCTGGACGAACTGAAGGATCTTTTGAAGACAAAGTAAAGGGCGGGGGACAGGGTTTAGGGTTTAGGGTTTAGGGTTTAGGGTTTAGGGTCCAGGGAACGAAACAGACCAAACAGACGAAACAGACGAGAATGTTCACCGGCATCATCCAGGACAGGGGCACGGTTCGCAAACTTGCGCGGAAAGGCGAAGACGCCCGGATCGAGGTAGAAACACGGATGCCCCTTGATGACGTGAAGATCGGCGACAGTATCTCCGTCAGCGGCGCCTGCCTCACTGTGACGTCGCTGGGGAAGAAAAGCTTCACCTTCGACGTTTCCGCCGAGTCGCTCTCGAAGACCACTCTCGGTGCGCTCAAGACGGGAGACCTCGTCAACCTGGAAAAGGCCCTCCGGATGAGCGATTTTCTGGGCGGACATCTGGTCCTGGGCCACGTGGACTGCGTGGGGCGAATCGTCGAGAAAACGGCACGCGCAGGCTCGATCATCCTCGCGATCACCCTGGAGAAGGCTTTGGCGAAATACGTGGTGGCCAAGGGCTCCATTGCCGTAGACGGAATCAGCCTTACGGTAAATTCGTGCGAAAGCGGCCGGTTTTATGTTAATATCATCCCCCACACGGCCGAAAAGACGACCCTGGTCGACAAAATGGCGGGAGATTCCGTCAATATCGAAACGGACATCCTCGGCAAATACGTTGAGAAACTCCTGCACCCCGATAAGGGAGTCAACCTGGACTTCCTCCGGGAGCATGGGTTTTTGAAATAGAGCAAGGCATAAGGTGCAATCATGGCAATCAGCTCAATCCCAGAAGCTATCGAAGACATCAAAAACGGCAAGATGATTATCCTCGTCGACGACGAGGACCGTGAGAACGAGGGCGATCTCTGCATGTCTGCGGAGTTTGTCACCCCGGAAGCGATCAACTTCATGGCCAAGTACGGCCGCGGCCTCATCTGTCTCACGCTCAATGAGGAACTGTCACAGAAGCTCAACCTCCACCTCATGGTCAACGACAACCAGTCGCGCTTCAAAACGGCCTTCACGGTCTCTATCGAGGCAAGGCGCGGTGTGACGACGGGCATTTCAGCCCATGACCGCGCCACGACGATCCGCACGGCCATCGCAGACAATGTGAAGCCCGACGACATCGTAAGCCCGGGACACATCTTTCCCATCCTGGCCCGCAGGGGCGGAGTGCTCGTGCGCACGGGCCAGACGGAAGGTTCCGTGGATCTGGCGCGCCTTGCGGGGCTCAAGCCCAGCGGGGTCATTTGCGAGATCATGAAAGATGATGGCACCATGGCAAGGATGCCCGACCTGGAGATCTTCGCGAAAGAACACGGGCTCAAGATCGTTACCATCGCCGATCTGATTAATTTCCGAATGAAGACGGAATCCTTCGTCCGCCGGGCAGCGACAGCCACTCTCCCCACAGCCTTCGGCGGGGACTTCAAGTTCATCGTCTACGAGAACGACGTCGACGAAATGAAGCACGTGGCCCTGGTCAAAGGCGAGATCACGCCTATGGATGCCGTTCTCGTCCGCGTTCACTCCGAGTGCATGACGGGCGACGTCTTCGGATCCATGCGCTGCGACTGCGGAGATCAGCTCCACACGGCCATGGAGATGATCAACGAGGCCGGCAAAGGCGTCATCGTCTACATGCACCAGGAAGGCCGGGGAATCGGACTGGTAAACAAGGTCAAGGCCTATGAGCTCCAGGAGCACGGCCGCGACACCGTGGAGGCCAATATCGAACTCGGGTTCAAGGAGGACCTGCGGGACTACGGCATCGGGGCCCAGATCCTGGTGGATCTCGGCGTGAAGAAGATCCGCATGCTCACCAACAATCCCAAAAAGGTTGTCGGTCTTGAAGGGTACGGGATGACCATTGTCGAGCGCCTGCCCATCGAGATCAAACCCAACGAAGTGAACCTCCGGTACCTGCGGACGAAGAAGGAAAAAATGGGGCATCTCCTGAAGGTCTAGGGTTGAGGGTACAGGGTATCGGATTCAGGGCAAGACAGACATACCAAGAGGGAACTATGAAAAACATTACCGAAGGAAAGATTGTTGCCCAGGGAATGAAGTTCGCCATCGTGGCAAGCCGGTTTAACGACTTCATCAGCGGAAAGCTCATCGAGGGGGCCATGGATGCCCTTGTCCGAGCCGGCGCCCGGGAGCAGGACATCCGGCTCTTCAAGTGCCCCGGTGCCTTCGAGATTCCGCTAGTGGCCAAGAAGATCGCCAAGACGGGAAAATTCGACGCCGTCATATGCCTCGGCGCGGTGATCCGCGGGGCCACACCACATTTCGATTACGTCGCAGCTGAGGTCTCCAAGGGCGTGGCACAAGCGGCCCTGGAGACGGAGCTTCCCATCGTCTTCGGCGTATTGACGACCGACTCCATCGAGCAAGCCATCGAGCGCGCAGGCACCAAGTCCGGCAACAAGGGCTGGGATGCCGCCCTATCGGCTATCGAGATGGTGGATCTGTTCAGAAAAATGTAAACGCTATTTCCAGGCGACCCCGGATGGGGTGAGGCCGGATGCGACTGACGTTCCGACCGAAACGCCTGGCAGGATACGGCATGCGTCTCAGAAGGAAGGCAAGAGAGATTGCCTTACAGGTTCTTTATCAGCTGGACGTCTTGAGAATCGATCCCAAGGAAGGGATCGAACTCTTCTGGAGACATTTCAGCGCTCCATCAGAAGCCCGTCCGTTCGCCTCGGAACTCATCGAGGGGACGTGGGCCCACAGGGATGAAATCGATCAGTTGATCAGCACCTGTTCGGAGAACTGGTCCCTCGAGCGCATGGCCCGGGTCGACCGGAACATCCTGCGACTCGCCGTCTATGAGCTTCTCTACGGCCAGGGGATTCCCCCTAAGGTGGCACTCAACGAAGCCATCGATCTCGGCAAAGAATTCGGTTCCGAAAATTCGAGTTCCTTCATCAACGGCATCCTGGATGCCCTTTACACGAAATTGCGGAAAGATCATGCAGATCAAGGTAACAACGGAGAGTCTGGATCGGCTTCCCCATGAGTGCCTCGTGCTCGGCTTTTTCTCCGATGAGCGGCCCCCCAAGGGAAATGGCGGCTTTGTGGACTGGCGTCTCAACGGTCTCGTCTCGAGATTGATCGCAGACGGAAAGATCAGCGGCGCTTTTTCGGAGAGGGTTCTCCTCGAATCCCAGCAGAGGCTTCCACTGCAGAAGATCGTCCTGTTTGGGCTGGGCAAGCGCCGGGAACTGAGCTACGAGACCCTCCGGGAAGCGGGCGCACGCATGACCGAAACGGCGGTCCGGATCCATTGCTACGATTTCGCCGTCGAGGTCCCCGGGGCGGGCCGATCCCTTCTCGAAGTGGCCGAGATGACGACCCAATTCACGACGGGGATATTCGATTGCCTCTCGGGAAACCTCGAGCATCTCAGCACCGTAAGCCCTTGCCTGCTATCCGACGAATCCTTCTTCCAGAAGACCCTCCTGGGCATCCATAAACTTCGCCTGAACGTCAAAGACAAGGTCCAGATCGACATCCGGATAACGCGCGAAGAGGAAGAAGCCCTCCCTCTTTAACAGGCTGGTGAAAAATACCCATCAGCTGCGTTGCCCTCGTTCCTCGTCGCTCAACGTACAGCCAAAGTACGCCTCGCTCCTCGAAATCTCCGGCGCCTTGCATCTGGGCATTTTTGACCAGCCTAAAAGCCCTTTTCTTCTCCAGTCAAAGGAGCTTGTTTTCGCCTTTTCTTATCTGCGGTGAGCAATTTCATATCCTGCAAGAAAGTGCCACCATCCCGTCTAGCCCCGCTACTAGGATGTCGGAGCCCAAAGTGGCGAAAATGAACATTGAAAGATATGTTGTGCTGTGTTACGGATTTGAACAGTCCATCAACGGGAGAACATCATGGAGACGAGATATCGACCCCACCCCATCGAGGAAAAATGGCAGAAGCTCTGGGAGGACCAGCAGGTCTTCAAGGTCACCGAGGACCCCGCTCGAAAGAAGTATTATCTCCTGGAGATGTTCCCCTACCCCTCGGGCCGAATTCACATGGGGCACGTGCGCAACTACACAATCGGCGATGTCGTTGCTCGCTACAAGCACATGAGGGGCTTCAACGTCCTTCATCCCATGGGCTGGGATTCGTTCGGCATGCCGGCCGAAAACGCCGCCATCGACCACGGGATCCATCCCGCCAAGTGGACCAATGAGAACATTGAGAACATGAGAACCCAGCTCAAGCGCATGGGGTTCAGTTACGATTGGGACCGTGAGATCTCCACCTGCGAGCCCGATTACTACAAGTGGGAGCAGCTCTTCTTCCTGTGGATGTACGAGAAGGGTCTCGTTTACAAGAAGGAATCGGCCGTCAACTGGTGCCCGAAATGCCAGACCGTGCTTGCCAACGAGCAGGTCGAGGCCGGGCAATGCTGGCGTTGCGGCTCCGATGTGAAGGAAGAGCATCTCTCGCAGTGGTTCTTCCGGATCACCCAGTACGTGGAGGAGCTGCTGGAGTACTGCGACAGACTCACGGGATGGCCCGAGAGGGTCATCACCATGCAAAAGAACTGGATCGGCAAGAGCTACGGCCTGGAGATCACCTTTCCCATGGCCGACGGCAGCGAGCCCATCCGCGTCTTCACGACAAGGCAGGACACGATCTACGGGGCCACGTTCATGCTTGTGGCCGCCGAGCACCCGCTCGTCATGCAGCTCGCCAAGGGCACACCCCATGAGAAAGACGTCATGGAGTATGTGGAGCGAGTGAAAAAACAGGACAAGCTCATGCGGACCTCCGATTACTACGAGAAAGAAGGCGTCTTCCTCGATGCGTACTGCCTCAACCCGGTGACGGGCCGCAAAATGCCGATCTACGCGGCCAACTTCGTCCTGGCCGATTACGGCACAGGCTGCGTCATGGCCGTCCCCACCCATGATCAGCGGGACTTCGAATTTGCGAAAAAGTACAAGCTTCCCCTGATCGTCGTCATCCAGGACCCGAAGAAGGCCCTCAACGTCGAGACCATGACGGAGGCCTACGTGGATGAAGGGATTCTGATCAACTCCGGACCCTTTGACGGGATGAAGAACACAGCGGCCATGGAGGCCATCGCGGCCCACTTCGAGTCCACCGGAAAAGGCCGCAAAACCATCCAGTATCGCCTGCGAGACTGGGGAATTTCGCGCCAGCGCTACTGGGGCGCCCCGATACCCGTTGTCTATTGCGAAAAGTGCGGCACGATGCCGGTTGCGGAAAAGGACCTGCCCGTCGTGCTCCCCAAGGACGTGGAATTCTCCGGCGAAGGCGGCTCCCCCCTGGCCCGGATCGATTCCTTCGTGAATACCACCTGCCCCGGCTGCAAAGGCGCGGCCAGGCGCGAGACGGACACGATGGACACCTTCGTCGAGTCCTCCTGGTACTTTGACCGGTTCGCCTCGCCTCACTGCGACGTGAAACCCGGCCTCGACCGCAAGGCCATGGATTACTGGCTTCCCGTGGACCAGTACATCGGCGGCATCGAGCACGCGATCCTGCACCTGCTCTACTCTCGGTTCTACACGAAGGTCCTCCGGGACTTCGGGGTCTTGGGCATTGACGAGCCCTTCACAAACCTTCTGACGCAGGGCATGGTCTGCAAGGAAACGACGAAGTGCCCCGAGCATGGCTTCCTCTTCCCATACGAGGTCGAAGAAGAAAAATGCAAAAAATGCGGTAAGCCGATCGTCATCGGCAAGACGGAGAAAATGTCGAAGTCCCTCAAGAACGTCATCGACCCGGATTACCTCATCGAAAAGTACGGCTGCGACACCGCCCGCATGTTCTGTCTTTTCGCCTCGCCACCCGAAAAGGATCTGGAGTGGAGCGACCAGGGAGTGGAGGGCTCGTTCCGATTCCTGGGAAGAGTCTGGCGGCTCGTCATGGACTACCTGGAGGACATTCAAGGGATCCATCCCCTGAGCGGGTCCGAGGATCTCGATGAAGATTTCAAGAAGCTCCGCAGAAAGACGCATCAGACGATCCGAAAGGTGACAACGGACATCGAGGATCGATTCCACTTCAACACGGCCATCAGCGCCATCATGGAACTGGTCAATCTCGTCTATCAGGTACCGCGGCCGCCGAAGGAAAAAGCCGCTGAGTTGGCCGCTATCCGGGAGGCCGTAGAGACCGTCATCGTCCTGCTGGCACCCATTGTACCTCACATCACGGAAGAACTCTGGGAGATGATGGGCCGCAAGAGTTCCCTTGTAGGCGTTCCCTGGCCTTCTTATGATCCGGCATTGACCTCGGAGGAGGAACTCACGATTGTGATCCAGGTCAACGGGAAGCTTCGCAGCCGCATCATCGTAAGCGCCGACGAGTCGGAGGAAAAAATCAAGGAGATGGCCCTGGCCGACGAGAAAACGCAGAAGTTCCTTGAAGGGGTGAAAGTCGTCAAGGTCATCACGGTGCCGAAGAAACTGGTGAATATTGTCGTCAAATGACGACAGGTGACAGCTCTCAGGGTTCAGGGTATCGGGTCCAGGGTATAGGCAAGAGAATGAAGACGGGAACAACGAAACACGCGAGGCGGGGCCTTTGGGTCCTGCTTCTTTTCTCGCTGATCACTGCCGCGGCGGGGTGCGGATACCGGTTCTCCCCCGGAGGAGAGTGGATCGACAGCCGCCTCCAGACCGTCTTCGTGGATAATCTGGCGAATACGACAAGCGAGCCTTTCATCGAGATTTATCTCCGGAATGGTTTCGAGGACCAGTTCCGAAAAAGCAGCCGCTTCCGACTGGCCGACAGCAAGGACACGGCCGACGTGATCTTGCAAGGTACCATCAACTCGCTTTCTGTCCCGCCCGTTGCCTATGACCGTTTTGACAAGGCACAGGAAGGCAGGGCCGTCATGACGGTTAATCTCTACTTGGAGGAGAGAGTTGCCGGGAAGAAAATCTGGTCCGTGTCGAACTTCTCCGGAAATGAAACGTACCGGATCGACCAGGCAAACCCCAGCACGACGTCGGCAAGCAAGACGGTGGCGCTGCAGAAGCTGTCCAATGATATGTCGGAAAAGGCCTTCCGAAACCTGATGTCGGGATTCTGAAAACAGGGTAAAGGGGTCAGGGTCCAGGGGAGAGGGTAGAAAAAAAGACAAAGAAATGCCCATGTGCGAGATGCACGGCACATGGGCGTTTTTTCTAATTAAATCTAGGCCTTCTTCAGGGCGTTGACCTTTTTGGTCAGGCGCGAGACTTTCCGAGAGGCGTTGTTCTTATGATAGACACCCTTGGATGCTGCCTTCTTGATGATCTTGATGGCGCTCTTGAGGGCCTTTTCAGAGCTTTCCTTCTCCCCGACTTCAACAGACTCCAGCACCTTTTTGATTTCGGTCTTGGTACGCGACTTGACCGCCACATTCCGGCTTTGGTGCTTTTTGCCCTGTCGGTCCCTTTTTTCCGCCGATCGATGGGTAGCCAAAAAAGTATCCTCCTTGTTCATGCAATTAGAAATTGTTTAAGTACATAATAATTCACCCCCTGTCAAGCGTAAAAACAGGGGATTCGTGTTCAGGGTCAAGGACCAAGGATCCAGGGAAAATACGGGTTGTTTCCCGGCCAGCCATTTTTTGATACGATCCCATCATCGGGAATCTTCCGTTGCTGGGCGCGAGGATGCCATGTTGACTGTCGCATATCATTATGACCTGGTGAAGACCCGCTTCGGTGTGGCTGCAATCGTCTGGTTCGAAGACAGGCACGGCCCCCGAATCACGCGGATTCTGCTTCCCTCCGTCAAAGAGGAGATCTTTCGCGAGATCCGTACGAAGTTTCCTGCGGCAGCAAGAAAACACTGCGACCTCATCGCGATATTCTCAGCGGATATCAGGGCCTTCACGGGAGGGAGGGCACCTGCCTTCAATATGTCCCTGCTGGATCTGAGTCGCGTGCCCCCCTTCCACCGGAAGGTACTCCGAGCCCTTGCAGGCATTTCAAAAGGGACGGTCAGCACCTATGGAGAGATCGCAATGAAAGCCGGTTCCCCGGGCGGGGCCAGAGCCGCCGGCCAGGGCTGTGCAAACAATCCCTTCCCCATCGTATTCCCCTGTCACCGCGTCATCCGGTCTGATGGTTCTCTGGGAGGCTTCGGGGGGGGACATCAACTCAAACAGGCCCTGCTGGATATGGAAGGGGTGCGGTTCGATTCAGCAGGTAAGGTCAAGCGGGAATTCATCACTCCCTGAGGGTTACAGCACAGGGCTTCGGGGATTCCGGATGCCGGAGGCCTGATGTCCGCCGCAATGCGCTTTCACGATTCCTTTGCGGCTTTCGGAGGCATCTTCTGTATTTTCTGCACCGCCATGTTGTCACGGTGAATCGCTTCGTCGTAATGCTTGTAGCCCAACACCTGCTCGATCTTCGATGATTTTAGGCCCTGGATTTTGTGAAGCTCCTGGGCACTGTAGTTGACGAGGCCCTTTGCAATGGCCTTTCCATCGGGCGCAATGACGATGACGGGGTCACCCACGGCGAACTCGCCTTCGACCTTCTCGATGCCCGACGGCAGGAGGCTCTTTCCATTCTCCACGATGGCTTTCCTGGCCCCGTCGTCAACGAAGAGCTTCCCCCGGGTCCGGAGCGTGAAGGCGATCCAGTACTCGCGGCTCGAGAGGCACTCCGTCATGGGCGTAAACAGGGTTCCTACATCCTTGCCTGTGAAGATCTCACCCAGTATGCCCTTCTTCTTCCCCCGCGCGATAATGTAGGGGATTCCGCAGGCTGTTACTTTTCGAGCAGCCAGGACCTTGCTTCGCATTCCCCCCATCCCGGTGGGATCTGCCTCGGCCGTAGCCATGGATTCGATATTGTCGGTGATCTCCCGCACGACCCCGATGAGTTTGGCCTTCTTTACTCCGGGCGCCTTGGGGTTACGATCATAGAGGCCGTCCGTGTTGGTCATGCTGATGACAAGGTCGGCTTCGGTAATGTTGGCTACCACGGCAGCCAGATGGTCGTTGTCGCCGAATTTGATCTCGTCGACAGCAACGGTGTCGTTTTCGTTGATGATGGGGATGACGTTCCACTCCATGAGGGTGGAAAGGGTGTTCTTCACGTTGATGAACCGCTTTCGGTCCGTCAGGTCGTCCATGGTGAGAAGGATTTGGGCCACATAGATCTCATGCTTGCCAAAGGCATTGGAATAGACACGCATGACCCTGCTCTGCCCGATGGCGGCGCAGGCCTGCTTCTCGGGCATGCTCTTGAGCTTTCCGGTGAAGCCCATGCGGTGCTTGCCCGAAGCGATGGCACCGGACGTAACGATGACGATATGGTAGCCCTTCCTGATCAGTTCGGCCATTTCGTCGACGAGCTGCTGGATAATGTCGCGGTCGATGCCTTCACTGCCCGTGAGGACACCGGTTCCGATCTTGACAATGATCCGTCGGACGCCGGCGAGGATCTGCTTGCGCTCAGTGCTCATGTTCTTCCTTCGGGTTTCGTTGCAATTTTTTCACAACAGCGGCGATGAGGGCATCGATGCCCTCACCCGTAACTGCCGAAATTTTATAGACTTCTATCCCTTTTCCCCTGAACAAGTCAATTTCTTTTTCTACCCGCTCCCGCGTGTCCGTAAGATCCAGCTTCCCGATTGCCACGACCTGCGGCTTTTTCGCCAGGGCCGGGTCGTAGAGCTCCAGCTCCCGGTTGATCGTCTCAAAATTGTGCCAGCCGCTCACGGGATGCTCACCGGAAATGTCCAGAAGGTGAATGAGCACGGCCGTTCGCTCCACGTGCCGGAGGAATCGAGTGCCCAGCCCCACGCCCCTGTGGGCTCCCTCGATGAGACCGGGAATGTCGGCGATGACGAAGGTGCCGAAGTCCTTGTATTTCACGACACCGAGATTCGGTGTGAGGGTCGTGAAAGGGTAGTCGGCGATCTTGGGCTTTGCCGCCGAGACGACAGAGATGAGCGTCGACTTGCCTGCATTGGGAAACCCGATGACTCCCACGTCGGCCAAAAGCTTCAGCTCGAGCCGGACCCATCGCTCTTCGCCCTCCTCGCCGGGCTGGGCGTGCCGGGGCGCCCGGTTGGTTGAGGTGGCAAAGAAAGCGTTCCCCCTGCCTCCCCGGCCCCCTTTCGCGACAACAAAGCGCTGGCCGTCCTCGACGAGGTCCGCGAGCACTTCCCCCGTTGTGTCGTCGGAGACGACCGTTCCCACGGGGACGCGAATCACGACATCGTCGGAATTGCGACCCGTGCAGTCGCTTCCCTCTCCGTGTCCGCCATGGCGCGCCACGTGGTGCTGCTGGAACTTGAGATCCAGAAGCGTTCGGTGGCTTGCCGAGGCGATCATGACCACGTCGCCGCCCTTGCCGCCGTCGCCCCCGTTGGGGCCGCCCCGCGGGACGTACTTCTCTCGCCGGAAGCTCACGCAGCCGCGTCCTCCGTCGCCCCCCTTGACGTAAATTTTCGCCTCGTCAATGAACTTCATGCTGCTCCCAATAAAAAAGCCCTCGATGCAACCGAGGGCTTGGACAATCTCCCTAATCGCCGTGACTGACGGCGGAAAAGCGCAAAGGGGGGACGTCTAAGAGGCGTAAACGCTGACCTTCTTGCGGTCCTTCCCGAAACGCTCGTATTTCACGATGCCGTCTATCTTGGCGAAAATCGTATAGTCCTTGCCGATGCCGACATTGTGGCCCGGGTGAATCCTCGTGCCGACCTGGCGGATGAGAATCGAGCCGGCGCTGACCGTCTCGCCGCCGTAGGCCTTGACTCCCCTTCGCTGGGAATTGCTGTCTCTGCCGTTGCGGGTGCTGCCCTGTCCTTTTTTGTGTGCCATGACGATTCCTCTGCCTAGATGGAGATTTCCTTGATGCGAATCTGGGTTAACGGCTGCCGGTGTCCTGTCTTCTTGAGGAACCCCTTGCGGCGCTTCTTCTTGAAGATGATGATCTTGGGGCCTTTGCCCTGGTGGATGATCTCGCCGACGACCTTGGCGCCTTCGACGATCGGGGTGCCCACGCGAGTCTGGTCCTCTTTTGAAACCAGCAAGATCTCTTCAAACACGATGGTGTCGCCCTTTTGCCCCTCAAGCTTCTCGACCTTCAGGACGTCCCCCGCGGAGACCCTGTGCTGCTTTCCGCCCGTTTTGATGACTGCGTACATATCCGGTTCCTTACAAGGAAATTAAAAAAAGTAATTATATGAATTAATCGATGTTTGTCAACAACTTTTCTCGCCTTGTTTTTCGCGCTTTTTCATCAATCTTGTCGGCATTTTTGTTTGTTTTACCATTTTCCATGGAATTTGCATACCTCCTCTTCGGGGGAGTCCCCCTTCCCCGGAATGGACACCCCGGACGCCCCGACGGAAAGGATTCTGCAAGATGGCAAAACTCCCTGTAGAGCAGCTCAAACCGGGAATGAAACTAGGACGGCCCCTCCTGAATTCATCCGGAATGGTTCTCATGGCCGAGGGGACGGAACTGACGGAAGCACGGATTTCGAAAATCGAAAACATGGGCGTGGATAGCGTATTTATAGACGGCCCGACGAGACCGGCCCGGCCGAAGGAGGAACTCCTGGCCTCCCTGGACAGGCGCTTTGCGAAGGCGGAGGGAAACCCCAACATGGCGCTCATCAAAAAGGCGGTCAAAGAACATATCGAGGCATTGTATGAGTAATCTGGATCCCAAAGCCCTTCGAGCCCGGGTAGAGAATATCAGCACCGTTCCGACAGTGCCCAGCGTGCTGAAGCAACTGTCTACAATCATTGAGAATCCCAAAATATCCCTCAATGAGATCAGCCACTTCGTCTCAAAAGACCCTGCCCTGACCACAAAAATCTTACAGATGGTCAATTCGGCCCTCTACGGCTTTCCGGGCCGAATCTCCTCGGTGAACCATGCCGTGATGCTTCTGGGCCTGAACGTCGTGAAGGGGCTGCTGTTAAGCGTTTCCGTCTTCGAGATCATGCACAAGGCCATGATCGGCCTGAGGGAACACTCCATCGGAGTAGCCATCGCCTCGAAGGTCATCGCCCAGAAGAAAGGCCTCAAGGAGCCCGAAGAAGTCTTCGTGGCGGGCTTGCTGCACGATGTCGGAAAGGTCATCCTGATTCTGTTGTATCCTGATGAATACGACAAGGCGGTCAAGGAGACCGACGCAGCGTCGATAGCCATTTTCGACGCGGAGCGCAACCACTTCTCCGAAACGCATGCCGCCGTGGCGGGATGGCTGTCGGAAAAATGGCACTTCCCCAAGAAGCTTTGCGACTGTCTGGCGAATCATCACCGGCCCCAAGTCTCCACGCTCGCGCCGCTCGAAACGTCCATTGTCCATATGGCTGATATCCTTGTGAAAGCAAGGGGCATGGGTTATTCCGGCGACCATCTCGTTCCTGAGTTAAGCCCACAGGCCCACGATATCCTCAATCTGACGGAGGCAGATTTCCGTGAGGTCTTGAAGGAGTTGGAGGACTCCGTCGAGCAGACAGAGGAAGAGTTCAAGGCCTGAGAATCCAGCGGGCGGGGAAAACGGATCTTACAGCGACAGAAGAGATTAGGGACATGAAGAACGTTGTGGTCGTCTCATCGGACATCATCGTCACAAGCACCGCCGAGAAACACCTCAAGGACAACCACCGGGTCCTGGTGTTCGGAAGTATCCAGTCGGCCATGGACTACATCTACAATTCCCCTCCCCCGAATCTGGTCATCGTGGAGGTCGATCACAATGACCCCATTTCCGTGGAGCGCTTGAGCGAACTCAAGGAAGACCCCTATTTCAGCAATCTGCCCGTTCTCGCCGTCTTCGGCGATGGGGCGGAGTCTCTTCCCCTGCATGATCTCCGGATCGAGGACTACCTCTGGCGCAAGGACCTGCACCGGGATATTCAGCGGCGAGTCGCCCTGAATATTCTCCGATCGGAACGGATCGTCGAGATCAACCCCCTCACCCGGCTGCCCGGGAATATCTCCATCAGCCGTGCGATTCAGGAACGCCTCGACCGCAAGGAGCCTTTTGCGCTCGCCTATGCGGACCTCGACCTGTTCAAGCCGCTCAACGACCGCTACGGTTTTTCACGGGGCGACGAGATCATCAAGATCACGGCAAGACTGATCCGGAGCATCGTGACGAGCAAACAGCGGCAGCGAAGCTTCGTGGGCCACATCGGGGGAGACGATTTCGTCTACATCATGAATCCGGATCTCGTCGAAAGCGCCAGCCAGGAACTGATTGACGTGTTTGACCGCCTGATCCCGACGTTTTACGACCCGCAGGACCAAGAGCGAGGGTATATCACTTCCGTCGACCGTCAGGGAAACGAAAGGACCTTCAAGTTTGTCGGTATCTCCATCGGGATCACGGACACGACCATGGGCGTCTTCGAGCACTTCGGCGAGATGACGGAGCGTGCCTCGGAGATGAAGAAGTATGCAAAGCAGTTCCCGGGCAGCTGTTTCCGGTCGGACCGCAGGAAAACTCTCACCGGCGATGCATAACCGGGAAAACGGCAGACGGCATGCAGTAGACGGCAAACCGATAGGCAATAGGCTACAGGCCACAGGCGGCAGGCAAAAGGGGGATGGGGACAAGCTGCCTTGAGCTTTTCAAGCCTCCGATATTTATTTTTCGCCCTCGTCCCTCGCCCCTCGTCCCTCGTCCCCCTCATCGCCGGCCAGAATCGTTCCCGTCTTCACCAGCAGGCCCTGCTGAACGGTCCGGGAATCAAGCCCGAGGGCCTTCGTCAAGATCTCAGCAGGGCGTACTGTCTTGCCTTCGCTGAACCGAAGCGTCATCTCCAGCACCCCCGTTTCACGGTCGATGGACATTCTATCGACATAAGGTCTGACGTCTGTCCGGGTCGTCTTTTCCTTGCCTTCCCTTTCCACGACGAAGGATGTCTCTGTCAGAAATGCGGCGATGCGCTCTTCCATGCCCTCCGGGCAAGCGCCTTCAGGAATGCTCACGCGGTAACGAAATCCTCTGACGAGCTTCGCCAGAGCCGGTTCTCCCGCTGTCCGTCGGCTGAACCGGCGGATCTCGAGTCCTTTGGGCAGGGCCGCGTTAATCGTAGCGGTGATTTGCGCCTCATCGATGACTCCGTCTTCGATCTGGATGTCGGCGAATTCCTCCAGGCTCGCCATCCCGACGGCCGTGGCAAAAGCGAAGGAGATCTTCGGGTGAGGATGGAACCCTTCCGAGTACCGCAGCGCAAGTCCGCTTCGTTTGATCGCCCGGGTCAGGGCGGAGGACACCTCAAGATGGGAAAGAAACCGGGCGGAGCCTGTCTTCGCAAAGGTCAGCCGCCAGTGCGACCGGTTGGGCAAAACGGTCTTTGGTTGCGCGTGCCCGGCCGGGGGCACCGTGTCTTCACCGGTCTCGCGGATGGCAATGAACTCGCCGTCGCACGCCCCGCAGTGTAGGCAGCCCTGAATCCGGCAGTCGGGAGTTTGCTCCCCCCGCAATGATTTCTCGCGCTCTTCGAGAAGAAAGTCCCTGTCGAGCCCCGCGTTCACAAACTCCCAGGGCAAGTGTTCTGAGAGGCTCCGCTCGGCCAGATGATCCTCGATCCGGACGTCCGTTTCGCGGAGGGCCTTCTCCCAGAGCTCGAACCGGAATTGATCGCTCCAGCCGTCAAAGCGGCACCCGAGACGCCAGGCCTTCTCCACCACATCCGCGAGCCGCTCGTCGCCCCTCGAGAAGAGCCCCTCCAGCAGGCTCATGCGGGCGTCGTGCCACTTGAAGCTGATGTTGCGATTCTTGAGGCGTCGCTTCAGGTGGCTCTGTTTCGCCAGGGTCTCTTCAAGACCGATCTGGCGGACCCACTGGAAGGGTGTGTGGGGCTTTGGGACAAGGGTGGAAAGGCCCAGGGTGACCTGCCGTCCTCGCCCTTCTTTCATGACACGGTGCACCAGGTCGGCAATCCCCTCCAGGTCCTCCTCCCGCTCACCGGGCAGGCCAATCATGAAGTAGAGCTTGATGGCTTTCCAGCCCCCCTCAAAGATACGCCGGGCCGTGGCGATCAGATCCTCCTCGGTGTTTCCCTTGTTGATGATATCCCGCAGGCGCCCGGTCCCGGCCTCGGGGGCAAGGGTAAAGCTTGTTTTGCGAACCTTGCGGATCTGCTCGATGAGCACCGGACTGAGGGTCTCCACACGAAGCGACGGGAGCCCCAGGGCGACACGGCTCTCGCTGTAGCGGTCCATCAGATCCTTCAGAAGCGGCTCGATCCGCGAATAGTCGCCGGAGCTCAGGGAAAGAAGAGTGATCTCGTCATACCCCGTGGCCTGTAGGGCCTCCTCAGCCATGGCGAGAAGCGTCGAGGGTTTGCGCTCTCTCACGGGCCGCCAGACCATGCCGGCCTGACAGAACCGGCATCCCCGCGTGCAGCCCCGGGCGATCTCGAGGGTGATGCGGTCGTGGATTGTGTTCATCAGCGGCACAACGGGCTTTGTGGGGAGCAGCCACCGGTCGAGATCGGCAATGATGCGTTTGCGGATTTTCGTCCCCTCCCGGTAGACCGAAGGAACGAAGATGCCGGGAATCTCCGAGAGCCGCTCCAAGCTCTCCCGGCGCGCAAGCCCCTTCTGCTTGGCCTGCAGGAGCATGTCAGCGATCTCTGAGATCACCTCCTCGCCTTCACCGATCACAATGGCATCGAAAAAAGGCGCCATGGGCAGGGGGTTGAAAGCGCAGGGCCCGCCAGCGATCACGACGGGGTCCCCCTCCCGGCGTTCACCCGCCCGCAGGGCAACTCCCCCCAACTCGAGCATGGTGAGGACATTCGTATAGGAAAGCTCGTACTGCAGGGAGAAACCGATGAGGTCGAATTCCGAAAGCGCCGCACCGGACTCGAGGCTTGACAGAGCGAGTCCGTTTGCCCGGAGCCTCGCTTCCATGTCGGGCCAGGGGGCATAGACGCGCTCGGCACAGATGTGCGGGTGGGCATTCAGAATAGCATAGAGGATCTGGAGCCCCAGGTGGGACATGCCCACTTCGTAGGCATCTGGAAAGGCCAGCGCCACGCTCAAGCGACAGGCCGAGCGATCCTTTATTGCAGCATTGGCCTCGCCGCCGATGTAGCGGCTCGGTTTCTCGACGAGGGCAAGAAACATCTCCAGCAGTTTCTGTCGGGGTCCGTGACAGGACATATTCACCTTTTTTGTGCCGACAGTTCAACAGGTTCTCATGCCGGCAAGAGAGAAAGTGCCTGAGTGCCTGAGTGAAGAAAAAGAGACAGAGTCGAAGGCTGATCGTTGCCGAGTCTTCTTCTCTTCACTCCAGCACTTAAACACTTCTGCACCTAGGCACTATTCATGGTCCGGGTGCTTCCAGGGATCCTTGACAATTTCTTGGTACTTCGAGAGAGCGAATCGCTTCGGAAAATGTTCCTTCGACACGTAAGGCAAAACGTCTTTCTTGAAGTTTTCCAGGAACTCCCGGAACAGAGCTTCACGCTCCCCTACATGGACAAAGGTCCGCTCGTTGCGGTATTCGTAGATAATCTCTGAGCCGAAGACATTCGCGGTTTTCTGGTAGGCTGCTGGATCCTTGAAATACTCCTCCTTCAGCGCCACGAGGATCTTGACAACGACAACGACGGTCGTCGTATCGGCGGCAATCATGCGGGAGCCATCCCAGATTTCCGCCACAAGACCATTGGGGAGCCTGATCTGCTCGAACAGAGTCATAAGAGCCTCTCCTTCACCTTTGTTCTTGACCTCGGGGGCATTTGCGC
>DATJPI010000007.1:0-9968 GCA_035506495.1 Syntrophales bacterium
GGAGGCCTCGTCCACGATCACGGCATCGAAGGGCAGCGGCTCCTCCTCATCCCGGTCGAAGAAAGAGGCTGCTGCGCGGCGGCCCAAGAGACGATGGAGCGTGGAGGCATCCATGCCGGCGAGTTTTTCGCGGATCGCGTCGCTGCAGCAAAGCGTCCCGGCCGATTCCCGAATGGCTTCCTGGAGCCGGGCGGCGGCCTTTCCCGTGGGGGCGGCCAGGGCGACCCGCATCGATTGCGATTTCGCCTGTTCGAGAAGAAGGACAAGGATACCCGCCGCCGTCGTCGTCTTGCCCGTTCCGGGACCTCCCGTGATCACGCAGAACTGCTTCAGGACGGCCACGGCCGCAGCCACTCTCTGCCAGTGCACTTCCCCGGTGCCGCCCGGGAAGAGTCTTTCGAGACCCTCCCGCAGCAGCGTGATATCGACCCCGGGGGCCGGACCTTGCGAGCACTCCCGGAGGAAACGGGAAAGCCCCCGTTCGCCTTCCCAGTGCCGGTGAAGGTACAGACGGGACCCATCCAGGATGAGGGGCCTCCAATCGCCGGGGACGCCAACGACGGCACTTCCGCGCAGCGTCGAAACCCAGGGCTGCAATGCGGGGTAGCGAACTTCCGCCATGCCCGCTGCGACCGATTCGCCTGCAAACCGGGTGAGATCGAGGCAGATGTCCCCCTCGGCCGAGGCGCGGCTCACCAGGGCGGCGGCCAGTGCGAGGCCCCCGTCCGCCGGAGCGGCAAGGCGCGCCATCAAGAGCGCAAATCCCTTGTCGAGATCGGAAATCGCACCTGCTGCATGGAGACGTTCGATGAGCTCCGCGTTCATATCCCTCGATCCTTACAATGCCCTTGCCACAAGACCCTCCGAGAGGGCCTCGATGAGTCCGCGCGCGGGCCGGTCGCGGAAAATTCCGAAATCGGGACTCTGATCGGGATCCACGCCGCGAAGAAAGACGTAAAAGACCCCCCCGAAATGACTGTCGTAATCATAGTCCTTCAAACGGCTTTTCAGGTACTCGTGCAGCGCCACGGCGTAGAGATGGTACTGAAGAACGTAGAGATCGTCCCGCATGGATGCCGCCAGCACCTCCGGGGCATAATCCTCGGAACGGTTTCCCAGGTGGTTCGATTTCCAGTCGATGAGATAGAACCGCCCGCCTTGCTCAAACACGAGGTCTATAAAGCCCCTCATAAACCCCTCGGCAGGCCGGAAACGAAGCGATCCCAGCCGCTCCGGGATGTCGCCGGCCATGCCTGCCGTTTCGGAAAAAAGGCCACGGAGCTTCTGAGGGCTGACGGGTTTAAGCGGAAAATAGAAGGAGAGCTCGTGGAGGCAGCGCTCCCGCACAAGCTCCGAGAGCCTGACCTTGCGCCCACCGTCCAAGGGGGCATGAATGACGCGGTCGATCATGTCGCACAGGGTTTCGCACCATAGAGGTTCGAAGCCATACTCCGCCAGGGCTGCGTGGATGATCGGAGCGACGTCGTCCCTTGCGGCACGGGTGAAATCGAGGCGCTCGAAGATCGAATGGAGGCACTTCCCAGCCCTTGAGCCCCGGGGGAAAGCAAAGATTCCCGAGGGCTCCGACAGACCTGCCACGGTCCGTCCGGTGATCCTCTCGTCATGGTCGGGAACTTCCCCGAGATCGTCGCCACGCAACGCTGCACGGCTGGCACCTTCGACGAGAGAGGAGAAGCTGGCGATGTCGAAGGCCCGTTCCACGTCCCTCGAAAACTCCCGGGCTCGCAGTGCACCGGCCTGCCCCGCGTAGGCGGGGATGACGGGCCCTGGCTCTTCGGGAAGGATGCCCACAGCGACGGTACCGTCCGATGCTGCAGCAATCTCCTGCAGGTCCCTCCGCAGGCCGTCTGCGCCTAGGGCATTGACGCGAGCCTCTGTAACGTCGACAGCGCTCGCCGGCAAGCCTCCCGGTGAATGAAGGATGTAAGCGAGCGATGAGGTCTCCGCGCCGTTGATGTCTCCCCAGACGAGATAGCAGCGGTTTTTCGCCCGAGTAATGGACACATAGAGAAGCCGCACGTTTTCGGCGAGCAGCTCCCGCTCCGCCGCCCGGCGAGCTTCTTCGCCGACGGGCTCCAGGGCCACGTTGAGTCGCCAGCTGTCCGCCTCGTCGTGAAAACTGTAGACGTCCTTCCGTACGCGGGACGATCCCCAGTTGAAGGGACAGAAAACGACGGGATATTCGAGTCCTTTGCTCTTGTGGATCGTTACGACCTTCACGGCATCGGCGTCGCTTTCGAGGCGGAGCTGATGCTCCTCGAGCCTCGGTGTCTCGTCGTCACGCTGTGTCGCCAGCCAATGAATCAGTCCGCCCATGCCGGGCCGCCGGCTTACCTCCTCGCCGTGAAGCACCTCGGCCAGGTGCAGGACATTGGTGAGGCGCCGCTCACCGCCGGGAAGCGCGAGCAGCCGCGGCCGCACCTGCTCGGCCGCCATAAGATCCCGGAACATTTGGACAAAGCCGTGCCGCTCCCACGTTTCGCGGTAGTCGTGGAAGCTCCGAAGCCGGCTTTCCCAGGCCTCCGTGTCCTCCCGGAGCCCGTCGAGCGCGGCACCGTCCATGCCGAAAAGATCGGTTGCCAGCGCCGTCAGAACAACGGTTTCGCCGCTCGGCTCCGCAATGCCCCTCAGCACCCTCTCCACCTGCTGCGCCTCGGGAGCGTCGAAGAGGTTCCCCGTGGTGTGCAGCACGCTGTGGACCCCAAGTTGGGAAAGGGCTTCCTGCATGTCGAAGGCCTCGCGGTTTGTCCGGACAAGGACAGCGATGTCGGACTCCCGAAGGGGCTCTTTCCCGATGAGCACCTCGCCGCGCCGCCCCGCCTCGATGAGCCGGGCGATCTCTGCCGCCACGGCACGGAGGATGCGCTCGCGGGCTTCGGCCATCGTGACGGTCCTGCCGCCTCCATCGAGGAACCAGAGACGCAAAGGTGCCTCGCGCCGCTCGCCCACTGTGAGCAGGGATTCTTCGTTACGTGCCGCGGGCCGAGCCGGCTCAAAGGGGATGGCCTCGTAGAGAAAAGGATGCCGAGAGCGGGCGAACAGAGTGTTGACGGCGCGGATCAGCGGAGGCTCCGAGCGCCAGTTTTCGGCCAGCGTGTAGCGTCTCTCGACATAAGATGCAGCCCGGATGTAAGCAAACAAATCGGCCCCCCGGAAGCTGTAGATCGCCTGCTTGGGGTCGCCAATCAGAAAGAGCGCCGCTCCACCTCTCCCGAATATCGACTCGAAGATGGCAAACTGCACGGGGTCTGTGTCCTGAAACTCATCGATGAGTGCCGCCTTGTATTTTCTCCGGATGGTCCCGGCAAGGATCCCGGCTTTCTCTGACTCGAGAGCTCTCCGGAGATCGGCCAGCAGGTCATCGTAAGACCGGAGATTTCGACGCCGCTTCCGCGCGGCAAGCTCCTGCGGCACGTACCGGAACAGCTCTCGCCGCAGGAAACGGATCTGTCCGTCCATCTCTGCCGCAAGGACCCGCGCCGCCGCTTCGAAATCCCGGAAGCGCTCGAAAAAGAAGTGGGACGGGGCGGCGCGGCCCTTCCGAACGGCCTCCGCGAGCGCCTCGGGACTGAACTTCTTGATGTCATCCGGCAGGGGCAGCACCGCCCAGGGGCGGGCGAGGAAGCCATCCATGGCTGTGACGAGCCGCTCCGGATCCTTGTAGATGGTTTTCTTCAGGGCCTCGTCGCGGAAGGCAGCCTCCACGGCGGCACGGCTTTCAGGCCATGAGCTCCCCAGGGCGGAAAAGGCGTCCCGCAGGGCTTCGAGTCCGGCAAAGGCAACGGGCGGCCCGTCTGGAAGGATCCTGGAGTCGGGTCTCAGGGGCGCTGCACGAAGCAGGGCAACAAATGATCCTGGGCCCCTGCAGCGGCCGCGGGAGTAGTGGACGAATTCCGGGGAAGCCTCGTAGAAGTGCCGGCGCCAGAAGTCCCGGACAATCTCTTCGCGCAACCCACGTTCGTCGGGAAGGAGTTCCGTGTCGAAGGGGCTCGCGCTCTCGAAGGCGTTTTCCGCGAGCATCTTTTGACAGAAGGAGTGGATCGTGAAGATGGGCGCCTCATCGAAGCTCCTGAGGGCTTCCCGCAGCCTGCCCTGCGCGTCCCTGCGGTCGGCAAGCCCCGTCACGAGATCCTCGATGAACTGATCCTTGGGGCTTTTGCCGTTGATGGCATCGAGGGCCGCCCGGATCGTCTTCCGGATCCGGTCACGCAGTTCCTTGGTCGCCGCCACGGTGTAAGTAACGACGAGAATCTCGGCGGGCGTCCTGCGGCTCTCGATCAGCAGCCTCAGAAAGAGGCCTGCAATCGCGTAGGTCTTCCCCGTGCCGGCACTGGCCTCGATGAGGTTTGCCCCGTCGAGGGGACTTTTCAGAATGTCAAAGCGGGGGATGGCTTCGGGCATATCAGAGCTCCTCCAGCCGCCCGAGCAGGGGCCGCATGATAGCATCGGCAAGCTCCCGGAATTCCCCGTCGAGCGGGTCTGCCTTGCCGAAGCACAGCCGGTAATACGGGTCTTGCCCCTCGGGAACCCCGTACTGCGAAAGCCATTTCGAGCGGGCGCTCTCCAAGGCATCCTCAGGGGCCTTACCCTTCAGGAGGCGTCCGACGTAATCCCACGCCGTCTCGGGGAAGAAGTGCAGGGGCATCCTCATTCCCCGCCAATACATCTCGAGCAGATTCAGAAGAGCGCCCTGTGCGTCCCCGGGGGAACCGAGGACATACCCCTTGTCTTTTCCCACGATTACGCAGCGGCCGGGATAGCACTCCGGGCCCGCAATGACGAGGCAGAGGTGATGGATCCAGGCGCGCAGAAGATCCTTCGCCTTGATGTCGGCGTAACGGTAATAGACGAGGGCCGCGGGAAACCCGAGAGGAAGCCTCCCCGTGAGCCGGAAGGGTCCCAGCGCCTGGTCGAAATCGATCAAACCCAGGGACTCACCCCTGCGGTGCGGCTCCAGCCGTTGCGCAAAAGCCCGTGCATCCACGCAGATCTCCTGGAACCAGCACTCCCCCGGTGTTCCAGGCGGTAGGGTCCCCAGGACCCTCGCGGCAGACAGCAGACCGCTAGCCTCGAGGCCTTCGATGCATCGCGCGGCGAGCCGCTCTCCCAGCTCGTAGCGATCGAGCCCCTCGAGACTCATGGGCTCCACGTCATCCAGAACGGCCCCGGCCTCTTCGAGGCGCATTCCCAGCCTCCGGACAAGAAGGAAGCGGGCGGGGTTTGCGTAAAAGCGAGCGAGGGCATTGACATCGACGGTCCGCCACGCGGGTGGGAGCTCGGGAAGGGCCTCGGCGATGAAGGGCCGCGCCGGCCCGGGGCCGGACACGGCCGAGACGGCTGCGGCGGCGTTCTCAACAGAGTAGCTGAAAAGCCCCTCCCCCCGGAAGTATTCCGGGCTGAAGGCCTGCAGGTGGTGCTTCGTGACGATAAGGTCCCGGATTTTCTTCCCTTCGGGAGCCTTGAAGCCCAGTTCGATGGAATCGAGCAGTTCGCTGACGACGACCGACGGCGGCCGCTCCATGTTGTCCTGGATGCCCTGCCCGATATAGCTCACGTAGAATTTCTCCCGCGCCGAGAGCAGCGCCTCGAGAAACAGATAGCGGTCGTCCAGCCGGCGGGATCGGTCGCCGGGCCGCGGGTGATCCTTCATCAGATCGAATCCCGGCACCCGGCTCTGCCGGGGATAGGCGTCGTCATCGAGCCCGATAAGGCAGATCACCCGGAAGGGGATGCTGCGCATGGGAAGCATGGCGCAGAAGGTGATGCCTCCGGTGAGAAAGCCCGAGGAAAACCCCGCTTCCCGCAGTGCCTCTTCCAGGTGAGCTTTCAGGACCGCGATTCCGAGTTTCTCCTCAAACCCGGACTGTTCCTGCCGGAGGGCCATCTCGCCGAGCACCCGGCGGATGAGCTGCAGATCCCCTTCCTCCCCGTCGTCGGCAAGAAAGAACCCATCGAGGGCGGCCCCGAGGTGGGATGCCCAGCCCGAAAGGCTCCTGGGCTCCTTCAAAGAGTCCGCAAAGCAGAAGAGTTTCTCCAGAAACGCGACAAATGACCCCAGTGCAGCCGTCTCCCCCTCGGCTACTCCCTCGTAGGGCAGGATGCCCATGAAGAGCTCTTCCCGCCGAACCGCCAGGGCGTATCCGAGAAGCAGCCGGTCGATCCCCGAGCGCCACGTGTTCTCCGAAAATCCGGGAAGACCCTCCCGGTGGCGGCTCTCGGAATCGACCCCCCAGCGGATACCGGTTTCGCGGATCCAGCGGTGCACGAGGGAAAGATCGTCGGCCGCCAGCGCGAATCGCCTGCGCAGGGCGTCCGTCTCGAGAAACGAGGCAACCTCCGCTGCGCCCATGCGGCTCCCCTCGAGATCGAGAAGCCGCAGGAAGGTGTCCACCAGCACGCTCTGCCTGCGCACGCCGCGGTCGGCAACGCTGAAGGGAATCCGGCGGCGGTCATCGCGGGACGCGGAAAAGACAGCCTCGATGAAGGGGGAGTAGGTCTCGATCTCCGGCGTCATGACGAGGATGTCCGCGGGCGTGAGGGTCGGGTCGCGATCCAGCAGCTCGAGGATTCGGTCCTGCAGGACTTCCACCTCCCTCATGGGGCTGTGGCAGGAGCAGATCCGGACTGAGTCGTCGCCGTCGGAGATGAGCCTCCCGGGCACCTCCGCTTCACGATCGCGCAGGTTGAGGATGTCGGACTGAATACACGAGAGGAGATTCTCCTCGCCCGGATCGACCGATACGTCCGTTTCCTCGCAGCCTGTATCATAGACCATCCTGAGAAAATCGCGGCCCAGGGCTCCCAGGGAGGCAAGCAGGCTGTTGCCCCTCTCCAGGTGAAGGGCTTCATCGGAGCGATCCGCCCCGAGGCGCTCGGTAAGCCTTCGCATCTCGCGGTCGGAGTAGATGAGGTACCAGTACTCCCGGCAGGGGTTCATGACAAATAGATTGACGTCGATGTAGCGGGACACGGCATTGAGGAGTCTTAGGTGGTAGGGCGGAAGGGCCGAGATGCCAAAGACGGAGATCCGATGGGGCAGGTGTACCCCCCCGGTAAGGGAACGCTGCAGGTGGGCGAGGGCTTCTTTCCAGCAGGCCGCGCGGTGCAAGCCCGGGCTTCCGGCTTTTACCTGCCGCCAGAGGGTCGCCTGCCAGCGGTGGTCCCTGCCCGACTCCCAGCCGAGAACCATGTCGGGCCGATAGACGAGATACTGATCGTAGAGACGAGCGATGTTGAGGGAGAGCTGGTAGTGCTTGAGGCCGCGTGGGTCGTCGGCAAGATACGCCCTTAGGGGCTCGAATCCTTCTTCTTCCAGGCAGCCGGGCAGCAGGCCCATGATCCGCCAGACGAGCACTTCAGGGTCAAATCCGGTGGAACGAGAAAGATCGGGAAGAATGTCGCGGAAGACCCCGTCAACGAAATGGTTCGGAAAGGGAAATCGGACGTTGGCGCAGATCCCCAGGCAACGAGCCAGCTCCAGGGAGAGCCAGCGTTCCATGCCGCGGCTCTGCACCAGGATGAACTCCGGGGTCATGGGCGAGGCTGGCGGCGATTGGAGGAGCTTCGAAAGCTCCCCGGCGAGAGCCTCGAGACGGTTGCTGGTGTAAAGTTTCAAACCCGGCATGAATCACTTTTTACTCGATTCCCGGTGAGAACCTCAAACAAAATGTTTTGATGCGAAAAGCGGATTGGCTGGCGGATCTGCGCGAATGAAAACCGCGGAAGGGACGATGCTATCGATAATCTGTTGTTCCTCCTGATACCTGAATCCTGATATCCGGTTTATTCAATAAAAAACCCCCGGTGTTGATGTACACCGGGGGTCAGGGCAACTGTGTTTACTTGATGGTGTCTTTGAGAGCCTTGCCGGCGGTGAACTTGGGTACTTTCTTCGCCTTGATCTTGATTTCTTTGCCGGTCTGGGGGTTGCGGCCTGTGCGGGCAGCACGCTTGGCGACAGCAAAGGTCCCGAAGCCGACCAGAGTAACCTTGTCACCCTTCTTCAGGGCATCCGTAACTGCTTTCAGGGTTGAGTTGATCGCCTTCTCCGCCGCGCTCTTGGAGCCAAGTGCCTTGGCTACCACTTCAACGAGTTGTCCCTTGTTCATTCAGTATCTCCTCCTTGATTAAGTTTTGCTGTAGCGAATCCGAATCCTTTGCGTCTATTCCCTTTGTTCGGTGCTTTGATGACCATCCCCCTTTCAAAAGGAAATCAACCACCGGATTCAAAACCGGTGGAAGTATAGACTAAGAATCTCTCGCAGTCTAGCTTTTTTCACATTTCACAAAAAAATTCTTCAGGGAAGACAGGTTTTGTTCGGTGTGTCAAAAAAAATTGTCCAACTGAAATGCAAGATACATGCCCCTCTCAGGGGTTTTAGCCCTCAAACCCTCTCCCTAAGCCATTTTCCGGCCCTCTCCCCTGAATTCCGCTGAGGACGGCACTTTCGAGGGGGGGTGAAGCGTGACGACTCATTCGCGGCATGGGAGAGAACGTGCAAGTATTGGAATGAGGGTGCCTGTGGCAACCCGGAAAAGGCCTGCCAACCTGCCCGCGGACGGATGCGTGACAACACTTTATGGAGGAAACGCCCCTGCCGCTTCACGGATTGCTGCGTTGCCCTGTCGCAGAGAGCTTCACATCTCATCCGGGTTTCGACGGACCGACTCTCTCCGGCAGGGCCTCTCGTTCGCTGAAACCTTTGCCATCCTGCGGAGATGATGGTAAAAGACAGGCATCAGGCTAAAGGCTACAGGCTTCAGGAAAAAAGAAGATGACCTCTTCCAGCCTACCTGATGCCCGACACCCGGCGCCTTAAGCCTATTCCCGGAGGGAATATGACCATCGACATCGTCATCATCTTTTTATTCGGCTTTGTCGCCGGCGGGATCCTGCTGTGGATCATCGCACGGCTCGTCTCCCAGAAGGAAATTCTGCGGCAGACCGACGAGATCAAGCTCAACACCTCCGCCAGGGTCTCTGATCTGGAGGGACGTGCCCGATTCGCCGAAGGGCAGATGGATCAGCTCCGACGGCAGACCGCACAGGCAGAGAGCGAAATCACAGGACTTCGCAAATCTCTCGACGACGAGCGCACGCAGGCCGTGGAAGCCCAGACAAGGCTGGCCGAAGCCGCTCGCAGCCTTGAGAAACAGAAAGAGATCATCGAGGTCATGAAGACGGAAATGACCGATACGTTCCGGGCCCAGGCCTCGGCAGCCCTCGAGAGCAGCAACCGCAGCTTCCTTGAGCTTGCGTCGGAGCATCTCGGCAAGATCCTCGAGCAGACGAAAGGGAAGCTAGGAGAACACCACGCGAGCCTAGAAGGGACGATCCGACCTCTGCAGGAGTTGCTGAATCGCTACGAGGGGCAACTCCGCGATCTGGAGAAGGCCCGGGCCGAACAATCCTGGAGCCTTTCCCAGCAGATCAAGTCCCTCTCGGACATGAATGAAGCTCTGCAGAGGGAAACATTGAGTCTTTCCACGGCACTGCGCAAACCCCAGGCGAGCGGCTCCTGGGGCCAGATGTCGCTGCGGAGGGCTGCGGAGCTTGCCGGCATGGTACCCCAGTGTGATTTTTTCGAGCAGGTCACCGTCGACACGGAAACCGGGAAGCTCCGGCCCGACATGGTCGTGCACCTCCCGAACGGGCGGTTGATCGTCATCGACGCCAAAGCCCCCGTCGACGCCTTCCTCACGGCGATTCAAGCCGCCTCCGAGGAGGACCGGAAAAGGGCTTTCGCCGGCTATGTCAGCGCCGTGCGGGGCCACATGAACGGGCTGGGCTCCAAGGCCTACTGGGACCAGTTCGAAGAGTCGCCTGAACTCGTGGTCATGTACCTTCCCGGCGAGACCTTCTTCAGCGCTGCCATCGAGAACGACCCGACCCTCATCGAGGACGGCAGCCTGAAAAAGGTGATCCTCGCGACCCCGACGACGCTCAT
>DATJPI010000008.1:0-2673 GCA_035506495.1 Syntrophales bacterium
AAGTTCAACGAGCCGGGCGTCTTTGTCGCCTTCGAGGAAACAGCCGAGGAATTGTCGAAAAACGTCGCCTCCCTGGGCTTTGACGTCCAGGCCCTGATCGCCAAGAAGAAGCTCGCCGTCGACTACGTCTACATCGAGCGAAGCGAAATCGAGGAGACCGGCGAATACGACCTCGAGGGGCTATTCGTGAGGCTGGGCCATGCGATCCAGTCCGTGGGCGCGAAAAGGGTGGTCCTCGACACGATCGAGGTGCTCTTTGCGGGCCTGCCGAATGCGGCCATCCTGCGCGCCGAGCTTCGCCGCCTCTTCCGCTGGCTCAAGACGATGGGGGTCACGGCCATCGTCACCGGCGAGCGCGGGGAGCACAGCCTGACGCGATACGGCCTCGAGGAGTACGTGGCCGACTGCGTCATCCTCCTGGATCACCGGGTCACCGATCAGCTCTCCACGCGGCGGATGCGGGTGGTGAAATACCGCGGCTCGGCCCACGGCACAAACGAATACCCGTTCCTGATCGATGAGCACGGGATGTCGATCCTGCCGATCACGTCCCTGGGGCTTGCCCACGAGGTCTCGAAGGAGAGAGTCCCGACGGGGATCAAACCGCTGGACAAAATGTTTGCGGGCGGAGGCTACTACCGGGGAAGCAGCGTGCTGGTCTCGGGGACAGCGGGAACCGGGAAGACCAGTGTCGCCGCCTTTTTTGCGGATGCCATGTGCCGAAGCGGCAAGCACTGCCTCTACTTTGCCTTCGAGGAGTCCGAGAGCCAGCTTTTGCGCAACATGCTCTCCATCGGCCTGGACCTCGCGAAATGGACGAAGAAGGGCCTCCTGAAGGTTCACTCGTCACGGCCCGAGGCGCAGGGCCTCGAGAGGCACCTCGTCGAGATGCACAAGCTCATCCGGCAGTTCAAGCCCCAGGCCGTCGTCGTCGACCCCATCACGAACCTGGTCAAGGCAGGCGGCAGGCTCGAGCTGAGATCCATGCTGACCCGCCTGATCGATCACATGAAGACGGAGAAGATCACATCGCTTTCGACGAGCCTCGCAACCGATGCAGGGGATACCGAAGCAGCGGCCGGGGTCTCCTCGCTGATGGACACCTGGATTGCCCTGCAAGATATTGAAAGCAACGGGGAGAGAAACCGGGGGATCATGATCATGAAGTCCCGCGGCATGGGCCACTCCAACCAGGTCCGTGAGTTCAAGCTGACGGACAGGGGGCTCGTGATTGCAGATACCGATGGCAGACTGAAGGGGTGATAATATGAGAGGCACGGCAACGGAAAGGCCCCTTCGGGGAGCCAAGCCAACGAAGAAACGGCCGGCAAAAAAAGCCAAAAAGAAGCTCTGGGAGCTGAGGCTCTACGTGGCGGGGCAGACGCCGAGATCACTTGCGGCCTTTGCCAACCTGAAGGCCATCTGCGAAGAGCACGTCCCGGGCTGTTACGCAATCGAGGTGATCGATCTGCTCAAAAACCCCCAGCTTGCCAAGGGGGACCAGATCGTCGCCATCCCCACGCTGGTGAGGAAGCTGCCCGAGCCGATCCGCAAGATCATCGGGGATCTCTCCAACACGGAGCGGGTGCTTGTCGGCCTCGACCTGCGCCCGCTGCATTAAAAAGACGGGAGACGCCTGTGAAACAGATGAGGGGACGAACGGATAAGGAAAAGATCGAGAAGGCCCTTGAAGGGCAGGACGGCAGAAACTACGTGCTTCGGCTCTACATTGCAGGAATGACGCCGAAATCTACCCTGGCCATCACGAATATCAAGAAGATCTGCGAGGAGCACCTCGAGGGGCGGTATTCCCTGGAGGTGATCGATCTCTACAAGCGCCCTTCACTGGCGGACGGCGAGCAGATCATCGCGGCGCCGACCCTGCTGAAGAAGCTGCCCCTTCCCCTGAGGCGGTTCATCGGGGACATGTCCGATACGGAGAAGATCATCGTGGGACTGGATTTGCGGTCGAAGAAATAAAAAGGAAGACTGCCTGAAAAGTCCCTTCGGCTCATCCTGTGAAAAACGCGGCCGGTCTTAGACGCACCGACAGGACGACCCCATGGCCAAAGCCAAAACGAAACAGCAACTGACCATCGAAAACGAAGAGCTGCGGGCCCGACTCCAGGAGCTGGAAGACACCCTGGAAGCCATCCGCAGCGGTGCCGTGGACGCCATTGTCACCTCCGGCCCCTCAGGCGATCAGGTGTTCACCCTCGAGGGGGCCGATCACGCCTACCACGTGATGGTCGAGACCATGAACGAGGGCGCCATCACGCTTTCCACGGACGGCACGATTCTCTACGGCAACCGGCGATTTGCGCAGATGGCCGCGGCATCTCCTTCGGGTATTGTCGGCCGTCGATTTCACGAGTTCGTGCATGCCTCCGATCACCCGATCCTGGACAAAATCCTTGATAAAGAGGGTCTTGACTGCCCGAAGGTCGAGATCACGCTCTTCAGTGCATCGGCAGCCGAGATTCCCGTGCAGATTGCAACAAGCCCCATCGAATTGGGAGGCGCGAAGTCGCTCACGCTCGTCATCACTGACCTGACCCAGCAAAGACGCTACGAGGAAATCGTCGCCGCCGAGAATCTCTCCCGGCGGATCCTCGAGCAGGCCCAGGAGGCAATCGCCGTCTGCATCGACGGCTGCATCGTCCGGGCCAACAG
>DATJPI010000009.1:0-12311 GCA_035506495.1 Syntrophales bacterium
GGATTTTTGCGGCCGCTTCAACAGCCTGAACGACGGGCAGGATGCGGTCCTGTCGCCCCCAGAGGATGAGCACAGGAGAGGCAATCGTACCGAGCCCGTCCCGGATCGGCTTCAGGACGCCGGGCCTTGCACCTCGGAGCGTGACGATAGCGCGCAGGATTCCCGTAAAGGCCCGCATGGATCCCGGCTGGAAGAACATTTCGTAATAGAGCCGCGCGAACTCGGGGGTGATCCTCTTGGAGTCGTAGACCAGGCGATGCAGAAAAAAAGTGAAGACCTGCAGGGGCGGCTTGAAGAAGACCCGGTCGAAAAACGGCAGTGAGGCGATACGCAGGGGAAGACTGATATTGCGTCCGAGACCGGCGCTGCTCACCAGGATCATCCTCTCCACGCGCCCCGGGTCCTCGAGAATGATGCGAAGCGCAACGCCTCCGCCTAGCGAATGGCCGACGAGCATCGCCTGCCCGATCCCCTGTGCGGTCATGAAATCCCGAACGAACCGGGAATAGGCTGCCGGGCTGAAGTCCATCCACGGGGGCATTTCCGTGCGGCCGAAACCGGGCAGGTCGGGGACGTAGACCCGGTGGCTCGCGGCCAGGGCATCGATGTTGGCTGACCAAATTTCCGCCGATGCGCCCAGACCGTGGATGAGAACGACGGGCAGTCCACTGCTGCCGGCAAGCCGGTAACGGGTACGGATGCCTTCGACGTCCATGTACCGGTCGGAAAGTACCGCTTCCATTCCCATCCCCCCGGGTCGCGTGAAACGATAGGGCATGTTCTCATTATCCCTTGCGGGATAAAAGAAAAATCTTGGCACAGGATGCCCCTTTGATGCCTGCACGTGGGAGAGCTTTGAAAAGCAATCTTGATGTTGATTCCTGACGGGGATGGAGAATGGACGTGCAGCGATTTGACCGACAGGCTGTACGGGATCGGCTTCTTTACGGCTGCTTGCTCGCGATGTACTCTTCAAACCACCGGAACATGGCGTCGTCGGCAATCCCGCGCTTCCTGGCCGTTTCGGGATCGATTGTGGCAAAGGTCCCCGTTGCCCTGGCGCAGATGTCGCCTGCCTCGTCGATGAGAATCCCCTCAGCCTGAGCCTCCCGCTTGCTCACGGTACGCAGGACCCGGCCTTCTGCCCGAATCTCCATGCCCATAGGAACGGGCTTCTTGAATTCCACCGTGATGGCCTTGGTGAGGATGATGCATTTCAGGCCGTAGATGATAGCCCGGGCCATGATCTCGTCGAGGATCGTGAACAGGATGCCCCCGTGGGCTAGGTTTTTCCAGCCGCAGAGGTGCTGCGGAACCGTGACCCACGAGACGACGGCCTTGCCGTCGGTGTAGAATTGCATCTGAAGGCCCGAGGGGTTCTTCGGCCCGCAGCCGAAACAGTGGTGGTCGTCGCGGTTTGGCAAAAGCGTATATCCGCTTCTCTTCATGGTTCGTTATTTCCTTTCAACGCATCCAGTCTCTGCCAGCTTCTTATAAAACCAAAAGCCCTTTCGTGCAAACCATGTTGCCGCGGTGTCAGACGGGAGAAAAAAGCCCCCCTCGCACGGGCGGTGCGAGGGGGCCGGGTGAATCATCAAAGACGGATTACATCTCGCCGGGAAGCCTGGGTGTCGTCAGGGGCACACGGCGATTTTTGGTGCCCTGCTCGTAGCCATAGCCCATCTCGATCAGGAGCCCCTCCGTCCAGGGGCGCCCGAGGAACTCGATCCCCACGGGCACGCCGATTTTGGCCGACTCGGTGGGCTTGGTGAACCCGCCGGGAACCACGATGGAGGGGAATCCCGTGACGGAGCCGAGGCTTCCGTTGCGCTCGACCTGGGTGCCGCCCACGGGGACGACAGGCCGCTTCTGGTGGGGGAAGATGAGGGCGTCAAGCTTCTTTTCGGCCATGAGCGCCATGACGCGGTCCTGGAGCTTCGTCCTTGCCACAAGGCGCGTGTCGTACTTCGCGTCGTGGGTCAGCGCCTCGGCATCCTTGATGTTCTTTTCGATGCTTGGCGAGTACTTGCCCGAGGCGATGATCTCGGCCAGGGATTTCACCGGCGTGTTGTTCTTCGGATCGCCCAGGTAGGAATTCAAATCCGGCTTGAGGTCATAGAGGTGGACGCTGATGTCGTTTGCGATCTTGCCCGAATCGAGATCGGGTGTGTCGAGCTCGACCATCGTGGCGCCGAGTTTTTTACAGTCTTCGATGGCCTTGTTCGTCACGGCGTTGACTTCCTGGTGGATGGCGTCCTTGCCGAAGAAGCTCCGGAGAATGCCGATCCGCTTGCCCTTCAGACCGTCCTTTTTCAGGTACTTTGCGTAGTCCTTCTGGATGTTGCCGACGCTCCATGCCGTCGCGAGGTCACCCGGGTCGAATCCGGTGAGCACGTTGAGCATCTTCGTCGCGTCCGTGACGGTTCTGGCCATTGGACCCGCCACGTCCTGCGTGAAGGAGTAGGGGATCACGCCGTAGCGGCTCACCAGTCCCAGCGTCGGGCGGATGCCCACGATGCAGTCGGCTGACGCGGGGGAGCGGATGGAGTTCACCGTGTCGGTGCCGATGCCCAGCATGCCGAAGTTGGCTGCGAGGCCTGCGCCGGTGCCTCCGCTCGAGCCGCCGGGGGTTCGAGTGAGATCATAGGGGTTCAGGGTCTGCCCCAGGATGGAGCTCACCGACTCGCCCCAGACGGCAAACTCGTGCAGGTTGACCTTGGCGATGATAATGGCACCCGCATCTCGCAGCTGCTTGGTGATCGTGGCGTCGTAGGGGGGGATGTAGCCCTTGAGGCTCAGCGAGCCGCCCGTCGTGGGCATGTCCTTCGTGTTCACGTTGTCCTTGAGCAGGACGGGAATGCCGTGGAGCGGCCCCACGGGGCCGGACTTCTTGAACTTCGCATCGAGCGCGGCGGCCTCTTCCAGGGCCTTGGGGTTCACGTAAATGACGGCATTGAGTTTGGGCCCTTTTTGGTCGTAGGCCTCGATCCGCTTCAGGTACATCTCGACGAGCTTCTTCGCCGTGAGATCGCCCGATTTGAACGCCTTGTGGACGTCGGCAATCGTGGCATCCTCGAGCTTAAACTTTGCCGAGGCGATGGTGGGCCCCGCCACGACGAGTCCGACGGCAACCGAGGTGACGATCAGGTAGAACAGCACACTTCGCATAATAACCTCCTTGTTGTTGGTTACAAGAATCGTTAAGAACAGGCCCGGCAACCGGTTCCCCGGTCCATCCTCGCTCCTGCCGGGCAGAGAAACACCTTTTGCGAAAGGTCCGCGGCTTATGGCTGCTTCGGGAGGATCATTTGCGTGCAGCGGAAAAGCGCGAGGTCTCTGCCCGATTTTTCATCCCAGACGCGGGCGTCCCAGACCATGGTGCGCCGGCCGATGTGGGCGGGTGTGCCTTCGCAATGGATGACGCCGTCGCGGGCCGTGCCGAGGAAGTTGGTCTTGAGTTCGATCGTCGTGAAGCCCCCTGCGCCTTCGGGGAGGTTTAAGATGGTTGCCATACCGCAGGTCGTGTCGGCCAGCGTGATCACGGAGGCCGCGTGCAGATAATCGTTGGGTGCCAGGTGATGCTTCTGAATTTCCATGCGGGCCAGGACGCGTTCCTTCGATGCCGATACCAATGTAAAGCCGAGAAGGGCAGGCAGGTATCCCTCACTTGTGCGGTTCATGAACTCGGCCAGTTTCTCGGGGGGGAGATCTCTCCAGCCCTTGGGCTCTTCTGTGTAATCGGCCATTGGCGATGTGCTCCGGTTTGTTTCCACTTCGGTGTGAGTGATGATCATTCGTGTGAAAGAAGATGGAAGGTAAACAACGGGGCCGGCTGCGAAAGCCGGCCCCGCGTATCGCCTACTTCAGATAGACCGGAAGATCCTTGTCATCCTTGCCCTGGAAGCTGCACATGCTGATAGGGCAGGTCTTGCAGGGGCCCTTGACGCCAGGCAGCGCGGGCTCGCCCTTGATCTTGGTCTCGATGAATTCCATGCAATTTCCCACTTCGGCGTCGGGACCGTCGATGATGAGCGTGACGGAGCCTTCGGCCCCACCCCATCCGCCGGAAGCGAAGTGGATGGCCGACACGTTGAAAAGCGTCTCAAGGGCGTCGATCTCCGTGAAGGGCCTGCCGTCGGCGACGCAGGCCATGCCGGCCTTGCAGCCGATCGATTTGCCGATGGCCATCGTCCCGCCGTAGCGTGCCGCTTCCTCCACCGAGGGGATAAGCTTCTCGAGTCCCACGGGGTAGATGATCTCCAGGCCGCGGGCCTTCATGCCCATATAGAAGGCCCCCATGGTGCCCCCCACGGGGTTCACCATCACGACTCCCACGTTGCCGAAGGCATCCAACGCGTTCCCGCCCTTGAGAAGGATATCGCCGGGGCCCATTTTGTCTGCCACGGTATTTGGCTCCACGGGCAGGATCTCGCCTTTGTGCAGCGTGATGGGCTTGGCGCGAAACCCTGCATCCAGCACGCAGAGGACTCCCCGGATGGTCTGGCCAGCCAGGTAGCGTTCCTTTTCGATTTTCTCCCCCGTGATTTCCTCGAGACAGTAGGCTGTCGTCGAGCCGCGGCTCACGAGGAGGTAGCCATTCTTATTCGCATTTTGCACTTCGGGAAGGGCCGCAATGCCTTTCCCGATGAGCCGCTTCGATTCCGCTGGAGTCAAGGTAAACAGAGCCTGCATCGTTGAAACTCCTTTCATTCTTTTCATGGTAGGGGATCCGGATCGCTCGTATCCCGATCCATTGGATAGATTGCTTTTTTACCATACTTTGCGGTACGGGAACAACATCAATCGATAAACGATTGCATGCAATGCAGTTTCTTGCTATTTGATAGACGGCAGTTGCATGCTCTCCGTAAGGGCATTTCGCCCGCTGAGCGGCCGGGGAGGGCGAGTGAGACTGCCGTTTCTGTATCACGGACGGACCGATGGGAGGAAAGATACCGGCCGTTGCCCGGTCCTGGCCGACGGGATCGTGGACTCCATCTTTTTTGCATTTATTGGTCAACTAAGGCACTTCCTTTGCAAGCAATACTTTAAAATGTTGCACAATAGGGCTGGATAACGTTACCCGTGAAAAACAGGATCCTCCACCGATCTAAGGAGCCGCCGATATTAGCAATATCATATCTACAAAAATTGGCGTAATCACTCTTTCCTTGGCGGTGGCCTTTCTTTTCACCTCCATTCCAGTCTTTGCTGATCCGTTGGACCCTCCAACCCCTATCGATACCTCGGCACAGGCCAAGGCGGACCACGAAGAAGCCGCCAGGCTGATCCGCGCAGGCCGAAACGAAGAGGCCCTCCCCCTGCTAGCGCGCGCACTGGCGGTCCTGCCCGAGGATAGGCATATTCAGGCCGATTATGCCCTGTGCCTCTCCTGGACAGGGGCGTACCAGAGGGCCGTCGAGTTTTACGGCCCGCGGGAAGCCACTCTCAAGCAGCTGACTTACGTTCCCCGCAACATGGCCAAGGCCTACTACGAGCTTCGGGATTATCCCAAGGCAATGGAGCTCTACAGGCTCGGCTTGTCCTATGATCCCGGCGACGGCGAAAGCTTCAAGGGAGTCATCTTCACCTCCATGCGGATGGGCGATGCCGCAGGCGCTTATGCGGCAATGAAGGAAGCCGAGAAGGGCGGGCGGATACCGGCCCGGACGCTCGACGAGATGAAGGTCCTTCTCCTGGAGCAATACGGCGCCCCGAGCGAGGCCCTGGGGGTGGCCGAAAAGACGAAGGTCGGCGCGCCGGCGCAGATTGGCGCCCTTCGCGCCGGGACGGCATCGGAGAAGATCACCTGGGGCGAGTGGGAGGAGGCCATTGCCGAGCTGCGGCCGATCCTCACCGCGGACCCCGGCAATTTTGCAGCGCGGGCGGATCTGATCGCCGCCCTTCGTCAGACGGACCGAATGGGGGAGGTTCTGCAGCAGTTTGAAATTCTGAAAACGTCGGGAAAGCCCATCCCGTGGTGGATCACGGAGTCCGTGGCTGATGCCTATCTCTATCTCAAAGAGCCGGAGATAGCGCTCCGGTATTACCGGATGAGCATGGAGCAGGGAACGGACAACGCAATCGGCGCGCTTCTCGGAATCGTTTCCTGCCATACGGCCCTTCGGCAATGGGATAAGGGCTGGGAGGTGTTCGATGAGATCGACGGCGTGCTCGCGAAGCGCAAGAGATCTCTCGAGTGGGATGAGTCCATCCTGTCCCAGAAGAGCTACGTGGCGGACCTCAACCGTGTCATCGTCGCGAAGGGCTGGTTCCTTCTTTCCCAGGACAGGCTGAAGGAAGGCCAGGAGTACTTTGAGCACTACCTCAGCGAAGCCGCCTCGGACACGGGCCTTCGGGGAGGGTTGGCCCACGACTACCTGTGGCGCTACTGGCCACGGCGGGCCCTGGAGCAGTTCGAAATTTCCCGGGACATGGACCCCGAGGACAAGAAGTTGAAGACAGGCCTTGCGGCGGCCCTGAATGAGTTGAATTACAAGCAGCAGGCCAGGCAGATCTCCGACGAGCTCACCCGGCGATATCCCCGGGACTACTTTGTCAATGAGCTCCGGGAATCGCTCCAGGTGGAGCAGATGTGGCACGTCCAGCCCGAGTTCTTTTTCACCAAGGAATACACCGGCGGAACGGAGTACATGGTCTCGCTGCTTCTCGAAAAGCCTCTCACGCCGACCTTCAGCCTCAACACCGCAATCCTGCGCCAAGAGGCCTGGGAAGACACCGATACCGGCACCAACCGGGCTGTTTGGGACCGCGTCGGTCTCGGCTTTCGCTGGATCGTCACGCCGGAGCTCATCTGGCAGCAGTCGCTGAGCTTCGACTTCATCAGCGGCGGAGACTTCGGCTCCAATACCCGCCTGACCTGGTGGCCCACGGACCCCCTGCACGTGAGCGTCCTGTACGACTCGTTCAGCATGAGCGTTCCCCTGCGCGCCAGGGTCCAGGGCATCAACGCGCAGCAAGCCGGGGTGGATCTTCTCTACCGGTCAAGCGAGCTTCGGGACTACGGCCTGTCGGCGGGTCAGTACTGGTTCTCCGACAGCAACAACCATCCCTACGGTGCGGCGTATTTCAACCAGACCGTTTACAGCACGCCCGACCTGAAGGTCCGCGCCGGCCTCGTGGGCAGCGTCGACGGCTACTCCCGGCAGGACGTCGTCTACTACAGCCCGGAGTACGAGTGGAGCATCCTGGCCACCTCGGCGATCCAGTGGGTCAACTTCCAGCGCTATGAGCGGGGCTGGACGTCGGCGCTCTACCTTCGCGCCGGAGTCAGCGGAGAGAAGAATTACAGCGTATACCCGGTCGGGGGGGTCACCCTCGAGGAGGTGTATGTCCATTCCAGGACCTTTAACGTGAGGGGCAGCGCCTCCTACGATCTGCGAGTTTATGATGGGAATTACACCAATGTTATTGGATTATACCTCACACTCAACTGGTACTTCTGACGGACTGTCCAGAAACGCCCGTCTGCTGCGTTTCCCTAGTCCTTCGTCGGTCGACGTACGCCTCAGTACGCCTCCCTCCTCAGGACTTCGGGGGCCTTGCATCCGGGCATTTCTGGGCAGCCCGTTCAGGTGTCTGACATTCGTTGCTGCCATTCTGATTGCAATATTCATCATGACTGCACCTGCTCCAGCGGCGGATACCTTCATCACGCTCGTCTACCACGACATCCCCGAAGCCCCCGTGGCGAAGGACGACGTCTCGCAGAAGGACTTCGTCAATCAGATCGAGTATCTGCGAACCCACGGCTACACGTTCGTTTCCGCGGCCGATGTCCTGTCGGTGTCCAAGGGCCAGTCGACGCTCCCCGAAAAGGCCGTCCTTCTCACCTTTGACGATGCCTACGTCAGCTTCCACCGGTTTGTGTTTCCCATCCTGAGACTCTACAACGCCCCGGCGGTGCTCTCTGTTGTCACCTCCTGGATTGACAGGCCGGAAACGTCTGGATACGTCGGCAAGCAACTGATGAACTGGCAGCAAATCCGGGAGGTGTCCGATTCGGGCCTGATCGCAATCGCCTCCCACAGCGACGCACTTCACAGGCTGGCACAGGCAAATGCCGAAGGCAATATCGAGCCGTCGCCGGCGACCTTCTTCTATTTTCCGGACCGCAAGCGCTATGAGACGCGGGAAGAGTTCCGGATCCGCCTCCGGGCGGATCTCGCAAAAAGCATCGATGTGCTGGCGGAGAAGCTTGGCAAAAAACCGAACATCCTGACGTGGCCCTACGGGCGCTACAATCTCATCGGCGTCGAGGAGGCGAAGAAGCTCGGGTTCGAGATGATCCTGACCCTCGATGAAGGATACTCCTCCATCGGCGCCCTCGACCGCATCCCCCGGCACTATCTCGAAGCCGAGCTCGACTGGCTCAAGGTTTTTAAGGATTCCCTCAAGCACGGGCTCCGGGAGGATTACCGCATGCGCGCCGTGCAGGTCGACCTGGACCTCATCGTCAAGAAGGGCGATTACGAGGAGAGCGACCGCAACCTGGGCCGTCTCATCGACCGGCTCGTGGCCCTGGGAGTCAATACCGTCTTTCTGCAGGGTTTCTGCGACATCAGCGGCACGGGCAATGTCAAGTCGCTCTACTTCATGAATTCGACGCTTCCCGTCGAAATGGATTTCCTGGGCCATGCCGCAAACCGGATCCGTTCTAGGGAGATCAAGGTTTTCGTCTGGATGCCCGCGCTGGCCTACGAGCTTCCCGATACAGTGCTGAACGAGGAGCTGAAGGTGCGGGAGCTTAAAGGTGGAAAACCCGCCGTGACTTCGTCATGGTACCGCAGGCTTTCACCCTTCGACTCGAGGAGCCTCGAGGCGGCCCGTGCGATTTTCCGGGACCTGTCGGCTTACGTGGCCTTCGACGGCATCCTGATCCAGGATGACGCCTACCTGGCCGAGACGGAGGACTTTCACCCCGCCGCCTTGGAGGCCTTCCGGAAGCAGTACGGTGTAGCGCCGGACCCGCAGCAGCTCAGGAAGAACAAAGAGCTCGAGGCCCGTTGGACGGCCTTCAAGACGGAAGCCCTGGATCATCACGTAGAGGAGATCGTCAAGACCGTCCGGACGTACCGCCCGACGGCTGCCATCGCCCGGAACATCTACAGCGAGGCGGTGACCAACCCGGAATCGAAACGGTGGTTTGCCCAGGACGTCCTGCGCTACCTGCAGGCGTACGACTATACCGTGGTGATGGCCTACGCGGCGATGGAGGACAGGAAGGACAGCAAGGCCTGGTACCGCGAGCTCTACCGGGCCGCCGGGGGCCGCGAGAGCAGCCGCCGGATCGTTTTCAAACTTCAGAGTTACGACTGGAAAAGCAAGCGATGGATCAACAGCCGTCTGCTGCAGGACGAGATGACAGCCGTGCTGGCACTCGGGGCCCATCACATCGCCTACTATCCCGACAACGTATATTTGAACCAGCCGGAGCTGGACACGATCGCTGCGATTCTCTCCTCGAAGAGCGATGCGGTAAGGAAGCAGCCTGTCCCATCAGGGCCGCAGAAGAAGGCGTTCTTCGATCAGATGAAGACATTGATCAAGGACAACCCCTGAGGCAGCAATGCGATATCGGATCCTCCGGGCCTGCAAGCCGTCCGGCAGGCATCCATAGGACAACATGACCCTATTTGAATTCATCGGACTCTTCGTTTTTCTCTATCCGCTCTATATGAGTATCGTATGGATGGTCGGGGGGCTTATTTTCTCTTTCCGCAGGGAACGGCGGAAAGAGCCTGACCTTGAGTACTTTCCCTACGTTACCGTGATCGTTCCCGCCCACGACGAGGAGATGGTCATCGAGGAAACGGTCCTCAACCTCAAAGATCTCAACTACCCGAACTATGAAGTCATTGTCGTCAATGACGGGAGCACCGACCGGACGCAGGAAATCCTGGAGCGGCTCGTGTCGGAAAATGCCGAGTGGCTGCGCATCATCCACCTGACGCCCAACAGCGGAAAGTCCAAAGCGCTCAACGCGGCGATCCTCGTGAGCCGCGGCGAGTTTTTGCTGACGATCGACGCCGACTGCCTCGTTGACAAGGACATTCTGAAGTGGATGGCGCTGCACCTGGTGAACTTCCCCCGCGTGGGCGCCGTCACGGGAAACCCGAGGGTCCGCAACCGCACCTCCCTGCTGGGGAAGATCCAGGTCGGCGAGTATTCCAACATCATCGGCCTGATCAAGCGGACCCAGCGCATCCTGGGCAAGGTCCTCACCGTCTCCGGTGTGATCGCCGCCTACCGCAAAAGCGCTGTCATCGACTGCGGACTCTTCGACAGCGACACCGTCACCGAGGACATCGACATCACCTGGAAGCTGCAGAGGAAATTCTGGGACATCCGCTACGAGCCCCGGGCGCTTGCCTGGATCCTCGTTCCCGAGACGCTCAAGGGCCTCTGGAGTCAGCGCGTTCGCTGGGCGCAGGGCGGCGTCGAAGTGCTCCAGAAGCACGGCGACATCTGGAAGGACTTTCGGAATCGCCGGCTGGTGCCGGTCTACATCGAGTACTGCCTAGGCCTGCTGTGGGCCCACACCTTCATGGCCATCGTGTTCGTCTGGCTTTTCTTCGTCGTCTCGGACGGGGTGTGTCGATACTTCGATTGGCCCTTCTGCGACCTCGTCATGCCGGTCTACTACAAGTACTTCCTGGGCTGGAACCCCCTGTACCCGCGCTGGTACGGCGCCATCCTGGGGTTTGCCTGCCTGATGGAGTTCCTCGTGAGCTTCTACATAGACTACCGTTACGAGAACAAAGCCTTCTTGAAATACTATTTCTTTGTCATCTGGTATCCCGTAGGGTACTGGATCCTCTCGTCCCTGGCCGCGGTCAAGGGCGTGTACAATTTCGCATTCCAGAGCAAGGAGATCACCGTCCGATGGAAAAGCCCAGACAGGGGCCTCCACACACTGAAATCATAGTTCAGGACGAGGTCAAGTCGCCGCTGCGGCGCTTCACCGAGGATTTTATTACCATCGTCTGCTGGGGGATCTACCTGTACCTGCTGCTGCCGCTCTTTACCCTGTTTCTCTGGATCCTGGGCGTCCAGACGATCTACGACCAGATCATCGGCGAGAGGGGCTACGAGGAACTCGCCCGGCTTCTCGAGAATGGCGGCATCACGACGCTCGTGATCCTGCTCATCGTCTCGGGCTGGACGTACTATAACTACCGCTGGTTCAAGCGCCGGGGCGAGCGGCGCGGGGGGCGCGTCATGATCAGCAGCGACGTGGAGATCGCCCGGATGCTCGACGTGGACATGGAGGCGATGGACGAAATCCGCGCCTCCTGCCGTATGCTCGTGAAAGTCGACAACGGCAACTACCGTGTGGAGCTCCGGCCGGAGCCGCCGCCGTCGTAAAGGCAGGATCCGCGGCGGATGCGAGGTGCCGCCGCGCAAGATCCAAAGACGAGAGAGAACCATCAGGAGGTCGATGATGCAGATGCCTGCAGATCCGAGAGGTCGGAACCTGCGCAGACCCACGCGGTCCATCCTTCCCGAGTTCCTGGTCCTGGTCGTTTCGGTCTGCCTGGTTTTCGGGGGACTGGAAATCTATCTAAGGCAGTCAGCGGCGGGCAAGGCGAAGCCCTACGAGGGCATCGAGACCATGCCCGATGTCGCGGACACCTATTTCCAGCTCATCTTCCTGCAGAACTATGCCGGGAAGAAAGTCTGGTTCACCGCCGATTTCGACCCGCAGCTCGGCTGGGATTACCAGATCGCCTCGAACCGGGTGCGGGGCGGGGAAAAAGCCGGGCCGAAATCCGAATCCACCCTGCGGATCGTCACGCTGGGCGACAGCTTCACCTGGGGGATCGACGTGGGAGACCGCGAGAATTACCCCTACTACCTGGAGAAAACCCTCCAGGGGGCCCATCGCCAGCCTTCGGAGGTCCTGAACATGGGGGTGGGCAGCTACGGCCTCGACCAGGCAATATTGAAATACGGCTTGCACGGTCAGCCGCTGCGTCCAGACCTGGTTGTCCTGGGGATATTCCCTCATGATTACGACCGCACGCGGCTCTCCTTCTATTCCTACAGCAAGCCGCTGTTCCGACTCGATGACGCCACCGGGAAATACGTACTGGTCAACGTTCCCGTGCCGCCGCCTCAGGAGATGTACGAAATGCTGGCGAGACAGCATGAGGGCACGGCCAGCTATGCCCTCGTCTTTCTGAAGAACAGGCTCATCAAGCTCTTCCATTCCATCCTGAGCCCGTCCGATCCGAACCAGTACTACTCGACGACAGACCGGCTCGTGGAATTCCTGCTCACACGCCTGC
>DATJPI010000010.1:0-4761 GCA_035506495.1 Syntrophales bacterium
GGGGATGACCGTCACGGAAGGGCAGATCATCGATTTTGCGATGCACTTCGATCCTCAGGTCTTCCATGTCGATGCCGAGGCGGCCAAGGCGACGCCCTACGGAGGACTCATCGCAAGCGGCATCCACACCATTGCGCTGACCTTTCGTCTCTTCCTCATGACGGGCGCCCTCAATGCCGCAAACAGCCTGGGCTCCCCGGGTTTCGACGACCTGAAATGGCTCAAGCCCGTTCGTCCAGGCGATACGCTGCGTGCCGCCGGAGAGGTGCTGGAACTCAGGCCCTCGAAGTCGGGCGACCGGGGCATTGTGCGGCTGCGTTACTCCACATACAACCAGAGGGGTGAGACGGTCTTCACGGTCATTGGCAACCAGATCGTCCGGCGCAGCCCGGCAGGCAGGGAGTAGGCACACGGCCATGGCACTTCCGTTCCGTTCGAGGGACATCGTCCTGCTCGCCGTCGTGTTCTCTTCCATGGCGGCCGGGATATGCTGTCCCGCCGTCTTTGCGTTCCTGCAGCCCTATCCCCTGCTGTGCCTCATGATCCTCTTTTTCATGAGTTTCCTCTCCATCCGACTGGAGGCGGTCCGCGAGGCCCTGCACCGGGCAAGCCTCCCGATTCTCTCCATCGTTGTTTTAAAGATGTTTCTCCTGCCCGTGGCCCTCTATTTCGTTTTCTTGTACGTCTTGCCGGACTATGCCGTTGCGGCCCTTTTGCTGACCGGGGTCTCCACGGGGGTTGTGGCGCCCTTCATGTCGAATCTTGTGGGCGGCAACAGCGCGCGGGTCCTTGTGGTCACGATTATCACCTCCATCCTCGTGCCCTTCAGTCTTCCTGCCGTCGTGGGGATTGTCCTTGCGAAGAGCGTGCACCTTTCCTTCTGGGACATGCTCCAGGTGCTGGCCCTGGCCATTTTCGTCCCGATTGCCGCTGTTCAGGTTCTCAGGCGCTGGGCACCGCGCTGGCTCGACGCCGCGAATCGCCGCTCCTATCCGGTGAATCTCGTCATGTTTGCGCTTATCAATCTCGGTGTCTTTTCAAAGTTTGCCGGGATATTTTACACCGACCCGACCCTGATTGTAGAAGCGGCCATCGTGGATATCGTCCTGTCCGTGGTCTATTGTGTGGTGGGGATCCTCTTTTTCCTCGGCCGGCCGATTGAAGACCGGGTAGGGGGCGCCGTCATGCTGGCGCACATGAACAACATTCTCCTGGTTGTATTTTGCTCGCATTTTTTTGGACCTAGAGAGACCATGGTAGCGGCCATGTACCTGCTGCCCTTTTTTGGATTGGTTCTGCCGCTGCGGTATTATCGCGGCCGTATCGAGGGCAACTGAAGGAGGGATTCCTTCAACGGACGGCCTTTTCGTGAAAGCCGCCGGCGAAGGTGATGGCGCACATGGTGCCGTAGACGGAGTGGGGGCCGCAGTCGACGCCCATGACATGGAATGCCGGATTGTAGAGGTTTTTTTGGTGCCCGCGGCCGGGAACGCCGTCGTCGACGATGAAGGCCGCCACCACATCGCGGGCCGTCCGCTGCCCGTAGGCGACGTTCTCACCGATGATGGACTCCCATGTGCCGTGCCGCCCGATCCGTTCCGAGGGCATGCTCCCGTCGGGCCCCTTGTGGCCGAACTCTCCCGCGGCCCCCTGGGGCGCCACGAGGTCGCGGGCGGCTAGCGACAGACCCCGCGACCAATCCAGGGCCCCCACAGGTTTCTGCACCTGCAGAGAGCGGATGGCCTCGTCCACGGCCGTAAGCCCTTCCTTCGTCCGAATGGCAACCTCCCCCGGTCGTTTCAGTTGGGTCCCCTGGTAATAGGGTCTCGTACCGCGAAGCCAAGAGGCGTAGAAGCCCGGATTTATCCTCGCCAGGTTGACCTCCTTCACGATCTCCTTTTCGAGGACACCGAAATCCACAGCCCCTGCAGCTCGCGCAGGGGGGCTGCAAAGAAGCATCAAGCCTGCGATGAGGGAGAGCCAAACAAGGAAAATCAGCGCCCGGTGGGCGCGAATGGGATCGGTCATGCTTTTCTACCAGTCCTTCACGAGGAAGCCCACGCCGACGCGGTTATTGTAGTGGTTGTAGTCGATGAGGCTTTCGCCGTACCCCACGAAGTACTGCACGTAGCCGTTGATGGGATCGAAGAGAGGAAAGGTGAAATCAAGCTGCAGGCCGCTGACGTTGTCGCTGCTGAGGCGCAGGTTGTTCCGGAACGTGGCGGCAACGGCGAAGTCCTTCCAGAAATAACCCGCCACGAGCTCGCCGTAGCCGAGGTAGGATTCGATGTCGCGATTGTCGTCATTCTCTGCGCTCTCTGGGATGCGCATCCAGGTCCGAAGGACCATGTTGAAGGAATCCCGCTCGAAGCCGAAGTTTGCCACGATGCGGTTCCAGCTGCGCGAAAGGGGCAGGCTTCGGCCGTTGGACTGATGGTTGAGGCCGACCTGGATGAAGCGGTTTCGCACGAGACCGTAGAGGTCCGTGTTGGTCCGGAAGGTCAGGAGGATCTCCGGCTCGTAGTTGGTCTCGCGGAAAGGAGCCGAGAACGCCGAATTGTAGACCTGCCAGAGCGAAAGCTGCGTGTAGCCGAGCCAGAGATCGGTGTTTGTACCTAGGATGCTCTCCCAGAGCTTGATCTTGAAGCTGAGCTGGAACTTGGCCTCGGCATCCTGGATTTCTACATTCGGATCTATGGCCTGGTAGAGCTGCTTGTTCTGCGTGAAATTGTACGTGTAGGGCAGAAGGTAATTTGCCCGGTAGGGCATGATGGCGTAGCGGTTTCTTCGGCTTTCCTCATCGAGCTGCCACTTCCAGGAGAGATAAGAATATTGTGCAGGTTTTCCCGGAGCAGGCGGCGCGGGAGTTGGACGGGCCGGCACTTCCTTCGGCTTGCGGCCTGCCGCTTCGTCGTAGCACCGAAGCCGCGCGGTATCATCATCTATCTTTGCACAGTCATCCATGCTGCCACCCGCTGCGGCCACAATCGGGAATCCCTGTATTCCGCAGGAAAAGACCAGGAGAAAACCCGCCAACAGGAAGTGTCGGACCATGCCCCCCTCCCAAGATGAAAATTGCGTCGCCGAGTTTGCCAGTGGAGTCACCGCTTTTCAAGGAGAGCCGAAGTTCCTCGAAAGAAAAAGGGCTGCCGATGAGACAGCCCCCCGGATTGATCAACACAAAAGGATATTTACGAATTCAGGTTTCTCTCGAGGAACTTCATCATCTGCCGAAAGACTCCCTCGAGGATGTCCGCTGCGATGAAGTAATCCGGGCATTCCCGGTAGAAATACACCGTCATGGCCTTCGCGGCGTCATCGACGTTTCCCTTCTCCCGGAGGATTTCCTCCATCTGCGCCCTCAGTTTCCGCCCCTCCCGAATCGTCAGTTCGATGAAGCCGCGGGCGTCGTCACCCGTGACATAGCCGTAGTGATCGGCACAGAGGTAATCCACGGCCAGGGGTTTCATCTTCTCGAGGCTCTCCAGGTAATGGGTGAAGTTGGTGTTTGCCGAGGCAAAAGACATTTCCCGGTAGGGGATGCCGCCCCCGTCGGAAGCAAAGAGGGCCTTGAGGCGAGGCTCGTAGGCCGTGATGGAACAGTTTGTGTGGCCGGGCGTGTAAAGGATGTTCAGGGTCGCAGCGCCCATGTCGATCCGGTCGCCTTCGCCGACGGTTTTCCCGGAGATGTCGTCGCGCCATGCGTAGTCGAATCCCTCGAGGGCCGCCCCAAGCCCTAGCTTGTCCGCCACGATTTTACTGAACTGGTTGGCGATGTCGATCGCCTTCTGCATTTTGAGGATCCGCCAGGTTTCCTCCGAACCATAGACCTCGATGGCCGGCCAGTTTCTCTTGAAGTAGGGGATGACCCCGATGTGGTCAAAGTGCGAATGGAGGATGAGTATCTTGTTGAGCTTTGCGGCGTCGATCCCGAACTCTTTCATCTGCTTGAGGACATCGGGGAGGATGTGCGCAAGCCCCCCGTTGATCATGATCGACCCGTCTTTGCCTTCGAGGATGTACACCCCCGCTTCCTCGCGGCCCAGGTACCACAGCTTGTCCGCGATTTTTCCTGCCGTGCGATGCCTCATCGATCATCCCTCCCTCTTTTTTTTACATGAACCGGTTCGGTGTGAACGACCGGCTGACTGCTTCAGGTCGCGCCATTGCGGACGAGGACAGGATTCTGGATGGCGAGGGTAGGCGTGTTTTCGGTAACCGCTCTTCGCGCAGCGAAACGCCCGCAACGCAAACTGTTTGAGCCCGACGGGCGAGTTTTTGCGATGCAGTGCAGCCAGCGTTTAGAGCGGTCGAAAACCGTCTATTCGCAGGAAGAATCCTGTCCAAGTACCTCTGGCAATGTAAAAAACGCTCAAACCGTATATAGTCGGGACCGCCCCCGTTTGACAAGAAAAAAGAAAAGGGCAGGACTGCACGGTCCTGCCCGGGATGGCAAATACGGCAACTGCTTGAGAAGCCGCAAGATTCATCAAAATAAGGTCATCTTCCCGTCACACCCTTTTGGTTTCCCCGGGGCCACTTCCCCGTAGAAAATGCACGGGGTCTATGGTAGGATTCACCCGTTCTGTCAGGGGGACCCACCGTTTCTTTCACCGCAATGCACGAAATAAGGAGGAGCTATGGAATCGATCCGTCAGCTGGATGCCATCTTCAAGCCGGCAAGCGTGGCCCTTATCGGTGCATCGAGCACACCGGGAAAGCTCAGCTACGACATCCTGTACAACCTGATCCATGCCGGCT
>DATJPI010000011.1:0-3425 GCA_035506495.1 Syntrophales bacterium
CCGCAAGCTTGCGGCTCTCGTCGGTGTGGCTCCCTTCAACCGCGACAGCGGGCAATCCCGCGGGCGGCGATCCTGCTGGGGAGGCCGGGCTCACGTTCGGGCTGCCCTGTATATGGCGGCTCTCACCGCTAGCCGCTGCAATCCCGTCATCCGGGAGTTCTACCTGCGCCTGCGTCTTGCCGGCAAACCCGCCAAGGTGGCTCTCGTGGCCTGCATGCGCAAGCTCCTGGTCATCCTCAATGCCATGATAAAGAACAATACCTGCTGGCAGCAGGCCTAAAAATCTTATTGAAAAGGAACACAGTTGCTATCCGGTCTTTTCCGTCTGTTCGATCTATCCCGTCGAATGGGATATGACGCCGTATCCGAGGTGCTGTGCTTCGCTTTTGTACCTTGAATGATTACCCTCATGCAATAAAAAACCCCATTTCTGTCTTGGAAATGGGGTTTTCGATACGCACTGCTCACGAGGTAGGGGATTACTCCTCTTCCTTTGCGCCCTTCTTGCCGACCAGTTCGGGCTCTTTGGTTCCTTCTGCTTCTTCTTGTCCTTCCACGGCAGCAGGGGCGGCTTCCTCAGAGATCGCACCTCGTTTGACCGTCACGGTGGCGATGCTGATATTTCCGGCATCGAGAATGTCGATACCCTCGCCCAGTTTGAGATCGCTCACGTGGATCGAGGAGCCGATCATCAATTCCGTCACATCCACATCGATGTGCCTGGGTATGCTGCCGGGCAGAGCGGAGAGCTTGATATCCCTCTTGAACTGTTGCAGCTCGCCACCCTTCTCCACGCCGATGGCCATTCCGATGAGGTGGATCGGCACATCCAGGGTGAGCTTCCGATCCATCCGGATCTCGTAGAAATCGACATGAATGATCTTCTTGGTCACCGTGTTGGTCTGGAGCTCCTTGAGTACGGATACCCTCTCGGCTTTTTTCCCGGATTCGTCGATGACGAGCTTGATAAATCCCCTCTCGCCTTTCTCGTCCTGGATGATTTTGATCAGGTCCGCCGCGTTTACGTAAAGCATCATCGACTCGGCTCCCGATCCGTATAAAACGGCAGGAACGAGCCCCTCGGCCCGCAGTCTCCTGGCAGGCCCCTTACCCGATTCCGTGCGAATATTCGCTTTCAACTCTATCGATTCCATCAAAACCTCCAGTTGATATGCTAGGCAGAGGGCAGTGAATCTCTTGATGCCGTTTGCCTTTTTCCTTTAACCTTGCTCCTAGATAAACAGCGAACTCACCGAGTCGTTGTAGTAGATCCGCCGGACAGCCTCGCTGAGAAAGCCTGCAACAGGCAGAACGGTGATTTTCTTCTTGCAGGATTTCGCTTGTTCGTGGAGCGGGATCGTGTCGGTTATGATAATCTCCTTGAGGTTCGAGCTGTCGATTCGCTCGATGGCCGGTCCCGAGAGTACGGCATGGGTGCAGCAGGCGATGACTTCCGTGGCCCCTTCGGCTTCCAGGGCGGCAGCCGCCTGGACCATGGTCCCCGCCGTGTCGATCATGTCGTCGAGAATGATGACGCGCTTGCCTTTCACATTACCGATGATGTTCATCACCTGGGATTCGTTGGGCCCCTCGCGGCGTTTGTCGATGATCGCCAGGGTCGCATCGAGACGCTTGGCGAAGGCCCGAGCGCGCTCGACACCCCCCGTGTCGGGGGAGACGACGACCAGGTTGTTGGCGAAATTGTTCATCATGTACTTCAACAGGATGGGGGTGGCGAAAAGGTTGTCCACGGGAATGTTGAAGAACCCCTGAATCTGACCGGCGTGGAGGTCGACTGAGAGCACCCGGCTCGCCCCGGCCGTGGTAATGAGATCGGCCACGAGCTTGGCTGAAATGGGGGCCCGGGGAGCGACCTTGCGGTCCTGTCGTGCATATCCGTAATAGGGGATCACGGCCGTCACGCGGTCGGCCGAGGCACGCTTCATGGCGTCGATGAGGATCAGCAGCTCCATTACGTGGTCGTTCACGGGAGGGCACGTGGACTGGATGATGAAGACGTCCATGCCACGGACGTTTTCGTTGATCTCCACCCTCGTTTCGCCGTCGCTGAAAGTCGCCACGTTGGCCTTACCGAGGGCAATGCCTAGCTTGGTGCAGATGTCCTCTGCGAGCTTCTTGTTCGAGTTGCCCGAAAAGATGCGCATTCGTTCAAGCATGTCCGATCACCCTGTCTGTGGATCTCGACGGTTATGAAATAAAATGGCTGGGGCGGAAGGATTCGAACCTCCGAATGCGGGAGCCAAAGTCCCGTGGCTTACCGCTTGCCGACGCCCCATCCCGTACCGATTTCCCTAGTCGTGCGGGGGAAGGCATCCGATGATCCGGGGATCAGAGCGTTTGAGCCTTGAACACCGCATACGGGTACGTTGTCCTCAGTGCACCTTCCGCCTGGGTCGCATCGGGTTCGCTTTCAAAGAGTCCGAAGACTGTAGGTCCGCTCCCCGACATGAGCGAGCCGAGGGCACCTTGCCTCAGGAGAAACCCCTTGAGCTCCTCGAGCACGGGATAGCGCGCCACCGTGACCCTTTCAAGGTCGTTGGTCAAAGAAGAGGCTAGATCCCGTACCCCTGAAAAGGTAGGAATACTATACTGTAAAGGGGCCGTTGTCAACGGCAAATTCAGGCTCTGGTAGGCCCATTTCGTGGCGACCTCGAAGCCCGGGTTGACGAGGACGAGCCAGATCCCCGAAGGGATCTCGAACGGCTCGAGGATGTCCCCGATCCCGAAGGCCCAGGCCGTCCTGCCGTAGAGGAAGAAAGGGACATCGGCGCCGAGCCGGGCACCGATCTGGATGAGCCGTTCACGATGGAAGCCGAACTGAAAAAGGTTGTTGAGAACCGCGAGGGTTGTGGCTGCGTTGGAGCTGCCGCCTCCAAGCCCGGCCGCCGTCGGGATGCGCTTGCGCAGGGTGATGGCCACTCCACCCGCATAGCCCGTCTCGGCAAAGAGGACTCGTGCCGCCCGCACGGCGAGGTTTCTCTCGTCTGTCGGAAGGGTAGATCCCGGGCAGGAAAGCTCAACCCCGGTCTTGATGGGGGAGAATTCCATTTCGTCGGTGAGGCTCACCCTCTGCATGAGCGAAGCGATGTCGTGGTAGCCGTCTTCCCTGCGCCGAAGCACCTTCAGGATAAGGTTGACCTTGGCCGGTGATTCGACGGTGATCACTTTCCCGTCTCCCGGACGTAACGCATCCTCATTTCATAAAGAAGCGATTCGAGGAGCCGCTCTTCCTCGTCATTGAGGTTTCCCTTTGTCTTGTCTTTCAAGATGCCGAGAATGTCGATGGTCTGCTTGGCCGCCTCCAGATTCCGTTCCGCTTTCTTGGTCACGGGATCGGGGAAGTCGCCGAAGTGATACATGGCCGATGTGCCGAGCGAGAAGACGAAGGTGGAGAAGTTGAGATC
>DATJPI010000012.1:0-3927 GCA_035506495.1 Syntrophales bacterium
CCCTGCACCCTATACCCGGACCCTTTTACCTCATCCCCCCGTCACGACGATGATGTTGAAGACGGATTTCCAGGTCAGGGGCTTCGTGATGGTCTCCTTGCCCAGTTTCTTTGCCAGGGCCTTTGCTTCCTTGTTGTACTTCGAAGCAAAATAAATCGTATGGGCCGGGTAATCGGAGTGGTCTGCCTTCCCCACGCTCTCCACTTTGTATCCCATGGATGTCATGCGTTTTGCCATTTTCTTCGCCGATGCCATCTTCCCGTCGCCGCTGAGCACTTTGATGCGGATGGACTTGAGACCTGTCGGCTTTTTCGCGGCCGGGCTCTCCTCGATTGTCGCCTCCTTTGACTTCGCCAACTGGGCTTTCATCCTGTCCAGTTCATTGACCATCGTGGCCTGCTTGGCATCCTGCCTTGCGATCTCTTCCGATTTTTTCTGCAGCAGATCATCCTTCGCGGCGGCCTGCTTCTTCAGGTCGTTGTTCTCGGCCTGCAGCTTTTCGTTCTGGGTTGCAAGTTCCTTGTTCTTCTGGTCAAGCTCAGCAACGGTCTTGGAAAGCGCCTCGGCTTCCTCCTCCTTCATCCGATAGGTGTTTTGCGTGACAAAACATCCCGACAGGACCATCAGCAGTGCCAGAACCGTGATCAGGCACATCGATCGGCGAAACATAAAATCTCCTCCTCCATTTGCCACGTTCCTTCGCGGACATCCCCAGCTCGGTGACAGACCGCGATGGGACGTACCCGTTACTTGCAGCTGTATGGATAGAAGTGGTGATAACAATAACCGCCGGGGTCGCTCTGCTGCAGTTCCACGTCGATCATACACTGGCCGATCATCTTTTTTGCCGCTTCCTCATGACCAGGGCGTTTCTCCTCCTTCGCCTTGCAAGGCATGCAGATGACAGCATCGTCGAAGACAGAAAGGATCCTGAGATCCCCGGGGCTCAGGGCCTTTTTACACCTCGGACACGACGTGGCACAGCTGACTTTGTCTTTCCAGTCCAGGCTCATCGAACAGCACCTCCCGTTTCCAAAAATATCCTTGTTCTTGTCATTTTTACACGGAAATGAGCCATACTGTCAATGCCTTGCATCTGTTGGAGTAGAAATTTACCCATGGATGTGATAGGTACTCTCATCGACAATCCCGAGAACAAAGCGGTGAGAACATGGTATATATCCTTAGGACAGCTGCCGGCACGTTCACGATAGAACCTGACGAGGCAGATTTCGAATGCGTCAAGCTCTGCATCGGCGGCCTCTGGCTAGCCTCATTTCAGACGGTAGAAGAAGCCTCTAACGCCGTCACGAAGCGCGAAACGGGCTGGCCGGACTGGGACCGGTTGCATACCGGTGCGTGCCCGGCCTGTCTGGCCGACTGGGAAGAAATCTAGAAGATGACAGGACAGTAATCGCTCTGCCGCTCATATCGGCCTTCAGGGGCATGAAATTTCCGTTACAACCGTTACATGTTACGCACTTCACGTTACAAGTTACCGTATTTCCTTCTTTTTAGTCTCGTTCAGGAATTCGACATCGATCCCCGAAAGCCTCAAGTTTTGTGTCCCGATACCGATACGTTGGTAAAGGTACAAAGAAGGAGATTGCGGTATGTTGACGTCCATGAATACGGCCCTTTCGGCCCTGGGGGCCTACCTCAAGAAGCAGGATGTCACAGCAAACAACATCGCCAATGTCAATACAACGGATTTCAAGAAAAGCAGGGCCGAGTTTGAAGAAACGTCTCAAGGCGGGGTGACGGTGACCATCAGCCGCATCGAGACCCCGGGCAACCCCCTTCCACCCGACGAGGTCATCGGCGGGGATCATCAGATGTCCAACGTCGGCCTCGAGGAAGAATTGGTTGATCTCATCACGACGCAGTACGGGTTCGAGGCGAACACGAAGACCCTCCAGACGCAAGAAGAACTTCAGGGCACTCTGCTCGATATTCTCGCCTGAAAACTCAATCCTACTGAGACTCACCGTTTCCGACTTCTATTTCCCCTTCGGTTTGGCTGTGCTATAGTATATTAACATTGCGCGGTTCGAGGAAAAAAGCGGGAGCTGATGCCTCATGAAGTCTCTGCGGGAGTCCATCATCGATTTCATCTACCGGTCGGCAACAGCACCCCATCCAATCCGACGGAAGCTCACACCGCTGGGCGGCGCTTTTTTTGTTTGCCTCATCTTGCTGCTCGTATTCCTTTCACTCCTGGCGGATCGCCTCCTCGGTTTCCCGCCCCTCACATCCCGGCCAGAGGCTTTCTTCGTTGCCCTGTCTCTGATTGTCGCGGGTAGTTCTGTCTGGCTTTGGTCCGTGCTGCAGTTTGTCCGCGCGAAGGGAACCCCCGTCCCGCTGAACCCACCGCCCCGTCTCGTCGAAGAAGGACCCTACCGGTATGTCCGCAACCCCATGCTGGCGGGTGTTTTCATCGCGCTCCTGGGCCTGGGGGTGCTGCTGCGATCCTGGTCGCTCACGGTTCTCTTCACCCCGCTGTTTATCCTCTGTGCTCTTCTCGAGTTCAAACTCATCGAGGAACCGGAGCTGGAACGAAGGCTCGGGGATGCCTACCGGGACTACCGCATGCGCACCCCCATGATGATCCCGAGGCTGCGATCCCTGAGGATATCCTTTCTCTTTGTCTTGCTTGCCATTCCCACGGCTGCGGCTGCTACTGATACGCTGGGACTTCCGCTTGAGAAGATCCTTCTTCCGCCAGGCTTCCGAATCGATCTTTACGCATCGGGGGTCAAGGGCGCCCGCTCCCTCGCTCTCGGCCCCGTCGGGGTGCTCTTTGTCGGAACAAGGGATGAAGGTAAGGTTTACGCCATCGTAGACAAGAACGGCGATCAAAAAGCCGACGAGATCATCACCATTGCCATGGGACTCAACCTGCCCAATGGCGTTGCCTATCGGGACGGGGCGCTGTACGTCGCCGAGGTCAGCCGCATCCTGAGGTTCGATAACATCGCCGACCGCCTCTACAACCCGCCAAAGCCCGTCATCGTGAGCAAGGCATTCCCATCGGAAAGGCACCACGGATGGAAGTACATTGCCTTCGGGCCTGACGGGCTCCTCTACATTCCCGTGGGCGCACCCTGCAATGTCTGCGACGAGAAGGACAATCGGTTCGCTTCGATCATGCGAATGAAACCCGACGGCAAGGGACTTGAGGTTTTCGCCTCGGGCGTGAGAAACACCGTGGGCTTCGACTGGCACCCGGAAACAAAAGAGCTGTGGTTCACGGACAATGGGCGGGACTGGATGGGCGATGATCGGCCGCCCGATGAACTGAATCATGCTCCGAGAAAAGGGCTGCATTTCGGCTTCCCGTACTGTCACGGGGGAGATATCCTTGATCCCTCGTACGGGAAGAACAGGGATTGCTCCCATTACACGCCGCCGGCCATGAAGCTCGGACCCCACGTGGCGGCCCTGGGAATGAAGTTTTACACAGGGTCGATGTTCCCGGAGGAGTACCGCAATCAGATTTTCATTGCTGAGCACGGCTCCTGGAACCGATCCACTCCCATCGGTTACCGGATCACGCGGGTGCGCCTTGACAAGAACCGGGCCGGAAGCTACGAAACATTTGCCGACGGCTGGCTGCAGGGGGCGAGGGCATGGGGCCGTCCCGTTGACGTTCTCGTGATGCCGGACGGCGCCCTGCTCGTTTCCGACGATCAGGCCGGGGCGATCTACCGCATCAGCTACCATCGATGAGGTTCACGGATAAAGGTTCAAGACAAAAGGATTGAATGGAGGATATATGAACTTCGTAACGTTGAAAGATGTACTCACCTTCGCCATGGACAAGGAGAAAAAAGCCAACGAGCTCTATCTCCTGTTCCGCAGCAAAGTAAAGGATGCGGCGGCAAAAACCCTTCTCAAGGATCTGGCAGACCAGGAGTTGGGGCATGT
>DATJPI010000013.1:0-45650 GCA_035506495.1 Syntrophales bacterium
TATCCAAACGAGGGAATCGGCATCTCAGGCGGCTGATCTGGCTGATGACCTTTTGTGCGATTCGGATGGAGGGACCGTTCAAAGCCTATTTTACCCGAAGAAAGACGGAAGGCCTCCCCTTCAGGAAGGCCTTGTTTGCCATAGCCCACAAGCTCGTCCGTGTCATCTTCTCCATGCTGAACAATCGAACCTGCTTCGCGGCTCAGCAAACTGCATAATAGTTGACTACTAGTCTTCACTCTGTTATAACTCCTTAGGCGAGCCATTACTGATTGAAATGAATAAGAAGGAGGGTCATTTTTGACCCTGCTTTCGAATGTCGATAAGCCTTCCTTCGGCTATTCGCTTCCAATCCGGATCTTTCATCCCCTCTACCCGATCAGTCATGAGACGCATTAGCTCATCATCACTGGCAACATCATAAGTTTTAAGTCTGCTCATCTCAACGAAGACAAGGACTAAGTCACGAATAGTTAAATCTTCGTTGGCTTCCAAGAGCTTTATTCTTAGAAACTCTACAACCCTACCTCCTTCCCTGGCAAATAGCTCAGCCAGATACATCGCAGGAGGGTGAACATACTGATTGCCACAAATGAATATGGCGTATTGTTTGTCGATATCATAGCTACTGAAATCATCCTTCCTGAATTGAAGCGAATTCTTCCCATAGATTGTATCAATCAGGTCGGAACAGTAATAATTCCCAACTTTCTTGTAGTGAGAACAACTCGACAAATTTAACGAGAAAGTTAATACTGCAATAGTAATAGCAATTAAAAGAGTGTTTCTTATTGTGGGCATTTACAACCTAATTCCATTAGCATCCATGCCGCCAGCTGCCGAGGTCCTCGCCTTTGAGGGTTCTCCATATCTCCGGACTCACGACATGCCGACAGAAACAGTTCGCCGGCTGATGGCTCATCATTCAACCCACATTGTTCGCGCAAAGAAACGCATTCAGTAGCCAGATCGTGAAGTTCGTTCGATTCCTTAGGTAACCAGTTTGGATGATGCTGTGGCGGCATGTTCTTGGTGTTCGAGAAGAGCATTTCGCCGGTCTTTTGAATCCGCGGCAACACGGCAAGCAGCCTTTTCCGTAGAATATCTTCAGCGTTTTGCATCTTTTTGTCGAGTCTTGCCAATCGAGTTGATTTCATATATCCGACGGACTCTTTTTTCTTTCATATTCCATCTCTATATACCTCGGTATATAACGATTACTACTTGAACTGGAGCATGTAATAAATAATGTAATAATAACGCTTTCAGGAAGGAGTCCACGCCTATCCTCACCCCTTACTGCCGGGTCATGTGCGCTTCAGAACCATTATCCGCCCCATTACGTTTGACATCAAGGGGCATAAACCTTAAGTTGCACGTATGGACGCATTGCGGATACTTTTCAATATCCTCCTTTTCACCGCTTCGCTCTTTGCTGCGGCATTGCTTGTCGAGAAGATTTATGCGGGGCGCTGGAAATGGCTGACCTTTGGCATCCTGATGAGTTTCATCATCGGGTTCACCCTTCTTCCCGGGACCCTCATCATCCTCCTCGAGGCCCTTCCGGCTGAAATGTCGCTCGCCAATGCGGCAACGCTAATTCTGGGGGGAGTCGGCGCAGGCTTTCTTGCCACTGGGGTCTGAATCGTCTTTCGTATCCTTCAGGAGGTCTTCCTGAAGCTCTTCCCTCACCGTCCGTGACAAAAATTCGAGGCAGATTTACTGGATGATCCCGGTAGCGATAATCAGCGCCAGCACCGAAAGGACGCCGAGGGCCGTCATGAAGATAAAATCGGCGATTTTCTCATAGAGAAGCCATCGTTTCTGGCTCCGCATCGATGAATAGGAAAAGAGGCAGGAAGACAGAAAGAGGAAAACGCAGACGACCGCCATCTCGTCGATGTAGGTCAGATCCCCCCGGTCAAGCACCCGGATGACGCTGAAGATGGCAAAACAGATCCCCAGCAGGTTGGCCGAGGCCCCCAGAATGTGCTGGGACACGCATGGTCGTTCACGCTCCTGCATCGGATCCCCCTAGTCCTTTTTCAGTGTAAACCTCCACTTGCAAAAAACATTCTCAGGGTGGGGGTCGGGTGGAGCAAAAACGCATTCAACCTGAATCCTCTCGTCGATCACCCGGGCGAAGTTGACAAACTCGCCCCGGTGCATCTCCTTGCAAGAAAACTCGGGCAGCCCCCTTGCGACCCTGGCAACCTGGGGTGCGCAGCGAGGCACCGAGATCAAGACCTCGTCTTCCTTCTCCTCGATGTCGTAGCCGATGATCATCGCCCAAGGGAAATAGCGCAGTGCCTGCACGAAACCCGATAGCCCTTTTCCGATCCCGAAGCGCTTCATGAAATCCCTTGCAGCAAGCTCAGCGGCCTTGTGCCAGACCTGCTCGTTGATTCCTTCTGCTGTCTGCTGGTCGAAGCGCTCCTGCACGAAGAGAAACCAGAAGCCGTCGATGACCCGGTAATGCCAGAGGAGGAACTCCACGTACGCCCTCATCTCCGCGGGGCTCATCCTGTCGAGAAGTCTCAGATCCATCAGCCTTTCACCCTCCTTGCGATCTGCAGTTCCTTCGCCTTTTCCTGCAGGGCGACATCTTCGGGATCCGTCGCCTCGATGACGAGCCCGTGGGGGATACGTCGGGCTTTTTTGTCGACATGGATAAAGGTGATGAACCCGTCGACGAGAAAATCGTCGCTGCTGTTGTCCACAACCTTGATGTAGGAAACCAGGCGCGTTTCTCCCGCGAAGACGACCCTGCTCTCGAAGCGGATGATGGATCCGTTGTGGATCGGCTTCAGAAAGAGCATCCCGTGGATATTGAGGCAGACGATGTTTTCGGGGTTCGTCAGGCTCGCGGCGGCAATGAAGCCCGACTCGACAAACCACATGGCCGTTTTGCCGGCAAAGAGCGTCCCGTGGTGGTTGAGGTCCTCACTTTTCACAAGGTGGTTGATGATGTGAGTGCGCAGTTTCATGTTCCCAATCCTTTCTTGTCCAGCTTGCCGATGAATGCAAGGCTTTTGCTGCGGTGCAGATCCCCGGGGGTGACAAAATCGGCGGCCACGTCGAAAAGACCGCCCAGCAAAGCAGCCCGGGACAACTCCCATTTCTCCTGCCGGTACCGCGTACGGTGGAGGCTTGCCGCGAAACGCTCGAAGGACGGCAGCAGATCCGGCGACGCAAGCTCGATCCGGGCTGCCTTCGGCGTTTGCTTCTGTAGGTCCTGGAAATAGGCTTCGATCATCTGCTCCACCCGCAGGACATCGACCGGCCCCGCTGCCCGCGGGGCCTCGGTAAGATCGACACTCCCTTCGAAAAGATGCCCGCCCTGCACTTCGACGAGCTGCCACAGCGCGCTGCCACGATGGATACCACCGTTTTTCCCGGTCGGGACCACCCGCTCCCCGATGCGAAGCACCTCGGGCGCCCGCGCCAGAACATCGATGGAATCCGGAAGGGCTTCCCCATAGCACCGAAAAACAAACTCGGAGCAGATCATGGGCTGCCGTCCCGCATCGAAAAGCCTCAAGAGATAGGCTGCCGCGGCATCAAGCGTCTCCCGGACGAGCCTTCCGAGAACGGACGAGCCGGCGAGCTCCCGGGTGATGCATAAAAATGCCAAAAGCAGGATTTGTTCGTAAGCATATCGTTCGCCGCTTTCCAGGTAGTATTCCGCGCGTTGCAGAACAGGATCGAGGCTGACGGGGAGCTTCTTTAGCCTCCTCGATTCGACCCCCTCGGCATGCTCGACGCTTTTTGCGAGTTCCCGACGGATGAGTCCTTCCCGGATCGCTTCACCGACGACTCTTCCCTTGCCCCCGCATCGCCCCAGAAAAAGCCCCGCATGACTCACCGCCGAACGGTCGATCAACCGTATGGCGTTGCTGATCCAACCTGCACTCCGGTACAGTAGAATATCCCCCGGCATCAGTTGCGAGATCGGAATGTCCCTCTTCACTCGGCCCTCGCTCCTCCTGCTTTTTGTTACCCTGATCACTTTAGCCGCTTTGTCTGACCGTTCATCGCTCATGGCTCGGGTCGAACTCTCGGGTAGGATGACAACTTGCTTCGAAGTATGGGACATGGGGCTTCTCTGTCAAGGACTTTCATCGGGTGCGCACGGCGATTGCGCTTTTGATGCTTGCAGTTTCAACCCGTTGTGCTAGAAACGCAGGGGAGTAATCCCCGCAGGGCAATACACATTGAGCATCAGAAGAGACGCCTCTGGCATGCAAAAACGGGCACAGCCGAAACAGTGGAACGACTGGCGCTGGCAGCTTCGCAACCGCGTCCGCTTACCCGGCGGCCTCGACGAACTGCTGGGTACCTCTTCCGAACAGGTCGGGCCTCTGCGGAAGGTCGCCCGAATCTACCGCTTCGCCATCACACCCTACTACCTGTCGCTTTTTGACCCGAGGGATGAAAGCGACCCGATTCGCCTGCAGTGCATCCCCGACGCAAGGGAGATCGACTGCGAGACGGGAGGCACCGAAGACCCTCTGGAGGAAGAAACCCACAGTCCCGTACCGGGCTTGATTCAGCGCTATCGCGACCGCTGCCTCGTGACCGTGACAAATCGTTGCGCCGTCTACTGCCGTCACTGCAACCGCAAGCGTTTGTGGCGCCGTCGCGAATCCTGTCTGTCGGACGTCGAAGTCGAACGGATCGCACGCCATATAGAAAAATCACACTCCATTCGGGAGGTCATCTTCTCGGGTGGAGATCCCCTGACGCTCTCCGATCCGCGCCTTGGGAAAATTCTGGCGAGGCTCCGCTCCATCCCCCGAATCGAAGTTTTGCGGTTGGGAAGCCGTATACCCGCGGTGATGCCCATGAGGATCACCGATGACCTGTGCAGAATGCTCCGCAGCCATCGGCCGATCTGGTTTCTCACGCAGTTCAATCACCCCCGCGAGATCACTCGAGAGGCGGCGGACGCCTGCGACAGGCTCCTGTCGGCGGGAATTCCCGTTCTCAATCAGTCTGTGCTTCTCAGGGGCGTGAACGATAACTTTCGGACGATGCAAGATCTGCTGTACGGCCTGGAACGCATCAGCGTCAAACCTTACTACTTGTTTCACTGCGATCCCGTGCAGGGATCCGATCATTTCCAGGTTGATATCTGGGAGGGGATGCGGATCATGGAGCAGCTCTGGAAATCAACCTCGGGTCTGTGCCTGCCCCGCTATGTGGCAGACATGCCGGGCACCAAGGGCAAGGTGCCCCTGCAACCCGTCATGCTTCTCTGATCTGAGATTTCTGTTCTTCCCTGAACCCTATACCCTGGACCCTGTACCCGGTGAAATGCTTTGACAATAAACACGGAATATATTAAAGAAATACCCTTTCAAGCAGCCCAACACCCCTGAGGGGAGAACCGATATGTACAGCGCCAGTGATCTCAGAAAAAATTTAAGACTCATGCTCGATGACGACCCTTACATCGTTGTCGATTTCCAGTTTGTCAAGCCGGGAAAGGGCCAGTCCCTTTACCGCTGCAAGCTCCGCAACATGCTCACTGGCAGTCAGATCGATCGTACCTTCCGCGAGGTGGACACGTTCAAGCCGGCCGATACACAGGAAAAGACCATGCAGTATCTCTACAAGGAAAGCAACGCCTACCACTTCATGGACAATGAAAACTTCGAGCAGATCGCCCTGACGGAAGAACAGGTCGGCGATGCGAAGAACTTTCTGATCGAAAACATGGAGTGCAAGGTCCTGTTTTTTCGCGAACGGCCCATCGACATTACGCTGCCCAACTTCGTCGACGTCGTCGTAACAGAGGCCCCGCCCTGGATCAAGGGCGATACCGTTTCAGGTAATTACAAGCCCGTTATCGTCGAGACAGGTTACAAGGTCAGCGTGCCTCCTTTCGTCGAGCAGGGAGAGAAAATCCGAATCGACACACGGACAGGAGACTATCTTACCCGAGTAAAGGAATAGACGGGGATTCAGCCCCATGAGCGCTGATTGGAAGTTCGAGGTCAGACATCAGGCCCTCGAAATACGTGCCTGCGTGCTCCATGCGATACGCGCCTTCTTTCTGTCCAGAGATTACCTCGAAGTCGAAACCCCCAACCGCATCCCCGCCCCATTGCCCGAATCGCATATCGACGCCGTGCCTGCAGGCGAGTGGTCGCTCCATCCCTCGCCAGAGCTCTGCATGAAGAGGATGCTCGCCTCCGGATACGAGAGGATATTCCAGATCTCCAAATGTTACAGGGAACACGAACGCGGCCCCCTGCACCTACCGGAGTTCAGCCTGTTGGAGTGGTACCATGTCGGCTATGATTATATTCGACTTATGGATCAGTGCGAGGATCTTTTCCTCTACGTCTCGGAGGCCTTGGGGAAGGGAAACCCGATCCAGTACCGGAACCGTGAGATCGACCTCTTGAAACCCTGGGAAAGACTCTCGGTAAAGGAGTCCTTTGAACGATACGGATCGGTCGCTATGGAGAAAGCGCTGTTGGAAAACCGTTTCGAAGAAATCCTCGCCTTGGAGATCGAGCCCCGTCTGGGGATCCCGAAGCCGACTTTCCTTTGTGACTATCCTCTTGCCTTCGGATCTCTGGCACGAGCGAGAAAGGACAACCCCACCGTGGCGGAGCGCTTCGAAATCTACATCGGAGGCCTGGAGTTGGCGAATGGGTTTTCAGAACTAACGGACGCAGACGAACAGCGGAACCGTTTCAGGAAGGAAAACGATACCCGCGTGAAACGAGGCCGTTCGCACTACCCCATGCCGGAAAAATTCCTGGACGCAGTCTCCCACATGCCCGAATCTGCCGGCATCGCCCTGGGTGTGGACCGGTTGGTCATGCTCTTTGCCGATGCCGTCTCCATTGACGAGGTGGTATCCTTCACTCCGGAAGAATTGTAGCTTGATCCATTCGGTTTGTTTATCTCTTTCGATCTATTCGTCGCTCTCGTTTTTTCCTCTTTCTAATGACGTAGAATTATACAACTATATGAATTAATTAGATATATTCATATTTTGGCGGAATCCACTCTCCCGTTCGCCATTTCCTGCATGCTTCAGCCTCTTTTTCCATTCTTCTTTCACATTTCATTCAACCAAATTGAACGTTTCATTAAAGACTTTTCGGGGATTGGCAATTTTTTTCTGGCTCAAACAAAAGGGATCATCACCTATTCCATAATAATATCAAACTGTTAATAATTAATATGTGTAATTTCGTTCTTGTGGCACGCTCTTTTCAATAGAAAAAGGCAAAGATCGCAAATAAGCAAAATGAAATAATAAGATCATTGGGAGGAGACATCATGAAAAGGACGCTTTCGACACTGATTCTGGCGGGTATCGTAGTGCTGATCACGGGAACCTTTTGCTTTGCCGAGTTCGCCGCCGCAGGCGTAGAGAACTTCCCCTACTTCCACCTGGGCTGCCTGATTGTCGGTGGCATGATCATCGTTTCTCTCAAGCAGAAATATCAGAAAATTTACCTCGGTGAGGCAGTCGGAAGCTTTGCCATGTACGCCATTATGGTGGCCCTGTTCACAGCCCCGGTGGCCCAGGGTCTCAAGAACCTGCTGGGTTAGACAGAATAAAAGGTTCAGCAGTCAAGTCCCTTCACCCTGAGCCTGCGAAAAATCGAAATCGGAAGGGTTCAATAAGAAGGCCGCTCGATATGTCGGGCGGCCTCTTTTGCTCTTCCCCTTTTTCCTCGATTCCCGCCTCGCGGATCTTGAATCTATTGAGTCGTCTTCGACTCGATCATCCACGTCGTCGACGTTTTCGAATCCTTCAGGGCAATTCCCTTTACGGCCAGTTCTCCACGGATTTCGTCGGCCCTTTTCCAGTTCTTTTCGGCCCGGGCTTTAAGTCGCTCATCGATAAGGGCCTCGATTTCATCGACCTGAAGCCCACGCTTTTCCGCTTCGCGCAACCGGTCCTTTTCGAAGAAAATGGCGGGGTCCTCCATCAGGATGCCCAGTACTTCCCCTACATCGCGGATCGTCCGCTCAGCTTCGTTGAGGACGAAAAGCGTCGGCGGGCTGGCCTTGAATCCGCCCGCCAGGTGAGCGTTCAACTGTCGGATCGTTTCAAAGAGGTGTCCCAGCGCGCGGGCCGTGTTAAAATCATCGTCCATTGCCTCCCTGAAGCGCACGGGTAGCGTCCGGATCTTCTCCAAAAGCGCCTTCTCTTTCGCCTGCAGTTGATCCTCTCCGACCCGGATGGCCCCGAGCGCCGGGTCGGCGGCAAAGAGATCGCGGATCTTTTCGAGGGTTTCATAGAGACGATTTAAGGCAACCCGAGCCTCTTTCAGACCCTCCTCAGAGTAATCCAGAGGACTCCGGTAGTGGCTCTGCAAGACGAAGAAGCGAAGAACCTCGGGATGGTAGAGCTTGAGAATATCGCGAATGGTGATGAAGTTTCCCAGGGACTTGGACATCTTCTCATGGTTCACCTTGATAAAGCCATTGTGCAGCCAGTACCTCGAAAAGGGCTTCCCCGAGGCGCCCTCGGACTGGGCGATCTCGTTTTCATGATGCGGGAAGATGAGATCCTCACCGCCCCCATGGATGTCGAAGGTCTCGCCGAGAAAGTGAGCGCTCATCACGGAACACTCGATGTGCCAGCCCGGACGACCCTTCCCCCAAGGGCTTTCCCACCAAGGCTCATTTTCCTTGCTCGCTTTCCACAGAGCGAAGTCCAGGGGATCTTTTTTCTTTTCTCCCGGGGCAATGCGGGCCCCCGCCGTCATCTCATCGAGGTTGCGGCCCGAGAGCTTCCCGTAGTCCTTGAACTTCTTCACGGAGAAATATACGTCCCCATCGACGGCATAGGCCAGATCGTTCCGAATCAGCTTGTTGATCAGCTCGATCATCCCGCCGATGTGTTCCGTCGCGCGGGGAGTAATGGTGGGCCGCTCGATGCCGAGCCGGTCCATATCGTCGTTGTGCTCGGCGATGTAGCGCTCGGCAATCTCTCGAAACCCGACTCCTTCCCGGTTGGCCTTGGTGATGATCTTATCGTCGATGTCGGTGAAGTTCTTGACATAGGTGACCTTGTAGCCGCTGTAGCGCAGGTAGCGGGTGATGACGTCAAAGTTAATCGCCGATCGAGCATGGCCCACGTGGCAGGTGTCGTAGACGGTCACCCCGCAGGCATAGATCCCCACGTGGCCCTCTTTGACGGGGACGAAGTCTTCTTTTCGGCGCACCAGGGTGTTGTAGAGACGAAGCGCCATGGCATACCCTCCTTTGCTGGCAGCGGCACTCCCCGTATGTCGTTATGGGAAGAGGGCGATCATGTCCAGGGCCGCATCTTCCCGGAGGCCGCACATAAGGTTCATGCTCTGGACCGCCTGGCCGGAAGCGCCTTTCACGAGATTGTCGATGGCGGAAAGGATGATGACCCGGTTTGTCCGCGGATCCACAGACAGACCCACATCGCAGAAGTTGGTGCCCTTCACGGAAGAAACATTCGGGTACGTCCCCTTGCGCAAGACCCGGACAAATCGCTCGCCTTTGTAGAAGTCAAGGTATAGATCAACCAGCTCGGCCGTGGAAATCGTTTTCTTGAGGCTTGCGTAGATCGTGCTGAGGATGCCCCGCGTCAACGGCAGCAGGTGGGGCGTGAAGGAAACCTTCACCTCCGAGCCTGCCAGCATGCTCAGTTCCTGTTCGATCTCAGGGCCGTGCCGGTGCTCGTTGACCTTGTAGGCCTTGAAGCCCTCGTCGATCTCGCAGAAAAGCGAGCCGATTGCGGGGTCCCGGCCGGCACCGCTCACCCCCGATTTCGAATCGATGATGATCGTAGCCGGGTCGATGATCTTTTCCCGCAGTACAGGCGCCAGCGCCAGAATGGCACTCGTGGGGTAGCAGCCGGGATTGGCCACGAGCTGTGCTTTTCGGATCTCGTCCCGGTAGAGCTCGGGGATCCCGTAGACGGCCTTCGTGGCAAGCCCGGGGGCAGAGTGCTTGTGGTACCATTTCTCGAAGACATCGAGATTGCGAAACCGGAAATCGGCGGAGAGGTCAATCACTTTTTTCCCGGCTTCGACAAACGCCGGCGCGACGGCCATGGCCTCCCCGTGCGGCGTGGCCATGAAGATCACGTCGGACATATCGGCGAGTTCCCCCGGCGATGCGTCGATGAAATGGATGTCCGTGAGGCCCTCGAACAGCGGGTAGGTTCCGGACAGGGGTTCACCTTTAAACTTGCGTGAGGTGAGCGCCGTCACTTTCACATCAGGGTGCCTCAGCAGGATCCGCATCAGCTCCAATCCCGTGTAGCCGCTTCCTCCGTAGATGCCGACCCGAATCATGGTATCCGTCCCTCCGCATAAAAAAGGGGGTTCCGAGAACCCCCTAGTCGTTTCGATTAGCGCTTCGAGAACTGGAACCGCTTGCGGGCTCCGGGCTGGCCGTATTTCTTGCGCTCCTTCATTCGGGAGTCCCTCGTGAGAAAGCCGGCCTTTTTCAAGGCGGGCCGGAGTTCCGCGTCAAACTCGCACAGGGCTCTGGAGATTCCATGCTTGACTGCGTCCGCCTGACCGGCGATGCCGCCGCCGCCGACGTTGATGTAGAAATCGAACTTGCCCATCTGGTTGGTGATTTCCAGAGGTTGCTGGATGATTTTCTTGAGGACGTCCCGTGTGAAGTAATCGTCGAAATTCCGGTTGTTGATCGTGAACACGCCGGATCCATCTTTCATCCAAACCCGGGCAACCGCCGTCTTTCTCTTTCCCGTCGCATAAATACGCTTGTCGGTCATAACGACTCCATCTCCGGTCGATGTTACAGTTCAAGCAAATGAGGCTTCTGGGCGTCGTGGGGATGCTTGTCGCCAGCGTAGATCTTGAGCTTGCGCAGCATCTGCCGGCCAAGGGGGTTCTTGGGAAGCATGCCCTGCACGGCGCGCCGGATGAGTTCTTCGGGCTTCTTGGCCAGGAGTTTTCCCGCAGGAATGCTCTTGATGCCGCCCGGGTAGCCCGAGTGATGATGGTACATCTTGTCGGAGAGTTTCTTGCCTGTCAATGCGACCTTCGCGGCATTGATCACCACAACGAAATCCCCCGCATCGGCATGAGGCGTGAAGATGACTTTATGCTTTCCGCGAAGGCGGTGAGCAATCTCTCTGGCAAGCCGGCCCAGAACTTTTCCCTGCGCGTCGACGAGAAACCAGTCACGGTCGACGTCTTCCTTTTTGGCCATAAACGTAGACATGGGTACACCACTTTGGTGAAATTCGAAAACGTGAGAATAGGCGACTATGCACTTTTTGTCAAGAGAAAAAAAGAGAAGTCTGGAAGGTTGAAATACGGGATTACCGGGATACTAGAGTTGCTTTTTCTTCAATCATTTCCGATTCTTCCACCACTTCATCACCACTTCCGCCCCCTCCTTAATACGTCTAGAAGCCGATCAGCTGTCTTCCGACCGAGGTCCCCCCGACGCGACCAAACCCGGTCAAGGAAAAGAGAACCGTGAATGTTCGGTCGTTTACCAGATCGGAATAGCTCACCTGCACTCCCCAGCACTGGCTGCGGAACTCCAGGCCGATTGTTTTTTCCAGTGTTGCTCTGTCGAACAGGTTTTCCCGCAGCACCCCAAAGACATCCAGGAAATTCGTCGCCCGGATGCGCCCTGCAAGGCCGGCAGACTCGAGAGAATTCTTTGTATAGCGGTAGACAAAAGCCAAGCTGTCGCCCCGTGTGTCATTCAGGCCGATATCCTGATTGAGCCTTGCCCAGGAAGTCGTGTTGACGTCGTAGGAAGCTCGTGTCGTAAATGACAGGTAATTGTAAGGATTGATATCTGCCTCCAGATCGATCGGCATAAAGGGTGCGCTGGGATCCGCAGGCAGCTGGGTGGGCGTCGGCGGCGGCACGATCGTAGAAGGAGTCGTCACGTAAATGGTCGGCGTCGTGATGTTGTACGTCTGGCTCAGCTTCAGCCGGAAGATTTCGCGGTAGTTCACATTTCCCTTGTCGTCACTGAGCCGGGATATCAGGGTGTTCGTCAGCGCGTACGTGATACTGTTCATTGCATCGACGGAGGCGGGCACCCCCCCTACGGTCGTGCTGCCGACAGAGGACACGAAATCGGGTCGTGAAAGCTGGCTAGAGGAGGGAATGTAATTATACGTGATCTCGGGTTTCACGGCGTGGCGGATTTTCTGCACCTCACCCCAGCGGACATCAAATATGCGGAAGACCTCGGTAGATGCGTTCAGTGCGAGCGTGTAAGCAGAGCGGCTCGAGGACATACCGGGTACTGCGGGATTGTTGCTCGTGGTATCCCAGAGTGTCTCCCGGACGCCCAGCTCGGGGGTGACGGTCAGATAGCTTCCGAAGGCCCAGGGCAGCGACAATTTCGGATAAATATCGAAGGCGGAACCCTTCAAGCCATAGTCGCGGTAGTAGTAACCGTAGAGGCTCGAAACCTCCCCGTTGAAGCGTGTGCCGAGGAGGGGCTGCTTGAAGCCGGTGAAGGTGACTTCCGGGTAGCGTTGCAGGGTCTCGGCATTGGAAGTCGTCGTCAGGTTTTCCGTATACTGTGTCAGAGCCGTCACATTGTAGTTCCGCCATTGTTTGACGAGGCGGGCCGTGGAGTCGTAGCTCGTGAGCTGTTCGTTTCCCACGAAAGAGATATTATTGAACTTGCGGGCGAGGCCCCCAGCATAGTGACTCATGTAGTAGTTGTGAGAATCGAAATCCCGGAAATAGTAGATATCAGATAGCTTCATGAGGTCGGCCCGGAAGTAGAAACCAGGCTCGAACGTTGTCTCGTGATTCCAGTACCAGGACCAGCGGTCCTGCTTCTCCGTCCAGGTGCGGGGGACCCCCCCGAGGTTGTCCGAACCCGTCCACTGGTCTTTCAGAAAATCCCCGTAGAACAGGCCCCAGGTGCTCTGGCTCGGGTGATACCGAAACTCCGCTCCTTCCATCAATCCCCGCTTGTCCATGTAGCGCGAGTAGATTGTGGCGTCGTAGCTGTCCGAGATCGCCCAGTAGAAAGGGATTTCCACATCAAAGCCTAACTTCTCCTGCGAGTAGCCGAAGTAGGGAAACAGAAACCCTGACTGGCGTGTCGTCTTCGCGGGAAAGAGGGCCCAGGGGAGCCAGATCACAGGCGTGTCGCGAATCTGAAAGCTGCCGTTCTTCAGGGTGCCATAGCCGTCAATGGTGACATCCCCTTCTTTGCCCGTAAAGCGCCAATCCGGCAAGGGCCCGTCGCAGGTCGTGGCTGTGGCATCCTTGATGCGGTACGTCGCCTCGCCGTATTTCTCGATCTCGCTGCCCGTGACGTAGAGATGATTTTTCAGGAAGAACATGCTCCCGTCGTGGGCCATGCCCTTCTTCGTCTGGATATTGATTTCGAGGATATCCCCTTCGAGAGTGTCTCCCTCGCTGAAAAGCAATGCATGCCCGTGAGCCCAGGCGTCGTTCGTCGTCCGGTTCAGGGTGACGGAGTCGGCTTTGAGGTAACCGCCCGTGAAGGTAATGACCACGTCGCCTTCCGTGCGATACGTGTCCGACTCCTGGTCGTAGATCAGTCGGTCGGACACAATATGAATGGGACCCTTCTCGGCCCTTTGAAGGTTGAGACCCTGCTGCCCCCCGGCAGGGGCGACCAGGAGAAGCACAACCAGGAGGGCAATCCAGGTCACCCGAACCAGATTTCCAAAGCCCCCTGTCTTAGGATCGCCGGCCATGTCCCGTCAAACCCGAGCCTTTCGATGAGTGAACAGGGGCCTCACCGCCCCCACGAGGTAGAGCGACCCTGCGATGCAGATCAGATCGTCCGCGCCGGCCACCTCCCGAGCCCTGACCACGGCATTCCGGGGATTTGTCGCGACCTCCACCCTGCGGTTCCAATGCATCGCCTCCGCAGCCAGGAGTTCGGGAGCCAAAGCCCGATCGTCCGGCGGCCGCGTCACAATCAGTCGATGGGCAAGCGGGGCCAGCCTGCGGATGATCCCCCGGTAATCCTTGTCGGCCAGGATCCCAATCACCAGGATGAGTCTGCGGAACTTGAATTCCTCCAGGGCTCTCCGCAGGGCCGCAGAACCTGCCGCATTGTGAGCCCCATCGAGAAGAATCGTTGGGTGCTCCTCAACGACTTCCAGCCTCCCCGCCCAACGAACCGCCGCAAGCCCGAGTCGCACAGCCTCGTCAGTGATTGCAAAACCCTTTGTGCGAAGAATTCCCAGTGCCCCCAGAGCCAGGGCCGCATTTTCCCGCTGGTGAGGCCCTTTCAGGGCGAAGGACAGATTCTTCAGCTCGAGGGACGGTCCGCGAAAGTGGAACGATCCTCCTTTTTCCGCACGCATCTGGATCTCGCGGCCAACACGAAGCAAGCGCGCTCCCTTTTCCCTGCACACCCTGTCGATGACTGCGACAACGGGAGCCTGTCTGGCTGCCGTGATGCAAATCCCTCCCCGCTTGATGATTCCCGCCTTCTCCCGTGCGATGTCTACGAGCCGGCTTCCCAGGTATTCGGCATGGTCCATGGCGATGTTCGAAATGATGGAAAGCTCGGACCGGACAACATTGGTGGCATCGAGCCTGCCGCCCATCCCGACCTCGAGGACAGCCACATCCACCCGACAGCGGGCAAAATGAGCCACGGCAAGAGCCGTTGCAAATTCAAAATAGGTGACTCCCTCGCGATCCGCCCTGCGCACCCTCCCGATCAGATTGCAGAGGGGTTTCTCGCGGATCATGGCCCCATCGACTCGGATGCGTTCCCGGAAATCGACCAGGTGGGGCGAGGTGTAGAGTCCGACGCGATATCCTGCTGCCTGCAGGACGGCGGCCAGGCTCGCGGCGATGGAGCCCTTGCCGTTGGTGCCTCCGACGAGAAGGCTCCGGTAACAGTCCTGAGGGTTCCCCAGCCGTTTGAGCAGCCGCTTGACGGGAACGAGACCCGGACGGATACCAGCACCTTTCAGGCGTTCGAGATAGGCAAGCGGGTCCGCGACCGGTGGCCGGTGAGCGGCAACCGGGGTTAAGGACTGTTTTCTTCTTGACCTGCTGCCCGCCACTTGCAACCCCGGTCATTCGTCGGCGCAAGTTACCACAGCCATGACGAAAGGGGCAACCCCTTTGTGACGCAGGAGTTCCCGTAAAATAAAAAAGGCCACGGGATAGTAATTTCCCATGGCCCTGTCACAGACCCTCGTTCCGCTTCGTGGGGCTTTCCGGCGTGGAAAGAATCAAACATGATTGCGCCCCCTGACGGGATGCGCCCCCGATCACCCGTCTGTCTAGTCGGGGATCACCTTGAAGACTTCATCCCCGGGCCTCACACGGTCCGACACCTTCACCCCGATGTAGTCGCCCACGACGGCTTTTTCGACCTTCGCGTTGTTGACTTCCATGGATTCAATGATGTTCTCGAAGCTTGTCGTATGACCAACAAGCTTGATCGTGTCACCCACTTTCAACTCGCCGGCAGTGATCTTGATTGCCGCAACGCTGGGCTTCGCGAAGAATTTTACGATTTCGCCTATTTTTTCCTCTGCCATAAGTAAAATCCCCCTTTCTTCCAGTTGCCTTCTATCCTTTTTCCATATAATTTTTCACGTTGAAAATCAAGCCTTTTGCCGGGTGGAGAAACATCCGGCATCCATCGCGACAATGAAAGGAGGCTTGACGCGGGACATAAAAAAGGGCAGGGACGATCGTCCCTGCCCTTTTTCGTGTATCCAGGAGGATGGTTACTCTTTTTCGTCCTTGGCGGCCTTCTTCTTGGCTACAGCCTTCGGCGCCGCTTTCTTCGACTTGACCTCTTTCTCGGCCTTTGCGGCCTTTGGCTTGGCTTCCTTCTTGGCCTTGGGCTCCTTCTTCGCTTTCGGCGCTGCCGGGGTCTTGCCCTCTTTCTTGGCCTTCGTTTCCTTCTTTTCCTTCTTTCCGGCGGGCCTCGTAACCAGTTCGATGATGGCCATGGGGGCGCTGTCGCCGACACGGAAGCTCGTCTTCACGATCCTCGTGTAGCCACCCTGTCGGTCCGCAAAACGAGCCCCGATCTCGTCAAAGAGCTTCTTCACGACGTCTTTGTCCTGGATCACGGCCGCGGCCTGCCGGCGGGCGTGGAGGCCGCCCCGCTTGGCCAGTGTAATCATCTTCTCGGCTACACGCCTGAGTTCCTTCGCCTTGATATCGGTGGTTTCAATCTTCTCGAACTTCAGAAACGACGTCACCATATTTCGAAGCATGGCATCCTTGTGACTGGTCGTCCTGCCAAGCTTTCGTCCGCCTACACGGTGTCGCATGGGGCACTATTCCTTTCCGATCAGATCCATCTCGGGAATCCCAAGATCTCCTGTGCGTTTTACTCGGCGCTTCCGGCCTCGTCCCTGCTCTTGGGAGGCCAGTCGACTTTCATGCCGAGGGAGAGTCCCATCTCGGAGAGGATTTCCTTGATCTCGTTGAGGGACTTGCGTCCGAAGTTGCGCGTTTTGAGCATCTCTGCTTCCGTTTTCTGGACCAGCTCGCCGATGATGTGGATCCCGGCGTTCTTCAGGCAATTGGCTGACCGGACGGAAAGCTCGAGTTCGTCCACACTCTTCAGAAGGTTCTCGCCGAGTTTCTCGCTCTGCCCGGCCTCCTCCAGCACCTTCTCTTCTTCGATTTCTTCGAAGTTGATGAAGATGTCCAGCTGGTCCTTCAGGATCTTCGCCGCATAGGCAACACCATCCTGGGGCAGCACGCTGCCGTCGGTCCAGACTTCGAGGACGAGTTTGTCAAAATCCGTGATCTGGCCCACACGGGCATGGCTCACGGTATAGCTCACCTTCTTGATGGGTGAGAAAATGGCGTCGATGTTGATGGTTCCTTCGGGCTGGTCGGGATCGCGCTCGCGCTTGGCCATGACGTAACCCTTGCCCATCTTCACGACCATCTCGGCCTTGAGCTTGCCACCGCTCGTAAGGGTTGCGAGGTAGTGGTCGGGATTGAGGATCTCGACATTGGCATCCGTGATAATGTCCCCGGCCTTGACCTGACCCGCCTTGGAGGCGTCGATCTTGATGGTCCGGGAGACATCGCCATGAAGCTTCAGGCGGACGCCCTTGAGGTTCAGGATGATGTCCGTCACGTCCTCCTTCACACCGGCAATGGTGGAGAACTCGTGCAGGACGTTGTCGAAACGCACGGACACGATGGCCGCCCCCTGGATGGAGGACAGCAGCACGCGCCTCAGGGAGTTCCCCAGCGTGATACCGTACCCTCGCTCAAGAGGCTGGACGGTGAATTCTGCATAGGATTTGCTGTGTGTCTTCTCATCAATCTCGATCCGTTTCGGCCGGATCAGGCTGCGCCAGTTTCTCTGCATAGTAGCTCTTCCCTCTGGCTGTCAGGCTGTTGAACAGCCGGTCAATGGGGTTTCGTCCGGGACCTTCCCTGGCCTATTACTTGGAGTAAAGCTCGACCACCAGTTGTTCCTGGACGGGCATGGTGATATCCTCCCGCGTCGGGATCGTCTTGACAGAACCCTTGAAGCCGTCCTTGTCTAATTCCAGCCACCCCGGGATGCCCCTGCGGGCAACTGTCTCCAGGGAGTCGAGAATCGGGACGACCTTCCTGCTCTTTTCTCTCAGTTCGACGACGTCATCCTTCCGGACATTGTACGAGGGAATGTTGACTTTCCTGCCGTTGATGAGGAAGTGGTTGTGACGCACGAGCTGCCGCGCTTCGTTCCGGGACGGGGCAAAACCCAGACGGAACACCACGTTGTCGAGTCTCCGCTCCAGGAGCATGAGGAGGTTCGAGCCCGTGATGCCCCTCATGCGGTCGGCCCGCTCGAAGTAGCCCTTGAACTGCTTTTCGAGCAGTCCGTACATCCTCTTCAGGCGCTGTTTCTCACGAAGCTGAACGCCGTAGTCGGAGTGCTTCTTTCTCGCCTGCCCGTGCTCGCCGGGCGCATAGCCCCGCCTCTCGAACGCGCACTTTTCGGTGTAGCAGCGGTCACCCTTGAAAAACAGCTTCAGGCCTTCACGACGGCAAAGCCTGCATTCTGATCCTCTGTAACGTGCCAAGTTGTTCCTCCCTGTAAATTCTCGTAGGTTTGTCCTAGCGCCTTACACGCGCCGTCGCTTGGGCGGACGGCAACCATTGTGCGGAATCGGGGTCACATCGCGGATCAGGCTGATGGTGAGACCTGTTGCCTGCAGCGCTCTCAGGGCCGATTCGCGGCCGGACCCCGGACCCTTCACGTAGACCCGAACCGTGCGCAATCCCTGTTCCTTCGCTTTCTTCACGGCGCTCTCCGCGGCCATCTGGGCCGCAAACGGCGTGCCCTTCCGGGAACCCTTGAACCCGGACATGCCAGATGATGCCCAAGAAATCACATTCCCGGTCAGGTCGGTGATGGTGATGATGGTGTTATTGAATGTCGACTGGATGTGGGCGATCCCCTCGGGGACGTTTTTCTTCTCGCGCTTTTTTCCGGTCTTTCTTCTCGGACTGGCCATGAATCCTCCCGGTCATCAATGTACGTGGTTACTTTTTCTTGCCAGCGATCGCCTTGCGGGGTCCCTTGCGGGTCCGGGCGTTGGTGTGAGTTCGCTGGCCACGGCTGGGAAGCCCCTTGCGGTGACGCAGGCCCCTGTATGTCCCTACGTCCATGAGTCGTTTGATCGACATGGAAATGTCCCGGCGGAGATCTCCCTCCACCTTGTGCTCCTTGTCGATGACATTGCGGATGGCCGTCACTTCCCCGTCGGTGATCTGGTCCGTCTTCGTCTCGTAAGGAATCCCCGCCTCGCGGAGGATCTCGCGGGACTTGGAGCGGCCGATCCCGTAGATGTAAGTCAGGGCGATCTCCATGCGCTTGTTCTTCGGTAGGTCAACGCCTGCTATTCTTGCCACTTGTCAGGCCTCCTCGAATGGTCTTTGGTTATCCCTGGCGCTGTTTGTGCTTCGGGTTTTCGCAGATCACCCTGACAACGCCATGGCGCTTAATGATTTTGCACTTGTCGCACATTTTCTTTACCGATGGTCTTACCTTCACGACGAATACCCCTTTGATCAATCGGTCCGCAGCCGTTTCGCATTCTATTTCGACCGGTACGTGATCCGGCCCCGCGTTAGATCGTACGGCGAAAGCTCCACCGTCACCTTGTCGCCCGGGAGGATCTTGATGAAATGCATCCTCATTTTTCCCGAGATGTGAGCGAGCACCCGGTGCCCGTTTTCCAACTCCACCCGGAACATGGCATTTGGCAGCGTTTCGACGACCGTGCCTTCCACCTCGATAGGTTCTTCTTTTGCCATACGCTCCCTGCGCTCAACCGAGCCTGCTTAGGATGACCGGCCCGTTATCTGTAATCGCCACGGAATGTTCGAAATGGGCCGACAGTTTCCCGTCGGCTGTTACCACCGTCCAGCCGTCGCGGAGGACCTCCACCCGGTAGGTTCCCTCGTTGACCATCGGTTCGATCGCAAAGACCATCCCCGCCTTCAACTCGATCCCCCTTCCGCCCGATCCGTAGTTGGGGACCTGTGGATCCTCGTGGAGGCTCTTGCCGATCCCGTGCCCTACAAGATCGCGAACCACGGAATAGCCCGCTGCCTCGACATGGAGCTGGATGGCGGCGGAGATGTCGCCGATGCGATTCCCCGTCTTGATTTCCGCAATCCCTCTGTAAAGAGCCTCTTCCGTTATCTTCAGCAGTCTCCGCGCCCCCGGGGCGATTTCCCCCACGGGCACCGTGACCGCCGCATCTCCATAGTAGCCGTCGTTGAGGATCCCGAAATCCAGGCTGACGATGTCGCCTTCCTTCAGGTCTCTCTCCGAGGGCATCCCATGCACGACCTCGCTGTTGACGGAGGTGCACAGGGAGTAGGGGTAACCCCGGTATCCCTTGAAGGCGGGCCGGGCCCCTCTTTTCAGGGCCAGATCTTCCGAGAGCCGGTCCAGTTCGATCGTTTTGACCCCCGGTTTGATCTTCTTCCTGAGTTCCTCCAAGATCGCGGCCACGATGGCGTTGCTCTTTCTCATCTTTTCAATCTCCGTATGAGATTTCAAGATGATCATGACCGAATCTCCTTATCGCCGTTTCGCCAGGCGCCCTTTCTTGAGGAACCCTTCGTATTGCCGTGCCAGCAGATGGGTCTCGATCTGTCCCGCCGTATCGAGGGCGACACCCACGATGATCAACAGCGCCGTGCCACCGAAGTAAAAGGGAACGTTGAAGTAGACCATCAGGATGCTCGGCAGCACGCAGACGGCGGACACATAAATCGCCCCGCTGAAGGTCAGACGGCTCAGCACGTGATCAATGTATTCGGCCGTCTTCTTCCCCGGCCGGATGCCCGGCACGAAGCCACCATGCTTCTTCATATTCTCCGCCACGTCCGTCGGGTTGAACACGACGGCCGTGTAGAAAAAGCAGAAGAAGACGATGAACCCCACGTAGATCAACTCGTATAAGAAATGTCCCGGTATCAGCGAGTCGGACACCCATTTCATCCACGGGTGCGGGATGAACTGCGCCAGGGTCGCCGGGAACATGATGATCGATGACGCAAAGATGGGCGGAATAACGCCCGATGTGTTGATCTTGAGCGGCAGGTGCGTCGTCTGCCCGCCGTACATTTTTCTCCCCACGATCCGTTTTGCATACTGAACGGGGATGCGACGCTGCCCCGTCTCCATGAACACGATGAAGCCGACAACGGCTACCATGAAGACGGCCAGAAAGATCACTGCGATAATCCCCATTTCGCCGGTGGCCACGAGCCGGAAGGTATTGATGACTCCCTCCGGACCCCGGCAGACGATGCCGGCAAAGATGATCAGCGAAATTCCGTTGCCGATCCCCCGTTCGGTGATCTGCTCGCCCAGCCACATGATGAAGGCCGTGCCAGCCGTGAGCGTGATGACGGTCATCATACGGAAGCCCCAGCCGGTCGTGATCACGATGGATGCGCCCGTCGGTCCTGCCATGTTCTCCAGGCCCACGGCGATCCCGAAGCCCTGGATCAGCGAGAGAAGCACCGTCCCGTAGCGGGTGTACTGGGTGATCTTGCGGCGCCCTGCCTCGCCCTCCTTGGAGAGCCTTTCCAGGTGCGGCACGGCGATCGTAAGCAGCTGCAGGATGATGGAGGCGCTGATGTAGGGCATGATCCCCAGCGCAAAGACCGAGAGGCTCGAGAGCGCCCCTCCCGCAAACAGGTCAAAGAGTCCAAGGAGCGAGCCTTTGGCCTGATCGAAAAAAGCAGCCAGCGCCGCCGTGTCGATACCGGGCGTGGGCACATGCGCCCCAACCCGATAAACAGCCAGCAAAATGAACGTGAAGGCAATGCGCTTCTGGAGTTCCGGAATCTTCTGTATGTTTTTGAGTCCGCCGATCAAATCCGATGTCCTCTTATGATTCGATGACTTCGACCTTGCCGCCCGCCGCTTCGATCTTTGCCTTCGCGGCCTCGCTGATGGCGTTCACCCTCACGGTGAGGGCCTTCTCGATCGATCCCTTGGCGAGGATCTTGATCCCGTCACCGGTCTTCCGGATGACTCCTTCGGCCAGCAGAGCCGCTGCGTCCACCGGGGCATCCCCGGAGAAGCGACGGAGCTGATCCAGGTTGACGATGACAATCTCTTTGCGGAAGATATTCTTGAAACCTTTTTTGGGAAGCCTGCGCGAAAGCGGCATCTGGCCTCCCTCGTAGCCCGGCCTGGAGTTGTGTCCCGAGCGGGCCTTGAGGCCCTTGTGTCCCATGGTGGAGGTCCCGCCGTGGCCGGATGCGTCGCCGCGGCCGATTCTTTTTCTTTTTTTCCTCGAACCCTCAGGGGGTCTCAGTTCGCTGAGCTTCATTGCATTCACCCGTTGATTTCTTCGACGGCAACGAGATGGCTGACCTTGCCGACCATGCCCCGGGTCTCGGGGGTGTCCTTGAGCGTCACGCTCCGGTTCAACCGGACGAGCCCCATGCCGCGAAGGACCTTGCGCTGCTTCTCCGGCCGCCCGATGTAGCTCTTCACCAGTGTAATTTTCAGTTTCTTTTCCACTGTCTCACCCTTTGAGGATTGTCTAAATATCGGCCACGTCTTTGCCCCGCAGGGACGCAATTTGGCCGGCCGTCCGAAGCCTGCGGAGTCCGTTGAGGGTTGCCTTGACGAGGTTATGGGGGTTGTGAGACCCCAGGCACTTCGTGAGCACGTTCTGCACACCGGCCACCTCTAGCACAGCGCGAACGGCGCCGCCCGCGATGAGACCCGTTCCCGCCGAGGCGGGTTTCAGGAGCACCCGGCCCGCTCCGTATTCCCCAACGATCTCGTGGGGAATCGTGCGATTGCCGCCGATGGAGACCTTGGTCATGCTTTTGCGGGCCTTCTCCATCCCCTTGCGGATGGCCTCGGGGACCTCGTTGGCCTTGCCCAGACCGGCGCCGACGGAACCTTTGCCGTCACCGACGACCACGATGGCGCTGAACCGGAATCGCCGGCCGCCCTTCACGACCTTGGCCGTGCGGTTGATGGCCACAACGCGGTCCAGAATCTCCGTTTCTTCCACCATGAATTCTTTTCTGTCTCGATCCAAAGGTCACTCCCTCTTGTGCATTTTCAATGTCTAAAATTTCAGGCCTGCTTCCCTTGCGCCGTCGGCCAGAGCCTTGACCCGGCCATGATAAAGGAATGGACCGCGGTCGTAGACCACCGTGTCGATCTTCATGGCCAGAAGCTTCTTCGCCATGAGCTTGCCTACCTCGGCGGCGGCAGCCGTCTTCTTCATCTTTACGATCACCTCGGCGATCTCCTTGCTGCGCGTGGAGGCTTCGGCCATCGTGTGGCCCTGCACGTCGTCGACGGCCTGGACGTTGATATGCCGGGCACTGCGGAACACGGCGAGACGAGGACGTGCGGCCGTGCCGGAAACCCTGCCCCGGACACGCTTCTTGCGCTTATCCCTGACTTTCTGGATTTTCTTCGCTGACGACAACAATGTTCTGCCCCTCTTTGAAATAATAGGATGATGAGCCGCGACGCGTTATGCGCCTGCGGACTTGCCGACCTTGCGACGCACGACCTCGCCTGCGTAGCGGATTCCCTTGCCCTTGTAGGGCTCGGGTTTGCGCTTGGCCCGGATCTCTGCAGCCACCCGCCCTACCAGCTCTTTGTCGATGCCGGAAACGGCGAGGTTCGTCTGTTTCTCGATTTTCACGGAGATCCCCTCCGGAACCTCGTAGATGCGCGGTACCGAGTACCCCACAAAGAGCTTGAGCGTCGTGCCCGCAAGCTCCGCACGGAAGCCCACACCGGAGATCTCGAGGCCTTTCGTGAAGCCTGTACTCACCCCCGTGACCATGTTGGCGATAAGAGTCCGAGCAAGGCCGTGCAGGGCTCCGGCCCGCCGGCCGTCGTGGGTGGTCCGGATGCTGAGGGTCTTGCCCTCCTGGACGACCTCGATGTCCCGGGGCAATGCCCTCGAGAGATTCCCCTTGGGTCCCGAGACCACGATCTCGCCGCCGGCGACGCGGACCGTCACCTTGTCCGGCAGGAGGATGATTTTTTTTCCGATTCGTGACATGGTTGTGTCTCCTGACTAGGGCTTACCAGACATTGCAGATGATCTCGCCGCCCACGTTCTGAAGCCTGGCTTCCTTGTCCGTCATGATCCCCCGTGGCGTCGACACGATGGCCACCCCGAAACCGTTGAACACCTTGGGGATCTTCTTGCTAGAAACGTAGATCCGCCGGCCCGGCTTGCTCACCCTCTGAAGGTCCTGGATGATTCGCTCCTTGGTGTCCGTGTACTTGAGGTAGATCTTGAGGATATCCTTTTTGTTCTGGTCCTTTTTCACGTCGAATCCGCTGATGTAGCCGGTCCGCTTCAGGACCTTCACGATCTCCAGATTCACCCTCGAGAGTTGGGCATTCACGCTCCGGAACTTCATCCGGTTGGCGTTACGGATTCTCGTCATCATATCCGCAATCGGATCGGTCATTCCCATAAAAACATCTCCTCGCTGTCTACCAGCTCGACTTGATCACACCCGGGATTTCTCCCCATGAAGCGTACTTGCGCAGACAGATGCGGCACATGTTGAACTTGCGGTAGTACGCTCGGGGTCTGCCACAGATCGGGCAGCGATTGTAGTCTCGGACGGCGAATTTCTTCGGCCGCTTCGCTTTTGCAATCAAGGATTTCTTTGCCAAAATGTTCCTCCGTTATTGAATCCTAGTTCCTAAAGGGCATCCCCATGAGCCGGAGAAGATGCCGGGCTTCCTCGTCGGTTCTGGCCGTCGTGACGATGACCACATTCATACCCTTGACCTTGTCGATCTTATCGTAGTCGATCTCGGGGAAGATGAACTGCTCCTTGATCCCCATGGCGAAATTGCCGCGGCCGTCAAAGGAGCTGGGTGAAATGCCCCGGAAGTCACGGATTCGGGGAAGCGCCACGTTCACCAGCCGGTCGAAGAACTCGTACATGCGCTCCTTGCGAAGGGTGACCATGGAACCGATGGACATGCCCTTGCGCAGCTTGAAGGTGGCGATCGACTTGCGGGCCTTCGTGATAACGGCTTTTTGGCCCGTGAGAGCCCCGATCTCCGCGGAGGCGCTCTCGAGAATCTTGACGTTCTGGATGGCCTCGCCCAGGCCCATGTTCACGATGATCTTCTCCAGCCGGGGCACCTGCATGACGCTTGTGTACCCGAACTGTTTCATCATCGCCGGGACGACTTCGCTTTTGTAGTATTCTTTCAGTCTTGCCATGGTTCTCTATCCCCGGTTACTGGTCGAATTGCTCGTTGCATTTTCTGCAGAAGCGGACCTTCTTGCCGTCCTCGAGGGTCTTAAACCCGATGCGGACGCCGGTGTTGCACTTCGCGCAAACAAGAAGGGCGTTGGAAGCATCCAGCGGGGCCTCCTTCTCCATGATCCCTCCCTTGCTCTTCTGGTCGGGCCTCTGGTGCCGCTTGATCATATTGAGCTTCTCGATGACGACTCGCTTCCCGTCGGAAAGGATCTTCGTGACCTTGCCGGTCTTGCCCTTTTCCCTGCCGGCGATAATCTTGACCGTGTCGCCTTTTTTCAGTCGGTTTGTCTGCATGGTCGTTTCCTATTCCCTGCGGCTCACAGGACTTCCGGAGCCAGCGAGATGATCTTCATAAACTGCTTGGCGCGGAGCTCGCGGGCCACGGGCCCGAAGATGCGCGTCCCCACAGGCTCCATCTGGTTGTTGATGAGTACCGCCGAGTTGTCATCGAATTTCAAAAACGTTCCATCGGGCCGCCGGACCTCTTTCTTCGTCCGCACGATCACAGCCTTCATGACGTCGCCCTTCTTCACCTTCGCGTTGGGAATGGCCTCCTTGACGGAAACCACGATGACATCCCCGACAGTGGCAAACCGCTTCCGCGATCCTCCCAGCACGCCGATGCAGGACACCTTCTTCGCGCCCGAGTTATCTGCGGCATTCAAAATGGTTCGCATCTGAATCATATCGATACCCCGTTTCTACCCTGCCTGTTTGCGATCCCGGGCTACTTCGCCTTCTCCAGGATCTCGCGCACCCTCCAGCGCTTATCCCGGCTCAGAGGACGGGACTCCACGATCATGACCGTGTCACCGACGCCACACTCGTTGCGCTCGTCATGGGCCTTGTATTTCTCGTGTTTGCGCACATACTTCTGAAAGCCCGTGTGCTTGACGAGCCGCTCGGTTTTCACGACGATGGTCTTGTCCATCTTGCTGCTGACGACGACTCCCTTGATGGTCCGCTTGTTGCCCCTCTCGTCCATACCTATTTCTGCAGCTCCTTCCGCTTCATAACGGTTTTGATGCGGGCGATGTCCCTGCGGACATTCTTCAGCGCCGCCGGGGAGTCCAGTTGCCCCGTCGTGTGCCGGATTTTCAACTTGAAGAGCTCGTCAGCCAGGTCCCGTTCCTTCACCCGGAGCTCGTCGATGCTGAGATCCCTCATTTCCTTAATCTTCATCGAAGATATCCCTCGTCAAGAATTTCGTCGGAATGGGCAGCTTGTTCGCCGCCAGCCGGAAGGCTTCCTTCGCCACGTCCTGGGTCACGCCTTCCATTTCGTACATCACGGTTCCGGGTTTCACGATCGCGATCCACCCTTCCGGGGGACCCTTTCCCTTTCCCATACGGGTTTCGGCGGGCTTTTTCGTAAAGGATTTATGGGGGAAGATCCGGATCCAGATTTTGCCTCCGCGCTTGATGTGACGTGTCATGGCGACACGGGCAGCTTCAATCTGCTGGGCCGTGATCCGTCCCGGCGCAAGAGCCTGGAGCCCGTACTGGCCGAACGAGACCTCGTTGCCTTTGGTGGCCTTACCGCCCAGATTCCCCTTCTGGATCTTTCTGTACTTGATTCGTTTCGGGCTTAACATCGTCTATCTCTCCTCGTAACCTGTCCCCGCCGTCCTAGGCACCGACCTGTTTTTTGTCAGGCAGCACGTCCCCATGATAGATGAGCACCTTGACTCCGATGGCCCCATAGGTCGTCCGTGCCTCGGCAAAGCCGTAATCGATGTCGGCCCGAAGGGTGTGCAGGGGCACCTTGCCCTCGCGGTACCACTCCGTCCGAGACATCTCTGCGCCGCCGAGACGGCCCGAGCAGGTAATGCGGATGCCCTTCGCGCCGAACTTCAGGGCGGAGGTGACGCTTTTCTTCATGGCCCGCCGGAACGCGATCCTGCGCTCGAGCTGAAGGGCCACGTTCTCGGCCACGAGTTGAGCATCGATTTCAGGCTTGCGGACTTCCATAATATTGATAATCGTCTCCCCGCCTGTCATCCCGTCGAGTTCCTTCTTGAGCTTCTCGATCTCGGATCCCTTCTTGCCAATGATGATGCCGGGGCGGGCGGCATGGATGTTCACCTTTGCCTTGTCGGCGGCCCGCTCGATCTCAATCTTCGAGATGCCCGCGTGGTAGAATTTCTTCTTCAGGAACTTTCGGAGCTTGATGTCCTGGTGGACGAGATCACCGTATTTCTTCTCGGCGAACCACTTCGAGCTCCAGCTCTTGTTGATCCCTAGCCTCAATCCGATCGGGTTTACCTTCTGACCCAAGATGAAATCCTCCTTCGTGTTACTGCTCGTCGAGAACAACGGTGATGTGGCTCATTCGGCGCTTGATGGGGGACACGCGTCCCATCGTCTTGGCCCTGTGACGCTTCATCGCTGGCCCCTGGTTGATGAAGATCTCTTTCACATAGAGAATCTTCTCATCGATATTCGGGTTCTGTGTCGCATTGGCCAAGGCGCTCTTGAGCACCTTCTTGACAAGCCCGGCGGCCCGCTTGCGCGAAAATGCCAGAATCCGGTCGGCCTCCTCGACCTTCATGCCCCGGACCAGATCGACGACAAGCCTCGCCTTCTGCGGCGATATCCTCACAAATCGTGCAACTGCTTTTGCTTCCATGACGTACCTATCTCCGGTTTTCCGGTTTCATCGCCTGCGGCAGCTACTTGCGAATCTTGGTCTTGCGGTCGCCGGCGTGGCTGAAGAAGGTCCGGGTCGGCGCGAACTCCCCGAGCTTGTGACCCACCATGTTTTCGGTGACGAACACGGGGATAAACTTTTTGCCGTTATGCACGGCAAAGGTGTGCCCGATGAACTCCGGGGTCACGGTCGAACGGCGCGACCAGGTCTTGATCACCCCCCGGTCCCCTCCCGCATCGGCTCTCCGGATCTTTTCTTCAAGCTTCGCCTCGACGTACGGGCCTTTCTTGACTGAGCGTGCCACTATTTCTTATCCCTCTTCTTGATAATGTATTTGTCGGTGGTCTTGTTCTTGCGCGTCTTGTAGCCCTTCGTCGGCACGCCCCAGGGAGTACAGGGGTGCCGTCCGCCCGAGGTCTTGCCTTCGCCGCCGCCCATGGGGTGGTCGACAGGGTTCATGGCGACACCGCGCACCTTCGGGCGTTTGCCCAGCCAGCGGGTGCGGCCCGCCTTGCCGATACTGATCCCCTCGTGCGTGGCGTTCCCCACCTGGCCGATCGTGGCCTTGCAATCAATGAACACCTTTCGGACTTCGCCGGAGGGCAGCCTCACCTGGGCATAGTCACCCTCCTTGGCCATGAGCTGAGCGTAGGTGCCGGCGGAGCGGACCATCTGGGCGCCCTTGCCGGGACGCAGCTCGATGTTGTGGATGAGCGAGCCCAGGGGAACATGCCTCAGCGACATGGCGTTGCCGGGTTTGATATCGGCCGCGGGGCTCGTAATGATCGGATCGCCCACGTTGAGGTCCACAGGGGCCACGATGTAGCGCTTCTCACCGTCGGCATAGCTCACGAGCGCAATCCTCGCCGAGCGGTTCGGGTCGTACTCGATCGTCCTCACCTTGGCGGGGATGTCCGTCTTCTCGCGGCGGAAGTCCACCACGCGGTACTTGCGCTTGTGCCCGCCCCCACGATGACGGCTCGTCAGACGGCCGAGGTTGTTGCGGCCGCCCTTCTTCTTGACCGGCTTCGTAAGGCCCTTCTCGGGGGTCGCTGAGGTAATCTCCTCGAACGTCGGATAGGTCTGATACCGTCGTGCCGGTGTCGTCGGCTTCATGGTCTTGATCGCCATCGGTCGTTGTCCTTGTCTAGACTTTGTCAAATATCTCGATCGTGTTGCCGGGGGCCACGGTGACAATGGCCTTCTTCCAGTCGCTCTTCCTTCCCTGCAGACGTCCGTAGCGCTTCTTTTTCCCGAGGACGTTCAGGGTCCGCACGTCGAGGACCTTCACCTTGAAGAGCTTCTCCACGGCCTTCTCGATCTCGATCTTGTTGGCCCGGGGATCCACTTCGAAGAGGTACTGGTTGCCCTCCCGCATCAGGGTTGTCTTTTCTGTCACGAGCGGTCGCCGGATGATCTGATGAAGTTCCATTATATCAGCGCCCCTTCTATCTTCTTGATCGAGGGCTCCAAGAGCACGAGGCTATCGTACTTGAGAAGATCATACACATTGATGCCCTCGCATCGCATCATTTTCACATCGGGGAGGTTCCGTGAGGACTTCTCGAGAATCTCGTTTGACCGGTCGATCACAACGAGGGTCTTCTTGAGCCCGAATCGATCGAGGACCTCCCTGAACTTTTTCGTCTTCGCCTCGGCCAAGGGAAAGTCCTTGATCACCAGAAGCTTCTCCTCCTGGAGCTTCATGCTGAGCGCCGAGATAATGGCGAGCCTGCGCACCTTCTTGGGTACCGTGTAGGAGTGGTCCCGGGGGGTCGGTCCAAAAATGGTTCCGCCACCCCGCCAGAGGGGGGAACGGATCGTGCCCGCACGGGCCCGCCCGGTGCCCTTCTGCCGCCAAGGCTTCTTGCCGCCGCCGCTGATTTCGCCGCGCTCCTTGGTGTCATGCGTGCCCTGCCGCTTCGCGGCCATCTGCATCCGGACGACCTCATAGATGACGTCCCGGTTCACCTCGGCCCCGAAGACCGCGTCGCTGAGCGACACCTCGGCCACTTTGTTCTTTTCGATATCGTACACACTCACCACTGGCATGGCTTGTTCACTCCAGTTGTCTCTCTGTCTCTCAGCCCTTTTTGACGGCGTTTTTGATCACGACAATCCCGTTCTTGCTGCCCGGGACGGCCCCCTTCACCAGGATGACGTTGAGATCGGGGCGCACCCCCATGATGAGGAGGTTCTGCACGGTCTTGCGCGCATCGCCCATGTGGCCCGGAAGCCGCTGTCCCTTGAACACGCGCGAGGGCGCGGCGCTCGCCCCGATTGAGCCGGGCGCCCGGTGGAACATGGAGCCGTGGCTCGCCCTGCCGCCACGGAAGCCATGACGCTTCACGCCGCCGGCAAACCCCCTGCCCTTGCTCGTCCCGGTGACATCGACGAAGTCTCCCACCTCGAAGATGGACGCCGTCAGCTCCTGCCCCGGCTCCAGCTCGACCGCCCCACGGGTCTTGAACTCGCGCAGCACCCGGAAAAACCCCCGGTCGGCCTTTGCGAAGTGACCCTGCAGGGGTTTGGTCACGTTCTTCTGTCGCTTGCGCTCGAAGCCCAACTGGATGGCATTGTAGCCGTCCGTTTCTTCGGTCTTTTTCTGTATAACGGTGCAGGGCCCCGCTTCGATCACCGTTACGGGAACCGAGGCACCGTCCGCGGCGAAGATCTGGGTCATCCCCAACTTTCTTCCGATCAATCCCTTTTCCATAGCATCCACTTCCGCGCTCGCTGTGCGTGAACAAAACGAAAAAGGAGATGGACCGAGGACAACCCGTCCATCTCCGTGTCGTCACGCGTTACAACTTGATTTCCACGTCCACCCCGGCAGATAGATCCAGCTTCATCAGGGCATCTACCGTGGCTTGAGTGGGATCAATGATGTCGATGAGCCGCTTGTGAGTCCGCACCTCGAACTGCTCCCGGGACTTCTTGTCCACGTGGGGCGAGCGGTTCACGCAGAACTTGTTGATCATCGTGGGAAGCGGGATGGGACCCGCGACGCGGGCGCCCGTGCGCTTCGCCGTATCTACGATGTCCTCGGCGGACCGGTCCAGCAGCTTGTAGTCGTACGCCTTCAGACGGATTCGAATCTTCTGATCAGCCATGATCCGTTCTCTAACCTCGCTTACTCAATGATCTCGCTGATGACGCCGGCGCCCACGGTCTTGCCGCCCTCGCGGATGGCGAACCGGAGCTGCAGCTCCATGGCGATAGGGGTGATAAGGACCACTTCCATCTCCACGTTGTCACCGGGCATGATCATCTCGATGCCCGCCGGAAGGGTGGTAACGCCTGTCACGTCGGTGGTCCGGAAGTAGAACTGGGGCCGGTAGCCGGAGAAGAACGGCGTGTGGCGCCCGCCCTCTTCCTTCGTCAAGACGTAAACCTGGGCCTTGAACTTCGTGTGGGGCGTGATCGAGCCGGGCTTGGCCACGACCTGTCCGCGCTCCACTTCTTCGCGCTTTGTCCCGCGCAGCAGCACGCCGATGTCGTCGCCGGCGCGCCCTTCGTCGAGGGTTTTGCGGAACATCTCCACGCCCGTGCAAACCGTTTTGAAGGTCGGCCGGATGCCGATGATCTCGACTTCGTCGCCCGTCCGGACGATCCCGCGGTCCACACGGCCCGTGACGACGGTCCCGCGGCCGGAGATGCTGAATACGTCGCCGACAGGCATCAAGAAGGGCTTGTCGAGGTCGCGCTGCGGCTCGGGAATATAGCTGTCGACGGCATCCATGAGCTCGAAGATGCACTTGGCATCGGCCGAGTTGGCGTCGTCAGTCTCGAGCGCCTTCAGGGCGGAGCCGCGGATGATGGGCGTCTTGTCGCCGGGGAATCCGTATTTCGTGAGAAGCTCCCTGAGCTCGAGTTCGACGAGGTCGAGCAGCTCGGGATCGTCCACGAGATCCACCTTGTTCATGAAGACGAGCATGTAGGGAACCTGCACCTGGCGGGCCAGCAGGATGTGCTCCCGCGTCTGGGGCATGGGGCCTTCAGAGGCTGCGACGACGAGAATGGCTCCGTCCATGTGGGCCGCACCCGAGATCATGTTCTTGATGTAGTCGGAGTGCCCCGGGCAGTCGACGTGGGCATAGTGGCGCTTGGCCGTCTCGTATTCCACGTGGGCAATATTGATGGTCACGCCGCGTTCTTTCTCCTCGGGCGCGTTGTCGATCATATCAAAGGACATAAACTGGGCCAATCCCTTGGAAGCGAGATGCTTCGTGATCGCAGCGGTCAATGTGGTCTTGCCGTGATCGACGTGTCCAATGGTCCCAACATTGACATGCGGCTTCGTCCTTTCGAATTTTTTCTTAGCCATCTCCAGTTACCTCCTTCATTAGAATGATCGATGTTGAATTATTTGGCCCTGTGCCTCAGTTCTTTCTTTTCCATGATGTCTTTGGCCTTTTCCTCCGACACAGTCGCATAGTTCAGAAACTGCATCGTGTAGGTGGCCCGGCCCTGGGTCTTCGAGCGGAGGTCCGTGGCGTAGCCGAACATCTCGGCCAACGGCACTTCCGACTGAATTGCCTCGGAGCCCGGTCTGGACTCGATCGAAACGATCTTTCCGCGCCGCGAGGTCAGATTCCCGATCACATCCCCCAGATACTCCTTGGGAACGATGACCTCGACAGACATGATGGGCTCCAGCAGCACCGGGTGGGCCTTTTTGACCCCGCTCTTGAAGCCCATGGAAGCGGCAATCTTGAAGGCCAGCTCCGATGAATCCACCTCGTGGTAGGAACCGTCCACGACGGCCACCTTGACATCCACCACGGGGTAGCCGGCCAGCACCCCCTCTTCCATCGCCTCGGTGATCCCCTTTTCGACGGCCGGGATAAACTCCCGGGGGACTGCACCGCCGACGATCTTGTTTTCAAACAAAAGCCCTTTGCCCGGCTCGTTGGGAGCCACCTCGAGCCACACATGGCCAAACTGGCCTCGCCCCCCGGACTGGCGGACGAATCTTCCTTCCGTTCGAACGGCCTTGCGGATCGTCTCCTTGTAGGCCACTTGCGGGGTGCCGATGTTGGCTCCCAGGTTGAACTCCCGCGAGAGGCGGTCCACGATAATCTCCAGGTGGAGTTCGCCCATCCCTGAGATCAGCGTCTGGCCCGTCTCCCGGTCCACCCTGACCCTGAAGGAGGGATCCTCCTTTTGGATCTTGTCCAAGGCGATTCCCATCTTTTCCTCATCGGCTTTCGTCTTCGGCTCGATGGCGATGGCGATGACCGGTTCGGGAAAACTCAGGGTTTCGAGAACGATCGGGTGCTGGGGGCTGCAGAGCGTGTCTCCCGTCGTCGTTGACGAGAGCCCCACGGCGGCCACGATGTCACCCGTGCGGGCCTCTTTGATGTCCTCGCGCTTGTTGGCGTGCATCTTGAGGATGCGGCCGATGCGCTCTCGTTTTTTCTTTGTTGCGTTGAAAATGTAGGAACCCGCGTTGAGCACCCCGGAGTAAACCCGAAAGTAGGTCAGCTGCCCAACGTAGGGGTCCGTGACAATTTTGAAAGCGAGCGCAGCAAAAGGCTCGTCGTCGCTTGCTGCCCGCAGGACCTCGGCGCCTTTATCCCCTTTCCCCGCAACCGGCTGCAAGTCCGCAGGTGAGGGGAGGAAGTCGACGACCGCGTCCAGGAGCGGCTGGATCCCTTTGTTCTTGAAGGCGGCACCGCAGCACACCGGAACGACCTTCATGGAGAGGGTCTGTCTCCGGAGTGCGGCGAGAATCTCCTCGCCGGAGATTCCTTCACCTTCCAGGTATTTCCTCGCGATTCCGTCATCGAAATCGGCCAGCGTCTCAATGAGACGCTCCCGTGCTTCCCGGGCCTCTTTGCCGATCTCGGCGGGAATGGCCGTGATGGAGAACTCCGCCCCGAGGCCGTCGATATTGTACATCATCGCCTGCATGCCGATGAGATCGACGATCCCCCGGAAATGATCCTCGGCGCCGACGGGAATCTGTACAGGCGCGGCATTGGCACCCAGCCTTTCGCGGATCATCTCGACGGCCTTGGCAAAATCTGCGCCTACGCGGTCCATCTTGTTGATGAAAGCGATGCGAGGCACGCGGTAGCGGTCGGCCTGCCTCCAGACCGTTTCGGACTGAGGTTCGACACCCTCGACAGCCGTAAACAGCGCCACGGCTCCATCGAGGATCCGCAACGAGCGTTCCACCTCGATGGTGAAATCCACATGGCCGGGCGTGTCAATGATGTTGACACGACAGTTGCGCCAGGAGCATGTCGTGGCTGCCGATGTGATCGTGATCCCCCGCTCCTGTTCCTGCTCCATGAAGTCCATGACGGCCGTGCCGTCGTGAACTTCTCCCATCTTGTAGGAGATTCCCGTGTAGTAGAGGATACGCTCGGTCACGGTCGTTTTGCCCGCATCGATATGAGCCATAATACCGATGTTACGGACATTCCGAAGTGCAGTCTCCCGTGCCACGATGAAATACCCTGATGTTGTAAAAGAGCTTTAGAATCTGTAATGGGCGAAGGCCTTGTTGGCCTCGGCCATCTTGTGGACATCCTCGCGCTTTTTCACAGAGGCGCCGCGATTTTGTGCTGCATCCATGAGCTCGCCGGCGAGTTTTTCCCGCATGGTCTTCTCGGCCCGGGACTGGGAGTTGCCGATGATCCATCGGAACGCCAGGGCCTGTCGTCGACCCGGTGACACTTCCGTGGGCACCTGATAGGTGGCGCCGCCGACTCTGCGGGAGCGCACTTCGATGACCGGCTTGACGTTGTCGAGGGCCTTTTCGAAAACGCCCAAAGGAGAATCCTTCATTCGCTTCTCAATGATATCGAACGCCCCGTAGAGAATGCTCTCCGCGGTGCTTTTCTTGCCCTTCTTCATCAGGCTGTTGACGAACTTCGCCGCAAGCGCGCTGCCGTGCTTCGCATCTGGCGTGATCTTTCGTTTCTGGATTTCTCGTCGTCTTGGCATTCTGGAACCCCTGATCAGCTCGGCCGCTTGGCGCCGTATTTCGAGCGACTCTGCTTGCGGTCCTGGACGCCAATGGCATCCAGGGTTCCCCGGACGATGTGGTAACGGACGCCGGGGAGGTCCTTCACGCGGCCGCCCCGCACGAGCACCACGGAGTGCTCCTGGAGGTTGTGACCGATACCCGGAATGTAGGCGGTCACTTCGTAGCCGCTCGTAAGCCTTACGCGGGCCACCTTGCGCAGCGCCGAGTTGGGCTTCTTGGGCGTCGTCGTGTATACGCGGACACACACTCCGCGTCGCTGCGGGCAGGACACGAGTGCGGGAGTGGTTGTCTTTTTGCGAACTTTCTGTCTGCCTTGTCGCACTAACTGGTTGATCGTCGGCATGAAACTCCTTCTATCCCTTTCTGTCCAAATTGAAGGGGCTTGCGAAAGTTTAATTTTCTATCAATTTGAGTCCTGTATGTCAAGCGTTTTCTGCTGTAATTTCTCACTTTCCTTCTCATCTCCCTCCACCCGCATTCCGAGTCTCTTGTACAGGGGAAGTCCGGAGCCAGCCGGGATGAGGCGTCCCATGATGACATTCTCTTTGATTCCTCGCAGATAATCGATTTTCCCGGACAGGGCCGCTTCGGTGAGGACCCGGGTCGTCTCCTGGAAGGAGGCCGCCGAGATGAAGCTCTGGGTGGAAAGCGATGCCTTGGTGATGCCCAGAAGAATCGGCTCGCCGACGGCTGGCTGGCCGCCTTTTTCGATGACACGGTCGTTTTCCTCTTGGAAACGGCCCTTCTCGACCTGCTCATCGGCCAAAAACGTCGTGTCACCGGGATCAGCGACTCTCACCCGGCGAAGCATCTGCCGGACGATCGTCTCGATGTGCTTGTCATTGATTTTCACGCCCTGTAGGCGGTAGACCTCCTGGACCTCATCCACGAGATAGCGGGCGAGTTCCTTCTCCCCCTTGATCATCAGCAGGTCATGGGGGTTCGAGGCCCCATCCATGAGGGCTTCGCCGGCCTGAATCCGGTCGCCTTCCTGAACAGTGATGTGCTTGCCCTTGTTGATGAGGTATTCCTTCTTGTCGCCTACATCGGGAGTTACGATGACGCGGCGTCGCCCCTTGACATCCTTGCCAAAGGAGACCGAGCCGTCGATTTCCGAGATCACCGCGAATTCCTTCGGTTTTCTCGCCTCGAAGAGCTCCGCCACACGGGGCAGGCCGCCCGTGATGTCCTTCGTCTTTGTAGTTTCGCGGGGGATCTTGGCGATAATGTCACCGGCCTCCACCTTGTCGCCCTCGTTCACACCAATGTTGACCCCCACGGACAGCAGGTAACGGGCCTGGCTGTTCGTGCCGGGCACCTTGGCCGTCTTTCCCTCCTTGTCCTTGATCGAGATGCGGGGCCGCAGGTCGGCGTCGGAGACCTCGGTGATGACCTTTCTCGACAACCCTGTGACCTCGTCCACCTGTTCCTGCACGGTTTTGCCCTCGATCACGTCGCCGTACTTGACGGTTCCGGGAACCTCGGCAAGGATGGGGATGGAAAAGGGATCCCATTCGGCAATGAGGTCGCCTCGCTTGACCTTGGCGTTCTCCCCGAGCTTCACGTGAGCGCCGTAGGGAACCGGGTACTTGCCGCGGTTGCGGCCTTCTTCGTCGAGGACGTGGATCTCGCCGTTGCGGTTCATGACGACGAGGTCCTTTCCGCGCTTGACGTAGTTGATGTTAACGAATTTGATCGTCCCGTCATGGCGGGCCTCCAGGGTCGAGTGCTCCTCGAACTTGGCCGTACCTCCGATGTGGAAGGTACGCATCGTGAGCTGGGTGCCCGGCTCGCCGATAGACTGGGCCGCGATGATCCCCACGGCCTCGCCGATGTTGACGAGGTGCCCATGGGCCAGGTCTCGGCCGTAGCACTTCGCGCACACGCCGAACCGGGACTTGCAGGTGAGCACCGAACGGATCTGGACGCGCTCGATGCCGGCATCGTCAATTCTCTTGGCGAGCGCTTCGTCAATGGCCTCGTTGGCCTTGACGAGGACCTCCCCCGTGAAGGGGTCCACGATGTCTTCGAGGGCCACGCGCCCCAGGACGCGCTCGCCCGCTGCCTCGATGATCTCGCCACCCTCGACGAGCGCCTGGACATAGATCCCGTCGAGCGTGCGGCAGTCGTCCTCGCTGATGGTGCAGTCCTGGGCCACGTCGACAAGCCTGCGGGTCAGGTAGCCGGAGTTGGCCGTCTTGAGGGCCGTATCGGCAAGACCCTTTCGTGCACCGTGCGTCGAGATGAAGTACTGCAGCACCGTGAGACCCTCGCGGAAGTTGGCCGTGATGGGGGTCTCGATGATCTCGCCCGAGGGCTTTGCCATGAGACCACGCATGCCGGCCAGCTGGCGGATCTGGGCGGCGCTGCCGCGGGCCCCCGAGTCGGCCATCATGTAGATGGGGTTGAAGCTCTCCAGGCTTCTCTTCTTGCCGTCGGCCAATTCGATCTCGTCGCTGCCGATAGAGGAGAGCATCTCGGCGGCGACCTTTTCCGTGGCCTGTGCCCAGATGTCGATGACCTTGTTGTATCGCTCGCCGTCGGTGATGAGGCCGTCCATGTATTGCTTCTGCACCTCGAGGACATCCTTGTCGGCCTTGCCCACGATGTCCTTCTTGCCCGCCGGGATGACCATGTTGGAGATAGCGATGGAGGACCCGGAGATGGTGGCATACTTGAAGCCCACGTCTTTGAGCCGGTCGGCCAAAATGACGGTGGCCTTGTCGCCGCAGCTTCGGTAGCAGAAGTCGATGAGGTTGGCGACCTCCTTCTTGTTCATCACTTTGTTGATGACCTCGAAGGGGATCTCCTTCGGCAGGATATCATACAGCAGAACGCGTCCCACCGTTGTCTCGGTGATGTGGCTGTTCATGCGGACCTTCACCTTGGCCTGGAGGTCCACCTCACCCGAATCATAGGCCAGACGCAGCTCCTCGGGGCCCGCGAAGATCATGTCGGTGCCGCGGCTTCCTGAACGGGCCCGGGTCATGTAGTAGAGCCCAAGGACGATGTCCTGGGAGGGTACGATGATCGGCTTGCCGTTGGCCGGTGACAGAATGTTGTTTGTCGACATCATGAGCACGCGGCTCTCCACCTGCGCCTCGATCGACAGGGGCACATGCACCGCCATCTGGTCGCCGTCGAAGTCGGCGTTGAAGGCCGTGCAAACAAGCGGGTGCAGCTGGATGGCCTTGCCCTCAATCAGGATGGGCTCAAAGGCCTGCATGCCGAGCCGGTGCAGGGTGGGAGCGCGGTTGAGGACGATGGGGTACTCGCGCACCACCTCATCCAGGGCGTCCCAGACCTCGGGGGTCTCGCGCTCGACCATCTTCTTGGCGCTCTTGACCGTCGTGACGTAGCCCTTCTCCATCAGCCGGTTGTAGATAAAGGGCTTAAAGAGCTCCAAGGCCATCTTCTTGGGGAGACCGCACTGGTGAAGCCTCAAATCCGGCCCCACGGTGATGACGGAGCGGCCTGAGTAGTCGACGCGCTTGCCCAGAAGGTTCTGGCGGAAGCGGCCCTGCTTTCCCTTGAGCATATCCGAGAGCGAACGCAGGGGGCGCTTGTTGGAGCCCGTGATGGCCCGGCCCCGACGGCCGTTGTCGAAGAGCACGTCAACGGCCTCCTGCAGCATCCGCTTCTCGTTGCGAATGATGATCTCGGGGGCATTCAATTCCATGAGCCGCTTGAGGCGGTTGTTGCGGTTGATGACGCGGCGGTACAGGTCGTTAAGATCCGATGTGGCAAAACGTCCACCCTCCAGGGGAACCAGGGGCCTCAGATCGGGAGGGATTACAGGGATCGTCGTGAGGATCATCCACTCGGGGCGGTTGCCCGATTTGCGCAGGGCTTCGACAACGCGCAGACGCTTGGTGAGCTTTTTCTTCTTGGTGTCGGAGGTGGCCAGCTTGAGATCGGCCCTCAGTTCCTCATCCAGGGCCTCCAGATCCAGTTCCTCGAGGAGGATCCGGGCCGCCTCGGCACCGATGCCGGCCACGAAACCGTCGGCCCCGTATTTCTCACGGCATTCCACGTAACGCTCTTCCGAGAGCAGCTCCTTTTTCTTGAGCGGCGTGTCCTTCGGGTCCAACACCATCCAGGACTCGAAGTACAGAACCTTTTCCAGCTCCTTGAGGGAAAGATCGATCACGTTGCCGATCCGGCTGGGGAGGCTCTTCAGGAACCAGATGTGGGCCACCGGTGCCGCCAGCGTGATGTGGCCCATCCGCTCGCGGCGCACCTTCGACTGGATGACCTCAACGCCGCATTTCTCGCAGACCACCCCGCGGTGCTTCATCCGCTTGTAGCGACCGCAGAGGCACTCATAATCCTTTACGGGCCCGAAGATTTTCGCACAGAACAGCCCGTCGCGCTCCGGCTTGAAGGTCCGGTAGTTGATCGTCTCGGGCTTCTTTACCTCGCCGTGCGACCACGAGGCGATCTTCTCCGGGGAGGCGATGGACATCTTGATGGCGTTGAATCGGATGGGATCCTTCGGCTTTTCGAAAAAGCTGAAAATATCTTCCACGTTCCGTACTCCTTATGTTGAGGATCGAGGGTCGAGGAACGAGGATCGAGGAAGAAAAATGTTTCTTGCCTCTACCCTGAACCCTTTCCCTTAAACCCTGTTGTTACTCTTTTTCCACCAGTTCCACATCCAGGCAGAGGCTCTGCAGCTCCTTGACCAGCACGCTGAAGGATTCGGGCAGGCCCGGCTCGAGCGAGTGCTCACCCTTTACGATGGCCTCGTAGATCCGCGTTCGTCCCGCCACGTCGTCAGACTTCACCGTCAAGAACTCCTGCAGCGTGTGGGCCGCGCCGTAGGCCTCCATGGCCCAGACTTCCATCTCGCCCAGCCTCTGCCCGCCGAACTGCGCCTTGCCGCCCAGGGGCTGCTGGGTGACGAGCGAGTAGGGACCGATGGAACGAGCGTGGATCTTATTGTCCACGAGGTGATGGAGCTTGAGCATGTAGATCATGCCGACGGTCACCTGCTGCTCGAAGGGCTCACCCGTGCGGCCGTCAAAGAGGATGGCCTGGCCTTTTGTAGGTAGGTTGGCCTTTCCGAGCATATCCCGGATCTCCTCCTCGGTGGCCCCGTCGAAAACCGGGGTGGCAACGGAAATCCCTTTCTTGAGGCGCCGCACAAAACTACGGACCTCGTCCTCGGAGGCCCCGTCCACGAACCGGTTGAACTCGTCGGAGCTGTAAAGTCTCTTCATCTCCTTCTTGAGGGCTTCGACCCCGGTGTTCTTCTCGATGAGACCGTTGATCTTCTCGCCGAGTTCCTTGGCGGCCCAGCCGAGGTGCGTCTCCAGGATCTGGCCCACATTCATGCGGGAGGGCACGCCCAAGGGGTTGAGGATGATGTCCACGGGGGTCCCATCCTCGAAGAAGGGCATGTCCTCATCGGGCAGGATGCGCGAGAGCACGCCCTTGTTGCCGTGGCGGCCCGCCATTTTGTCCCCCACGGAGAGCTTGCGCTTGATGGCAATATACACTTTGACGAGTTTGATGACGCCCGGTGGCAACTCGTCGCCCGCCTTCTGCTTGTCCACTTTCTCCTCAAAGTAGGCCTCGATGAGGTCCACTTTCCGGTCGAGGTTATCGAGCATGCCCCGGATGCTTTCCTCCAGCGTCTCGTCCTCCAGGGATATGCCTTTCCAAAGGCTGAAGGGGGTCTTCTCCAGGATCTCGGTGGTGATCTCCTCGCCCCTCTTGAGGACTGTCTTCTTCTTCTTTGGATCGACGAGCTTTCCGGCCGAGGTTTTTCCGACGAGCAAGTCAAGGATCTTGCTCTTGACCGTCTCGGAGATGATCCGGATTTCGTCGTCGCGGTCCTTGTAGATCCGGCGGATCTCGTCTTCTTCGATCTGCTGGGAGCGGCGGTCTTTCTCGGCGCCCTTGCGGGTGAAGACCTTGGCGTCGATGACGATTCCCTCAACGCCCGGCGGGACCCGCAGCGAGGTGTCACGGACATCGCCTGCCTTCTCGCCGAAGATGGCCCTCAGCAGTTTCTCTTCGGGAGAAAGGGTCGTTTCGCCCTTGGGCGTGATCTTGCCTACGAGGATGTCGCCGGGCTTCACGTAGACGCCCATCCGTACGATCCCGCTGTCGTCGAGGTTGCGCAGGGCCTCCTCGCCCACGTTGGGGATATCACGCGTGATCTCCTCCTTGCCGAGCTTCGTGTCGCGGGCCATGGTCTCGAACTCTTCGATATGGACCGACGTGTAGACGTCTTCCTTCACGATCCGCTCGGATACCAGGATAGAGTCCTCGTAGTTGTATCCGCCCCAGGACATGAAGGCCACCATGACGTTGCGGCCGAGAGCGAGCTCACCGTCCTGAGTCGCCGGGCCGTCAGCGATGATATCGCCCGCGCTCACCCGGTCGCCCGACACGATGACGGGACGCTGGTTAAAACAGGTGTCCTGATTCGTTCGCTGGTATTTCGTCAGGTTGTAGATGTCCACTCCGGTGTCGAAACTTCCCCGTTCGGCTTCGTCACACTTGACGACGATGCGCGAGGCGTCGACGGTCTCCACGATCCCCGCGCGTTTCGCCGTGACGACGGCGCCCGAATCCTTGGCGACCACCAACTCCATGCCGGTGCCGATGAGAGGTACCTCGGGGCGCAGCAGCGGAACAGCCTGGCGCTGCATGTTGGACCCCATCAGTGCGCGGTTGGCATCGTCGTGCTCCAGGAAGGGGATGAGGGCAGCGGCCACGGAGACCAGTTGGTTCGGGGAGACGTCCATGAGTTCTACTTCCTCGGGAATGACGGTCACGAACTCACCACCCTTGCGGGCGTAGATGAGCTGTTCCGTAAAGCGGCCCTTGGCATCCATCGCAGCATCAGCCTGGGCGATGGTGAACTTTTCCTCCTCGATAGCCGTGAGGTACTTGATGTCATTGAGGACGCGTCCGTTTTCCACGAACCGGTAGGGTGTCTCGATGAAGCCGAAATCATTGACCCGTGCATAGGTCGACAGCGACACGATGAGGCCGATGTTCGGTCCTTCCGGCGTTTCCACCGGACAGATCCGACCGTAGTGGCTGTTGTGGACGTCGCGGACCTCGAAGCCCGCCCGCTCGCGCGTGAGGCCTCCCGGCCCCAGGGCCGAGAGCCTGCGCTTGTGCGTGATCTCGGACAGCGGGTTGGTCTGATCCATGAATTGGGAGAGCTGGCTTGAGCCGAAAAACTCGTTCACGACGGCTGAGACAGGCTTTGCGTTGACCAGATCGTGGGGCATCATGGTCTCCACGTCCTGCAGGCTCATTTTTTCCTTGATGGCCCTTTCCATGCGGATGAGGCCGATGCGGTACTGATTCTCGATGAGCTCGCCCACGGACCGGATGCGACGGTTGCCCAAGTGGTCGATGTCGTCGACGCTGCAATCCCCCTCGCCCAGCTTGAGGCTGATGAGGTACTTGACGGCCTCGAGGATGTCCGAGTTGCGAAGGGTCGTCACATCGACGGGGACGTCGAGCCGCAGCTTGTAGTTCATCTTCACGCGGCCCACATCGGAGATATCGTACGTCTCAGGGTCGAAGAAAAGGCTCTTGAAGAACCGCTTGGCCGTCTCCGGGGTGGGCGGGTTCGAAGGTCGGAGCCTCTTGTAGATTTCAATGATGGCCTCCTCTTGGGCCTTTCCCTTGTCGGGGGAGTCGATCTTGTCCTGCAGCAGTGTCTCCATCACGGAGGCATTGGTGCGGTCCTCGTCGAGGTGGATGAACTGCAACTCCTGGATGCCCTTGCCCATCACCAACTCGAGGCGATCCTGGGTGAGTTCCTGGTTGCAGCGTACGAGGATCTCGCCCGAGGCGGGGTCGACGACGTTGCGGGAAAGCACCTTGCCCACGAGGTAGTCTTCGCCGACGGGGATGCTCTTGATCTTCAACTCGTCCATCCGCTTGAGGGCGAGCTTTGTGATCTTGCGGCCCTTCTTGACGATGGCCTCGCCGCCCTTGGCCTTCGTCTCAATGTCTGCGGGGGACTTCTCGTTGGCCAGGAAGGTGCCCACGTCGAGGTGGTATTTCCCGTCCACGATCGCTATTCTCTCGATGTGATAGAAATAGTTGAGGATGTCCTCCGTTGTATTGCCCATGGCTTTCAGCAAAATGGTGACGGGCATCTTGCGGCGGCGGTCAATGCGCACGTAAAGCAGATCCTTGACGTCAAATTCGAAATCGAGCCAGGAGCCGCGGATGGGAATGATGCGCGAGGAATAGATGAGCTTGCCGCTGGCGTGGGTCTTCCCCTTATCGTGATCGAAGAAGATGCCCGGCGAGCGGTGCAGCTGGCTCACGATGACGCGCTCGGTGCCGTTGACGATGAAGGTTCCGTTCTCGGTCATGAGCGGGATCTCTCCGAAGTAGATCTCCTGCTCCTTGATGTCGCGGATGATTTTCTGCTCGCTCGTCCGGTCGGCGTCGAAGACGACGAGTCGGACGACGATTTTCAGCGGCGCCGCAAAGGTGAGGCCCTTGGCGATGCACTCCTTGACGTCGTATCGACTCTCCCCGATCTTGTAGCTCACAAATTCGAGGGAGCACTTCCCGCTGAAGTCGCTGATGGGGAAAATGCTTTTAAACGCCCCCTGGAGCCCGAAGTTCCCGCGCTTTTCGAGCGGTGTGTCCTTCTGCAGGAACTTCTCATAGGACTTCATCTGGATGTCGATCAGGTTCGGGACGTCGATAATCTTCTGGATCCGACCGAAATTTTTCCTGAATTCACGCATCATGTTTCTTCAATCCTCAAAAAATGTACTACCCCGTATGCGCCTCCGAGTTTCCTCCGGCCTGCCTTGCAGGCCGCACCGGGAACCGGGGCCCTTCCGGTCGCCCGGAAGAGCTCTCCATTCCCTGATCCTTGGAAACCCGTAACGCCGCTACGGGGAATAATGAATGATGGATGCCTTACGATCAAATTGCCTTACTTGATCTGGACGGTGGCGCCAACGGCCTCCAGCTTCTTCTTGATCTCGTCGGCTTCCGCCTTGGCGATGCCTTCCTTGACCGGCTTGGGCACGCCTTCGACGAGATCCTTGGCTTCCTTCAACCCGAGGCCCGTGATAGCGCGGATCTCTTTGATGACCTGGATCTTCTCGGCGCCGAAGCTCGTGAGGACGACGTCAAACTCTGTCTTCTCCTCCGCTGCCGCCGCGGCTGCAGGCGCCGCACCGCCCGCCACGGCCGCCACGGCCACCGGGGCCGCCGCCGATACGCCGAACTTCGCTTCCAGTTCCTTGACGAGCTCGGAAAGTTCGAGCACCGTCATCCCTTCGATATACTTGATAACATCTTCCTTCGTGATCGTCATGTTTCTCCACCCTTTCTTACTGGTTTTCTTTCTCTTTTTTCTGCCTGTAGGCCTCGAGGACCTGCACAAGGCCGCGCGGCACGGCGCTCAGCACCGTGACGAACTGCGTCGGAACCGCAACAAGGGTTCCCAGAAGTTTGGCCAGGAGTACTTCCCTGCTGGGCAACTCGGAAATCATGTCCAGCTGCTGCCTGGAGAGCAGCCTGCCGTCCATCCATGCGAACTTGATGTCCAGCTCGGGGTTCTTCTTGGCAAACTCGATGAGGACCTTCGTCGGGGAGGCCACGTCGCCGCCGATCATGGACAGCGACAGCGGGCCCTTTAGATGATCCTTCAGGCCGGCGAAGTCCGTCCCCTGGGCAGCGATGCCCAGAAGGGTGTTCTTGACGACCCGGAACTCGGTTCCCGTCTTGCGCAATTCATTCCTCAAGGCAGTGATCTTCTCCACGTTCATGCCGCTGTATCCGGCCAGAACGGTGAGCTTGATTCCTCTGAGCTTCTCGTGAAGCTCCGCGACTGCCTGCTCCTTTTCCTTTCTGTCCAACCTTGAACCTCCTTTCCCACGGTCAATTGCCCTTCTCGGTTTCAGGGGCCGGAAGGACTTCGAAAGTCGGAGCGCACTACAGGGAGAAACATGACTGCCTGAACGAGGGTCCACCCGGCGGAGAATCCGCCGCTTCCTGTTCCATCCCGTCGCCTCGCCATGGGGGCGGCTCGGGGATTCTGTCTCGGCAGGCCGGCCCGCGGGCCGATTAAACTCCCTGTGCCTGCTGTCTCTGACTTATCGTTTCCATTATGACATGACGGCCGGTTCTACTTCATCATGTTCCGGATATCCAGGGGGTCGATCTTGACCCCCGGGCCCATGGTGGTGGATAGGGATATGCTCTTGAGATAGGTGCCTTTGCTCGATGCCGGTTTCATCTTGATGATCGTTTCCAGTAGAGCCGTCACGTTTTCCTGCAGTTTGTCAACACCAAAGGAAGCTTTGCCAACGGGAGTGTGGACGATACCCGCCTTTTCCACGCGGAATTCCACTTTGCCCGCCTTGAGCTCCTTCACAACCTTGCCTACATCAAAGGTTACCGTGCCGACCTTCGGGTTGGGCATGAGCCCCCGGGGACCCAGGACCTTTCCCAGTTTGCCGACGCTTCCCATCATGTCCGGGGTGGCCACGACACGGTCGAACTCGAGCCAGCCGCCCTTAATTTTCTCGACGAGATCGTCGGACCCCGCATAATCCGCTCCCGCGTCGCGGGCCTCTTTCTCCTTTTCACCCTTGGCAAACACAAGGACCGTGACGCTCTTGCCCAGACCGTGGGGCAGTGCAACACTCCCCCGGACCATTTGGTCGGCGTGCTTGGGATCAACGCCCAGGCGGATCGCCGCGTCAACGGTTTCGTCGAACTTGGCATGAGCGGTCCCGACCATCAATTCAACAGCGTCCCGCAGGGGGTATCGTTTCCCCGGTTCGACTTTCTTTCTTGCTTCGATGTATTTCTTGCCTCTAGCCATGGATACAACCCCTGTTATTGAGTGACTTCGATGCCCATCGACCTGGCCGTCCCCTCTACGGTCCGAATCGCCGCGTCGATGTCCACGCAGTTAAGATCCTTGAACTTCAGCTCCGCAATGGCCCTGACCTCCTTGCCTGAGACCGTTCCAACGGTCTCCCGCTTCGGGTCGGCAGCCCCCTTGGCGATCTTGGCGGCTTGTTTGAGCAGAACCGACACGGGAGGGGTCTTGGTCACGAAGGTAAAGGAGCGGTCGGCGTACACGGTGATCACCACGGGGATGATCATGCCCTCCTGTTTACCCGTCATGGCGTTGTAGGCCTTGCAGAACTCCATGATATTCACGCCGTGCTGGCCGAGGGCAGGGCCGATGGGGGGAGATGGAGTGGCCTTGCCCGCCTGGATCTGCA
>DATJPI010000014.1:0-4255 GCA_035506495.1 Syntrophales bacterium
CAAGCAGGACAGCGAATAAATTGATTGACTTGTCAGGGCAAGTTCTCTATCTTCAATACGGATTCGTCATCGAGTATCCCTTCGCAAATGTCGACACTGCAGAAAAAAGTCCCCGTAGAGGGAACGCGTAAAAAACTTCCATCCATTTAACTCTCGACCGAATTGATCAATATTGGTTCTTGCCCCGTCGGGGATATTCGGTGCCGAAAACCGATATCGTTCATCCATGCCGGGGATGATGATTCCACAAGGAGGTGTGATATGGCGAAGGATGTGTCCGAGGCAATCAAACCGGTCATGGACTACTATGTGCGCTGGTCGAAGGATTCCTTTGATATGATCTCCAAGGGAATGGCGATGTACAATAACATCAGCTCGGCGTGGATGAAGGCTAGTGAGGGCGCCTCCGGCGAAAAGACCGATGATCCCTTGAAAAATTGGGGCGATGCGTTCAGCAAGGCGTACAACGAGCTTTTCGAAATGTACACGTACCCCCTAAAAATGTTCGGGACGGTCCAGGCCCCCGGAAAAGAGGCCTGGGAGGATGCCTTTGCCGGATGGAAGAAAATGTTTTCCTCAGCATCGCAGGGGTCTGTTCCCCTCGCTGCCGATGATGATTTCATGAACTTCTCGAAGGGCTGGTTTGAGGGTTACTCCAAGATCTGCCAGTCGTGGATGAACAGCATGCAGAAGATGGGCGAGGTCTGCACGTCGGCTATGAAAGAAGGACAGAAGCCGGAATCGGCCATGGACGTCTGCACGGAGATCTCCGATCGATTCCTGTCGGAGTGGACCGCCTTCGTCTCGGAGCAGGGGAAATTCTTCCTTGCCTTGTGGAAATCACGCCTGCCTCAGGAGAAGATGGAGCCGAAGAAAGTGAAGAAGGAATAAACGCGCAGCGGGAGCAGGATTTCGTTCCTTGTCATCAGAAGGAAAGGGAAGGGGGTTGCAGGCATCCTGCGGCCCCCTTTTCATTGTCTACAGAAGGCACTGACCAACCATGCAGGTTTCAAAGTCTCTTAACGGCCGAGGGTCACCTTGTCGCCGGGCCGGATCCCATGGCGGGCAAACCAGCCCTGGTTTGTCTCGATGACGTATTTTGCCGCACCGGCCGAGCGGTAGTTGATGCTGTCATCGAGAGGCTTGGCTTGGTGGATGTTGAGGATGATTGAATCGGCGCCCACGAAGGCGATGTCGAGGGGGATCAAGGTGTTGCGCATCCAGAAGCTCATCTCGTGGGACTCCTTGAAGACAAAGAGCATGCCCTCGTTATCCGGCATGGACTGCCGGAACATAAGACCCCTTTCCTGTTTTTCCGGCGTGTCGGCTACCTCGACGCGAAGGGGCGTCTTGCCGACAAGGATCTTCTTGAATGAGGTCGGCTTCGAGCCCGAGGAATCAGCCGTCTGGGCAAGGTCATTCCACAGCATCACGGTAAACGCGAGCAGCACAAAGGCAAGGCGAAGGGGGACACGGCGGTATGGGTGCATGCGCATCTCAGGACCTTGATTGATATCGGGAGATGACCCGGTTCAACTCCTTTTCGGCGATGGCGCGGATCTCGGCAAGCTTTTGCGCCGTGGAGGATTCGAAGCGAAGCACCAGGACGGGCTGGGTGTTCGAGGCACGGATGAGGCCCCACCCATCGGGGAACAGGATCCGGACACCGTCCGTGTCGATGATGCGATAGTTTTTGCGAAAGACCTCCGTGACGTCACGGGCGACATCGAATTTGATGGGATCGGGGCAGTCGATGCGGATCTCCGGAGTCGTGAACGTCCTGGGTACGTCCGCGAGGATGTCACTGAGCTTCTCCCCGGTCACGGAGAGGATCTCCAGGAGCCGAGCCGCCGCATAGATAGCATCGTCGTAGCCGAAGTAGCGATCCGCAAAGAAGAGATGCCCGCTCATCTCTCCCGCGAGCATCGCCTTTTCCTCTTTCATCTTTCCCTTGATAAGGGAATGGCCCGCTTTCCACATGATCGGTCTGCCGCCGCGGGCCGCGATGTCGTCATAGAGGCGCTGTGAACACTTAACCTCTCCGATGACAGTAGCGCCGGGGCTTTCTTTCAAGATGAATCGGGAGAAAAGGAGAAGGAGTTCGTCTCCCCAGAGAATCTCGCCCTGATCGGTGACGACACCAATCCGATCGGCGTCGCCGTCGAAGGAAATGCCGACGTCGGCCTTTTCCTGCCGGACCCGGATAATCACGTCGCGGAGATTCTCGGGGACCGTCGGGTCGGGGTGATGATTCGGAAAGCGACCGTCCATCTCGATGTTCAGGCAGGTGAGCTCGCAACCGAAGCGCTCAAAGAGGGGGCGGGCGAAATGGCCGCCCACACCGTTTCCGGCGTCCAGCACGACTCGGAGACCGGGGCGGACGTTAACATTGCGGTAGATGTAGTCGAGATAGGGTTGGCTTATGTCCTCGACGATCGCCCTTCCGGCGCCCGCCCGGAAGGCCTTGCCCTCGATGATCTCCCTCAGCTTTTGGATCTCGTTTCCGTAAATGGTGTCGGGGCCTACACAGATCTTGAAACCATTAAATTCAGGCGGGTTGTGGCTTCCCGTCACCATGACACCGCCGCCTGTTTTGACATAACGAACGGAAAAATAGAGAATCGGAGTCGCGCAGGTGCCGATATCGATGACATCGATCCCGCTCGACAGCAGACCGGCTTTCATGGATGCGGAGAGGGATTCGGAGCTGAGGCGGCAATCGCGGCCCAGGGTCATGGTTTTCACCCCGCGCTCGGCGGCATAAGTCCCGACGGCCCTGCCGATGCTGACCACGGTATCGGGTGAAAGGTCCTTTTCGACGAGGCCCCGAATGTCGTATTCCCTGAAGATTTCGCGGTTCATGATCCACTCCCCTGAAAACGGGCAACCCTATGTATCATAGTTTTCTTTTACAGACAATCGCCGGTAGAATGGGATAGAGGAGGATCCCTGTAGAAGACAGCTCATCCGGGTGAAAAAGGGGTTGACACGTCAAGTTAGAATCAGTTATAAAGCGTGCATTGGAGAATTCTTATGTATCGGGAAATCATCGTGGGCAGCCTTTTCGCGTTTTTTAGCTTTTTCGGCTTTTTTAGGGAGGTCTGCCCCTAGCGCCTGACTGCATCTAAGCAACCAGGGCCGTGGGCAGACCAAAGCTGCCCACGGCCTTTTTGTATCCAGGCCGTGACGATCACGGCCTTTTTTTATTTTAAAGGGAGGAAAGCACGATGCAAACATCCATCCTGAAGACGGGGATCGCAATGCTCCTGTCGATCGGCCTCATGCTTCTGCCTGTATGCTCAGGGGCAGAGGAGCCGATCAAGATCGGCGCAGCCATCAATCTCACCGGACCCGCGTCCACCTGGGGGCAGTACCATGCCAAGGGAACACAGGACTACTTTCGCTATGTCAACGAGGTCAAGGGGGGGGTCAAGGGGCGCCCGATCGCACTGATCCTCGTCGACACGGGCTACAAGGTCCCGGAGGCTGTTGCCGCTGTCAAGAAATTCGCAATCCAGGACAAGGTGGACATGATCGCCACGTGGGGCGCTGGCGAAGGGCTAGCGGCGAAGCCGCTCATCCAGGGATACAAGATCCCCACCCTCAACTATTCGACGAGCTGGGAACTGCTGGAGAAACCCGTCGACTACATGTATCTTCCCTTCGGCAGCTACCGACTAGACTGCGAAGCCGTCATCGAGTACATCAAGTCCATCCATAAGGGCAAAGACCTACCGAAGGTGGGGCTCCTCACATACAATAACGCCTACGGACGTTCCATCCACAAGCCGAGCCAGGAATATGCGAAAGCGAACAACGTCCAGATTGTCGCCATCGAGGAGTTCCCCCCGAAGACCGTGGACCTCACAACGGAGCTGCTGCGCCTGAAGAAGAGCGGTGCCGAGTATGTCTTCATGCAGATGCTGCCGGCAACGATTGTGACGACCTTCAAGAGCGCCGACCGGATTCAGTACGCGCCCCAGTTCTTCGGCACGTGGACTTCCACCGATCCCGACTTCTTCAAGCTGGGGAAGGGTGTCATCCGCGACCGCCTCAAGATCCAGTTTCCCGGCGGGCTGCCCTCCGACAAGGGAGCGGGCATCGAGACTTTGAAAACGCTCTGGTCGAAATACAAGACGGTCACCCGCTTCGATGCCGCCTACTGGGAAGGGGTTGTCGTGGCGATGATCATGGAGCGCGCCGCCCTGCGGGCCCAGGAGAAACACGGAAAGATCGACCGCGAGACGATCAACCG
>DATJPI010000015.1:0-4800 GCA_035506495.1 Syntrophales bacterium
TCAGAACGTCGTGAGACAGTTCGGTCCCTATCTGTTGTGGGCGCAGGATATTTGAGAGGAGCTGTCCCTAGTACGAGAGGACCGGGATGGACAAACCCATGGTGTCCCAGTTGTCGCGCCAGCGGCATAGCTGGATAGCCAAGTTTGGAAGGGATAACCGCTGAAAGCATCTAAGCGGGAAGCCCACCTCAAGATAAGATATCCCTCTCGGTGGAGACACCGAGACTGAAGACCCCTCGTAGACTACGAGGTTGATAGGCCAGGTGTGTATGCACGGTAACGTGTTCAGCTTACTGGTACTAATCGGTCGTGCGGCTTGATCATAATTAATATAATTTCTCAGCGTTTTACAGACATTCACAGTATGTGATTCCATCACAACCGAATACAAGTTTCGGTGGCTTTAGCGGAGAGGTCACACCCGTTCCCATCCCGAACACGGAAGTTAAGCTCTCCAGTGCCGATGGTACTGCATGGGCAACTGTGTGGGAGAGTAGGGCGCTGCCGGACTTAAAAAATGAAAAACCCCTTCTTGGAAACGAGGAGGGGTTTTTTGTGTTGACACGATTGGCGCCTGTGGTATTTAGCTTTTGTTTCAGATCCTCTCGGGAGATTTCGTCATGTCCGGTCATTCAAAATGGAGCACCATCAAGAGAAAGAAAGGCGCCGCGGATGCCAAGAAGGGCAAGGTCTTCACCCGCATCGCCAAGGAAATCGCCCTGGCGGCAAAGCTCGGCGGCGGCGACCCAGAAGGAAACGCACGCCTGAGGCAGGCGATCCTCGCTGCCAAAGCCGAGAACATGCCCAAGGACAACATCGAACGCGCGATCAAGAAAGGCTCCGGGGATCTCGACGGCGGCGTCCAGTACGAGGAGATCACCTACGAGGGATACGGGCCCGGGGGGGTGGCTGTTCTCGTGGAGGTCATGACGGACAACCGGAAGCGCACCGTGGCCGACATCCGGCATATCTTTTCCAAGTACGGCGGCAACCTGGCTGAAAACGGCGCTGTTTCTTGGATCTTTTCCAAGAAGGGCAGCATCCTCATCGAGAAAAAAGGCGTGAGCGAGGACGCCCTCATGGAACTGGCTCTCGATGCGGGAGCCGAAGACGTGAGGGAAGAGGAAAGCGAATTCGAGGTCATCACCGATCCGGCATCCTTCGAAGCGGTCAAGAAAGCCATCGACTCCGCAGGGATCAGATGCGTCGAGGCCAAGGTGAGCATGGTCCCATCCAATACGGTCGAGCTCGACGAGTCAAAAGCGTCCTCCATGCTCAAGCTCATGGAGAGGATGGAGGACAACGACGACGTCCAGAATGTGTATGCGAACTTTGATATACCCGATGCGGTCATGGAGAAGCTGAGCTAAGACAGGGTTCAGGGTCTAGGGAGAAGGGTACAGGGCCAGAGGAAGAGGACATTTTTTGAGAACGCTGGGCATTGATCCAGGCAGCCGCGTGACGGGATACGGCGTCGTTGAACAGGAGGGTGACCGGATCGTCCGCGTGGATCACGGCGAGATCCGGATGAAGAACGGTGAGCCCTTCACAAGGTGCCTTTCGCGGATCTTCGAAGAGTTGACCGATGTCATCGATCGGACGAAACCGGATGCCGTAGCCCTCGAGGATATTTTTTTCGGCAAGAATGTGAAGAGCCTCATCAAGCAGGGTCATGTGCGGGGCGTTGCGCTTCTTGCCGCTTCGCAAAGCGGGCTGCCGGTCCATGAATACACGCCCCTCGAGGTCAAGAAGGCCGTCGTGGGTTACGGCCGGGCCGAAAAGCGGCAGGTGCAGATGATGATCCGGACGATCCTCTGCCTTTCGAAGACTCTCTCCGAGGATGCTTCCGACGCCCTGGCTGTTGCCATTTGCCACACGAATACGAAGAAGGAAGCGGTCCTCTGACCGCTCCTTTCATTTTTCCAGGGCCCAAAGCCCTGAATCCGTGCCCGACCGAAGGTTGCTATGATCGCCAGCCTCAACGGCATATTGAGATTCAAATCCCCCAGTCAAATCATCGTCGAGGTCAACGGGGTTGGATATCGGGTGTTCATCCCGCTTTCGACCTTCTACGAGCTTGCCGATGAAGGCTCCCCTGTTGCTCTCAACATATTTACAGCCGTGAGGGAGGATGCCATCAACCTGTATGGCTTCCGGACACCGGAGGAGAAACAGCTCTTCGAACTGCTGCTCTCCGTCAACGGCATTGGGCCGAAACTCGCCATCAACCTGCTCTCGGGAATCTCGTCAACCGATTTCATCCGCGCGATCTTCCTGGAAGATCGTCAGGTGCTGATGAAGATCCCCGGAGTAGGAAAGAAAATGGCCGAACGGATGATTCTGGAGCTGCGCGACCGGGTCATCAAACTGGATACAGGCGCCGTTCGCGAAAAAGCCCAGGCGGAAAGTGCGCTCGACACGATCCGAGAGGACGCCCTTTCAGCCCTGGTAAACTTGGGATACAAGAAGAGTTACGCGAAAACAGTTGTAGACCGCATCGTTGATACTGTCGGCGGCAGTCTTGCACTGGAAGAGGTCCTGAAGCGGGCCCTGAAGGAATTGTCCTGAAATAGGCCGAGAGGAATCGTCTGCTCATAGCGATGGAAAAAGAAAAGCAAGAAAAGAAAAACCCCTTGATGGATCCGGAAACCTTGGAGCAGGAGAGGGAAGTCGAAGGCTCGCTCCGGCCGCGGACCCTGGCGGAGTATATCGGTCAGGAGCGCGTGAAAGAGAGCCTCGCGGTTTTTATCGAAGCGGCAAGAAACCGGGGGGAGGCCCTCGACCACGTTCTTCTGTCGGGCCCGCCGGGTCTTGGCAAAACGACGCTTGCCTATATCCTCTCCCGGGAAATGGGCGTTAACATCAAGGTCACTTCGGGTCCCGTCATCGAGCGGCAAGGGGACCTCGCTGCGATACTGACAAACCTGCAGGAGCACGATGTCCTGTTTATCGATGAGATTCACCGGCTCCCCAATGTCGTCGAAGAGATCCTCTACCCGGCCATGGAGGATTACCACATCGACATCCTCGTGGGGCAGGGCCCTTCGGCTCGCTCCATGAAGCTCAACATCCCCCGTTTCACCCTCGTGGGGGCTACAACCCGCGCGGGACTTCTGACCTCGCCGTTGCGGGACCGTTTCGGAATGAGCTTCCGCCTCGAGTTCTACAATCCCTCGGAGCTGGCCACTATCGTTCGCCGCTCGGCGAAGATCCTCGGCATCCCGGCAGATGACGATGGAGCTGTGGAGATCGCAAGACGTTCGCGGGGAACGCCTCGGATCGCAAACCGCCTGTTGAGGCGCGTGCGGGATTACGCCCAGGTCCGGGCCGACGGGGTTGTCACAAAGGACGTGGCTGCCCGCGCTTTGGAATTCCTGGAGGTGGACCAACGGGGGTTCGATGCCATGGACCGGAAACTTCTGCTGCTGCTCATCGACAAGTTCAACGGCGGCCCCGTGGGGATCGACAGCCTGTCTTCATCCCTTGGTGAGGAGAGGCATACCATTGAAGACGTCTACGAGCCCTACCTGGTGCAGGAAGGATATGTCGTCCGCACGGCCCGGGGAAGGGTGGCCACAAAAGCAGCCTACGAACACTTCGGAAGGGCATGGGTCGGGAACCAGAAAGAACTCTTCTAGCCGGCCGTTGAAAAACACCCATCTGCTGCGTTGCCCTCGTCCTTCGTCGCTCAACGTACGCACTAAGTACGCCTCGCTCCTCAGAACTTCGGTCGCCTTGCATCTGGGCATTTTTGAACAGCCTGAAATTAGTAAGGTCGAATATTGAGATGAAAATTCTGCTTCACATCTGCTGTGCGCCGTGTACGGTTTATCCTCTGCAGGACCTCCGGAAAGAAGGAGCTGCAGTTCAAGGGTTGTTCTTCAACCCGAACATACATCCTTTCCGCGAATACAAAAAACGCCTCGATACGCTTCAGGAGTACTCGGTCCGGGAAGGTCTTGAGATCGCCGTGGCCGATGACTATCCCATTGAGGATTTTCTCCAGAAAACGGCCTTCATGGGGAAGGACCGCTGCAGTTACTGTTATGAGACAAGGCTTCGCCACACGGCGGAGCAGGCTCGGAAGGGATTATTCGACGCCTTCACGACGACTCTCCTCTACAGCCGTTACCAGAAGCACGATCTCATCCGTGCGAAAGCAGAGGACATAGCGCGGGAATTTCAAATTCCATTTTTTTATAGGGATTTTCGGGTGGGGTGGGAGGAAGGCATCCGCATCTCAAAGGAATTGGCACTTTATCGCCAGAATTACTGCGGATGTGTCTTCAGCGAAAAAGAAAGATTTTTCAAAAAGTAATGACTGCTGAAAATTAACCATCTGCTGCGTTGCCTCATCTCTCGTCGCTGCGACGTACGCGAAAGGTACGCCTCACTCCTCGGGATTTCGGACGCCTTGCATCTGGTCAATTTTGAGCAGCCTGATAGAAAGAAACTAATAATTGGGGTACCATCAATTCAGAATCAATTTTCTCGGTTCTCAATCCTGTTTTCCTGAGGTCTAGCGAAAAAGACTGACTGTTGCCAGACTCCATTGATTTTCTCGAAAGTGTGGCTATTTTGCAACAGCTGGGGCCGGCCGGTGATCATGACTCCACTCAGAGACGGGATACGAAATCGATATTAGTTTAATGTTTTTATATGGTTAAGAATTTATTTATTCCTTCCTTCTAGCTCGGAGCCTGGCATACCGCTTGCTCATAGTGAAATCACTTAGTTCTGTTAAGGACCAAAATGTACTGGCAGAAAACCGTTAAGCAAGAGATCCATTTCCGGAGTGTT
>DATJPI010000016.1:0-8455 GCA_035506495.1 Syntrophales bacterium
GGCCCGTACTCGAGCATGTCCGCGTTCTGGTGGATGCAGGAGATTTCGGCTCCCGCCAGGACGATGAGCCAGCTCAGCTGCAGCCAGGTAAGGAAGAGGGGCAGGGCGGCAAAGCTCCCGTAAATGGCATTGTAGCTGGTCACCCCGACCTGGAATTTCACGTAGATCATCTGCATGACGACGTAGACCGATCCGGCGATCACACCGGCGATCAGTCCCGATTTCCTGTCCACGTGCCGGTTCGGCATGAAAATGTAGAGGAAGGCGAAGAGCACCCACATGGTCACGAAGGGGGTGATCTCCAGGAAGATCACGATGACGGGGGCGAAGATCCCCAGCACGTCGAATTTTTGCGTGATTGCGGCCATTTGTGTCGTGACGAAAACGGTGGCGCTTCCCGAGAGAACGAGGAGCACCGGTGCCACGAGCATGATGGAGAGGTAATCCGTGATCTTGCGCGCAAGAGTCCGTTCCTGCCGGACGGACCAGATGTCGTTGAAGGAGTTCTCGATGTTGCCCAGGACCTTGATGATCGTCCAGAAGAGGAGCATGACGCCCACCCCGGCAACAAGGCCGCCCTTCGTGTTTTCAAGCATAGCGTTGGCGAACCCGAAAACCTCCTGCAGGACCTCCTCCTGCCCCTGGAAGCGCTCCAGGATCTTTTCCTGCAGGATCTTCTCGAACTCGAATCCCTTGGCGATCCCGAAGGCCATGGCGACGACGGGAACGATGGACAGCAACGAATAGAATGTCAGCGCTGAGGCCCGCAGCTGGCAGCGATGCTCCTGGAACGCGCTGGAGGCCGCCAGGAGAATCCGCAGGTACCGGATCGCAAAGGCCTTGAGCGGTGGCAGGCCCTTGACTCGGATCCTCCAGATGTCTTCCTGGATGAACTTCTTGATCTTCTCAAGCATGGCCCTGTCCCCACTTTAGTCTTGAGCCTTCTGCCTTATGCCTGTTTTTGTCTAACACAGCAGAGAAAGAAGGTAAAGACTTGCGCCACGGATTGCCCCTGGCCTGTCAGTAGTTCTCGGCAAGAACCTCATAATGCGCCCTCGGGTGCTTGCAGGCGGGGCACGTCTCCGGCGCTTCGGCTCCCTCGTGGACGTATCCGCAATTCCGGCAGTGCCACTTCACGGGGGATTCCTTCCGAAAGACCTTGCCGCTTGCCACGTTGGCCAGCAACTTGCGGTACCGCTCTTCGTGGAACTGCTCGACCTCTGCGATCTCGCGGAAGGAAATAGCGATGTCGGCAAAACCCTCCTCCCGGGCGATCCGTTCGAACTCGGCGTACAGGGTCGACCACTCGTGCCTTTCGCCACCGGCCGCCGCCTCAAGGTTGGCCGCCGTGTCTCCGATGACGCCCGCCGGATAGGCGGCGATGATCTCCACCTCACCGCCCTCGAGGTACTGGAAAAAAACCTTGGCGTGCTCTTTTTCGTTTTCTGCCGTTTCGAGGAAAATGGCCGCGATCTGCTCGTAGCCTTCCTTCCGCGCCGTACCGGCAAAATAGGTGTAGCGGTTTCTTGCCTGGGCTTCGCCGGCGAATGCCGCCAGAAGGTTCTTCTCCGTCTGCGTACCCTTGATCGATTTTGCCATGATGATGGATTCCTCCCGGATCTTCGATGAAAACGGTTTATCCGATAGTAACCCGTTGCCGGGAAAAAGGGAAGACCCCGGCCGGTCAAAGTATTGGACCTCGGATTTGTAGATGGGTAAAATGGACAAACATGCAGGGAAAGGGCACGGGCACTTGGACATCGGGGACAGGATCGAAGAGAGCGGAAAAAGCGCACCGGCATCCTCTGCCAGGCTCATCATTGCTACCGCTATCGGCAACGCCCTGGAGTGGCTGGACTTCAGCGCCTACGCGCTTTTCGCCGTCTTCATCGCGAGGGAGTTCTTCCCGGCCGCGAGCGAACTGGCTTCTCTTCTTGCCGTGTTCGGCACCTTCGCCGTTGGTTTTGCGATGCGTCCTATCGGAGCTCTGCTGCTGGGCAGCTATGCCGATCGTGCGGGTCGCAGGGCCGCCCTCAGCCTGACCATTTTGCTGATGGCGCTGGGCACCGCCATCATCGCGTTCACGCCCGGTTACAGTAGCATCGGTCCGGCCGCGCCGGTTCTTATTGTCCTGGCTCGCATGCTTCAAGGGCTGTCGGCGGGCGGCGAGATCGGCAGCGCGGTGTCCTTCCTGATCGAGCACGCGCCCGCGGAAAAACGCGGCCGCTATGCCTCCTGGCAGCAGGTAGGCCAGGCAGGGGCCTTCCTGTTGGCCGGGTTGTCAGGGCATCTCGTGACCAACATGCTCACGCCCGGGCAGGTCCAGGCATTCGGCTGGCGAATCCCCTTTGTGCTCGGTTTGACGATTGCCCCCGTGGGTTTCTACATCCGGTGGAAGCTAGACGAGACGCCCCTCTTTGACCGGTACAGGAGGGGCAGCTCTGCGCGGGAGTACACCCCGGTGCGCGATCTTTTCCGGCTGCACCTGCGGCCGCTGTTCATCGGCATCGGTCTGGTTGCCGTAGGCGCCGTCTGCAACCATCTGGCGAACTACATGCCGACCTATCTCATCCGCGAGCTCGGGCTGAATCTCTCGAGCGCCTACATCGGCCTTTTTGTCTTCGGCTGCGCCATGAGCGTCGCACCCCTCGTAGGCACATGGTGCGACCGCACAGGGCGAAAGCCCCTGATGATCGCATCCGCCGCGGGTATGCTGATCTTCGCCTATCCGTCCTTCTGGATCCTGAACCGGTGGCCGGGGGAGGTCTCCCTGATCTCGATGCAATTCATCCTGGGGATCCTGCTGGTCGTTTATGCGGTGCCGGCTTATGCCGTAGGGGCGGAGCTTTTCCCAACCCCAGTCCGTTCCACGGGACTCTCGATCATCTACAGCGTCGGCGTCACCCTGTTCGGCAGCCTTACGCCGTTTGTGGGCACCATCCTGGTGGCGCTCACGGGAGACAGGCTTGCCGTTGCGTACTGGTTTATTCTCGCGGCACTGATCAGCCTTGTAGCGCTCGCGCGACTGACCGATCGAACGCGTGAAAAAATCGATTGAAGCAGGACGAATTTGGGGTATAGGGTACAGGGTATAGGGAAGAGCACACTGCCAAGGTGATTGGAAAAAGGACAAACGATGATGAAATCAGAAAATAGAGGCAAATGGATCGAGGCGCTGATTCGTGACTGGGTGAACACCTCACCGGACAATACACTGGCAAATGCTTCTCATGACAAGGCGTGGGACGATCCGCTTGTCGGGTTTTCCCGCGGCGATGACGCCTACTGGGAATCCTTCCGGGAGCACGTCGGGCCCTTCCACTGGACACCGGCGGAGGCTTTTGCTCTCGCCTTCCCGGATGCGAAGGTCCTGCCGGAAAACCTCACGGTCATCAGCTGGGTCCTCCCCCAGACGAAGCACACGAAGGTTGAAACGAGGAAGGAGAAGACCTATCCGCCCGAAAGCTGGGCCCGGGCGCGCTTTTTCGGAGAGGCGGTCAACGACAAGCTCCGGAAGCATGTCGTATCGAAGCTTGCGAAGGCCGGCATCCGGGCAACGGCACCCATGCTGCTTCCCCAGTGGGCGCGGATGCCGTCGGAGAAGTTCGTCTTCAGCTCGAAGTGGTCCGAGCGCCACGCCGCCTTCGTCTCGGGACTGGGTACCTTCGGGCTTTCCGACGGGCTGATCACGCCCCGCGGCAAGGCCATGAGGGTGGGGTCCGTTATCGCCGAACTGATCATCCCCGCCACCCCCCGGCCCTACAAGGGCCACCAGGATTATTGCCTGTGGTTCAGCCAGAGAACCTGCAAGAAATGCGTGAAGCGCTGCCCCGTGAACGCACTTTCGGAGAAGGGGCACGACAAGATCCCCTGCTCGAAACACGTCCACGAGACCTGCAAGGCCTACATCGTCGAGCACTACGGCTTCGAGGGCTACGCCTGCGGGCTCTGCCAGACGGGGGTCCCCTGCGAATCACGGATCCCTGTCAGTGAAGAGGGGCAATAGGGGAAAGGGGTCTGATCGATAAGCAATGAGCGCTTCCGGATCGCGAGATTTTCTGTACCCACGCCGTTACCCTTTACGCTTTGCTGATTCCGCTTTTCCCGCCACGGCCGTGATCTCCGTGAACGTCATCACGACGCCGGAGATGACGTTTGCGGTGGTCCGGTAGGGGGTGATCCGCAGCAGGTAGGGGCGGCCGTCCTTCGTCTCCACCGGCACTTCCCTGGGGGTTAGCGTGTCGATGACGCGTGCGGCGTCCCCGGAGAGCGTTTCGTACTTGAGGTTGGAGGCAATATGCCCCAGGGGGCGTCCCGCGTCGGTCGAGATCAGGTTGATCACCCGGGTGGCCTCGGCATTGAAACGTTTGATCCGGAGATCGCTGTCCAGGAAGATGATCCCCGTGTTGATGCTGTCGAGAATGTTCTTCATGTCGTTCTCGGCATGGGTGAGCTGGTCGATCTTGGACTGCAGCTCCGTGTTCACCGTGATCAGCTCCTCGTTGACGCTCTGCAGTTCCTCCTTAGACGTTTCCAGTTCCTCGTTGGTGCTCTGGAACTCCTCGTTGGTGCTCTGGAACTCTTCGTTGGTGGACTTCAGCTCCTCGTTGGAAGCCTGAAGCTCCTCGATGCTCGCCTGGAGATTCTCCCGTGTGTAGTAAAGCTCCCTTTCCAGTTCCGTAATCCGCGCTTTCTGTCCCCTGCCGGTGGCGGCTTTGAGCGTTTTCGGCTCCTTCACTGCGCGATCAACCTCTTCGAAGACCACGGTGAACAATTTTTGCTCCACATCGCTCATGTGGATCGGTCTCACGGTCACGTCCACCGGCTGGACCCCCCCGTTGGTTCTGACCTGCAGATTTCTCATGGCCACATCTTCGTCCTTCGTCGCAGCCCGGTGCAGGGCCGCCCGGATTTGGATGTTGAGCCCCTCCCGGGCCATGTTGAGCACGTTCATGCTGGGCTGGCCCTCGGAGGGCTCCAGGAACTTGCCCGTCTGACCTTGAACGTACAGGATATCGCCCCGTTCATCGACGATGACCGAGGGGGGGGCGAATTGATCCAGGAGGACTCTCTTTGCAATTTCCGGGAAGGGGATCCGCTTTTCCTTCACGGCCCCTCCGGCGGCCCGCGCAGCGCCCGCTGCCCCGACACCGAAGCCGGTGAGAACGCCCGCGTAGTGGGAGGTGGCCGCCTCCGTCCGCCGGAAGATCTTCCATTTCCTGTCGAGTGTCGAAAAAAGGTCCCCGAACGTCCCCACGGTCTCGGACGAGCCGAGAAAGAGAAACCCGCCCGGCCTCAGGCTGTAGTGGAACATGGGGATCAGCTTGTTCTGCAAGTCCACATCCAGGTAGATCAGCAGGTTGCGGCAGCTGACCAGATCGAGCTTGGTGAAGGGTGCGTCGCTGATGACGTTCTGGACAGCGAAGACCATCCACTCCCGGATCTCGCTGCGGATCCGGAAGCCCTTTTCCTCCTTGACAAAATTCCGTTTGAGGCGCTGGGAGCCGACATCCTGGGAAATGTTGGCCGGATAAAGACCGGTCCGGGCCTGGGCGATGGAATCTTCGTCGATGTCGGTGCCGAAGATCTGCACCTTGAAATCGGCACTCGCCCCCTGCATGTACTCTCGAAGCAGGATGGCGATGGAATAGGCCTCTTCCCCGGTCCCGCAACCCGGGACCCACACCCGGATGGTGTACGTTTCGGGATCTTTCCCGATCAGGTCGGGCAGTATTTTTTTCTCCAGGGCGGAAAACGCCTCGGGGTCCCGGAAGAAGCTCGTCACGCGGATGAGAAGCTCCTTGAAAAGGACCTGTACCTCCTTCGGGTTCTCCTGCATGTAGTGGGCATAGGCGCCCGCATCGGAGAGTTGATGGATGCTCATGCGCCGCTCGATCCTGCGCAGGATCGTTGTTTTTTTGTAGTGAGAGAAATCATGGCCGGTCCTTGCGCGCAGGAGGGCGAGGATCTTCTGGATGGCCGTGAGGTTCGAATCATCGAGGTAGAGGATCTTCCCCGGCTTCTTCGGGTAATACTGCTTCACGTAGGCCTGCAGCTGTTCGGGCATCCTTTGTACGGGTAGGACGTAATCTGCAAGACCCGTCGCGATCGCGCTTCGGGGCATGCCGTCGTAGCGAGCCGTTTCCGGCTCCTGGGCCACGCACAGCCCGCCCGCTCCGTGAATCGCCCTCATCCCGAGGGTCCCGTCCGATCCCGTTCCCGAGAGGATGACGCAGATCGCTTTTTCGCCCTGGTCTTCGGCCAGGGAACGGAAGAAAAAGTCGATGGGCATCCGCATTCCCCGCGTCTCGGAGGGTGCGCCGATCTGCAGTACCCTGCCGACGATGGACATGTCCTTGTTCGGCGGTATCACGTAGACGCAATCCGGCTCCACCGTCATGCCGTTCTGCGCCTCGATCACGTCCATGCGCGTGTGCCGCTTGAGCAGCTCAGGCATCATGCTGACGTGGTCGGGGTCGAGATGGAGCACCAGTACGAAAGACATGTGGCTGTCGGCAGGCATGTTGTCGAAAAAGGAGGTAAAGGCCTCGAGGCCGCCCGCTGAGGCCCCCATGCCGACGATGGGAGAGGTGTCTGATCCGTAGGATCGAGTGGATTGAATCTTTGGCGAAGGTATCCGGGGTGCCGGTTTCCTCTTTCCCGGTCCAGGCGCGATGGCGATCTTCATCTCCCGGGCGGGCTTTGCGGTCTTCGGCTTGCCTCGTTTCGCCGCCGGCTTTTGACTGACGTTCTTTCCGGTCTTCTTCATGGATGATCGTCCATCCATCATGCTGAAACGTTCAATGCGGCGCTGACAAATGACGGGGTGAGGTGATTGTCGTCATTTTATATCATTGCCTTTTCCGATGTAAAGGACCATCTTCCTGCAGCAACGGCATTTCCTGCATCTGCACACACAATGAGTTCAGGAGACGCAATACGGCCCGGCCCATGCTGCGTTTCCTACTTCATCGAGTGAAGACCCACGAGGTTTCCCTCCGTGTCGAGGAAGAGGGCGAAGTGGCCGTACTCGTCGGTGATCTTGGTTTTGGAGACGACGACCTTGCCGCCTGCAGGCTCCACGCGCTCGAGGGGCTCGGCGAGATCTTCTCCGGCATTGAGGTAGACCACGGTGCCGCGCCGGGACGGCTCATAGCCTTCGCCCCGGATCAGCGCTCCGCTGTTTCCGTGCCCCTCCATGGGGAAGAAGGCCATCAGGACTCCGCCCAAATCCTGCACCGGCAGATCATGGCCCAGCATGTTGCTGTAGAAGAGTCGGGCCCGCTCCATGTCCTCCACGGGGATCTCGAACCACACGGCAATGTTTCGCACTTTTTCTCTCCCTTTCGGATATCCTTTAAAACTTGTTGCTTGCGGCCTGCTGCTTGCGGCTCTGTATGTCCGGAAACGCCTCGAGCACCTTCCGAACAGCGGCAACGGAGAGGCTGTTTCCCACGAGATGCCATCTCTTCCGCAGGGACATGCGGTCGGGAAAGCGGAACCCCTCCGGGAAATACAGCAGCCTTGCGATTTCCTCCGGCGCAAACCTCCGCACTCCTGCCTCGCATCGCAGGTACGATCCCGCATGCATGAGCGACCGGCCGTATCCTGACGTGAAGCACGTCGTATAGGCCTGCGGGTCCTCCGGGTCGAGGATGCGGAACCCCTTGCCGAATTTCGACACGACATCTCCGGCCACTAGAAGGTGACCGGGAAGGTCCTCTGCGGCACCCTCAAGGAAATCGGCCAGAGGCTTGAGATCTGTATCAACAACGAGCACCGGCGGACGAAGCTGCCCGCGGGAGGCCATAAGGTAGTATCTCGGCCGGCGCATGGGCACGCCCAGCTCCGTCGGGCAGAGCCTGCACTCCTGGATCCGGAATCCTCGCCTTGACAGAAGATCGATCAGGCGCCTGCGCATCTCCGCGCGGCAGAAACCCTCCACGTTTTCCATGGCGAGATACGAAGGCAGGCGCTCTTCTCTCATCCGCGCCATGACGTCAAGGATTCGGCGAAAGCTCAGAGCCCGGGGATCGGCCGCGTCGCGCCCGGCCCCGCGCACCGTGTAGGGCTGGCAGGGAGGCGAGAGCCACCAGAAATCGGCGCCGAAGCCCTCCAGATCGTCGGCGGTGATATTCTCCAGGTTCATCTGGAAGGCGTCATGGCCGGCGAAGTTCAGTCGGTAGACGTCGAGGGCGGCGGGGCTCTGGTCGATGGCACCCGTCACGCGGATGTTCGTGCCCGACGCGGCGGCCGAAAACCCTCCGATCCCGCAGAACAGCTCCAACGCTTTGATTGATTTTCCATACGCCTGCATTCTCATCACTCACCGGCCAATACATGCCTTTCCGTGTGGAGCATAGCAGTTGATGCCCGACATCGCAACCGGGTTCAAAAGAGGTCCTGCGGGCTTCATCCATTTCCTGATGCCGTATGGGGATATTTCACCCGCTCT
>DATJPI010000017.1:0-5241 GCA_035506495.1 Syntrophales bacterium
AAGACCTCCCAGGCCATCAAGCGCCTCGTGGGGCTCAAGCCCAGGACGGCGCGTGTGATCCGGGACGGAGAGCCGGCAGACATCCCCATCGAAGAGGTCATCCGGGGCGATGAGATCCTCGTGCGCCCGGGCGAGAGGATCCCTACCGACGGGGTGGTTTTGACGGGCGCCTCCGCTGTCGATGAATCCATGCTCACAGGCGAGAGCCTGCCCGTCATGAAAGAGATCGGCAGCGACGTCTACGGGGCCACGATCAATAAAAGCGGAAGCTTCACCTTCCGGGCGACGAAAATCGGGGCCGAGACGGTCCTTGCCGGCATCATCCGCCTCGTCGAGGAGGCCCAAGGTTCCAAGGCGCCCATCCAGCGGCTCGCCGACCGCGTGGCCGCCGTTTTCGTACCATCCGTCATTGCCATTGCGGTGATCACTTTTATCGTCTGGGCCTTTTTCGTCCCCGATCCCGTCTTCACCAGGGCCCTACTCAACTTTGTCTCCGTTCTCATCATCGCCTGCCCGTGCGCCATGGGCCTTGCCACCCCAACGGCTGTGATGGTGGGAACAGGGATCGGAGCCGAGAAAGGGATCCTCATCAAAGGGGGCGAGAGCCTGGAGAAGGCCCACCGACTCACCATGATCGTCTTCGACAAGACGGGGACCCTCACCGTGGGCGAACCACGCGTGACTGACATCATTCCGGTCCCCGGCATTGCGAAGAACCGCGTGCTGCGTCTTGCAGCCTCCGTGGAGGAATTATCTGAGCACCCTCTCGCCCGTGCCCTTGTTGAAAAGGCAAGGGACGAGGGCATCCGTCCGGAGCCCGTCGAAGGGTTCGAGGCTCTCTCGGGTCTCGGAGCGAAGGCCATCCATAATGGCACACCGCTTCTTCTCGGCAATCTGAAGCTGCTGCAGCAGGAACAGGTGAACGTCAAGGGCTTTGAGGAGACGGGTGCGCGGCTTTCCTCGGAGGCGAAGACCTGCGTCTACCTGGCCGAGGGGGGACAGGTGGCCGGCATCATCGCATTGTCTGACGTCGCAAAAGACACGGCCGCCCAGACAGTGAAGACCCTCAAGGAAATGGGCCTCAAAGTAGCCATGATCACCGGAGACAACGAGGACACCTCCAGGGTCATGGGCAGCGCTCTCGGCATCGACCGGGTGCTGGCGGAGGTCCTCCCCGGTGAAAAGGCCCGGGAGATCAACCGGCTCAAGGCTCAGGGTGAAATCGTGGCCATGGTGGGTGACGGGATCAACGACGCCCCGGCGCTCTCAGCCGCGGATATCGGCATTGCCATCGGTGCGGGGACCGACGTGGCCATCGAAGCCTCCGATATCACCCTCATTCGTGATGACCTGAGGGCCGTTCCCGAGGCGATCAAGCTTTCCTTCCGAACGATGCAAACCATTCGTCAGAATCTTTTCTGGGCTTTTATCTACAATATCGTCGGGATTCCCGTTGCAGCGGGCATCCTCTACCCCTTCTTCGGGGTCCTGCTCAACCCCGTTTACGCTGCCATCGCCATGGCGCTCAGCTCCGTGTCCGTCGTGACGAACTCGCTACGACTGCGATGGTCTTGAACCAGTGACCCGTGACCGGTGATCAGTGACTGATGGAAAGGGATCATTTTTCGGGGGCTGAATAAGTTCTCGCCCTGTGCAGTTAAGGCGGGGACCGCACAGGGCGAGGAGGAAGGGGAGGGAATCGATGATGCCTATCCTTACAGCAACCTGTAGGGATAGGCCCGCTTGGTCCATACACTCGAGGGATACCCCGCCTGAAGCAGCTCATAAGCAAGCTTCAGGGGCTTTGCGTCATGAGTCTTTTTGTACTCACTGACCCCCTTGAGGTAAAGGGCCTCAGCGGTTGAATCGCTTTTCGGATATTCCTCTACGATCTTTTCAAAGGTCTCCAACGCCTCATTGACGAGTTCCTGGTCAAAATAGACCTTGCCCATTCCCAAGAGCACCGACGGGATCAACTCCTCCGGCGGAAGAAAACCGACGGTACGGTGATGCTCCTTGCCAAGACCGTTTACCGTGATGAGGGTCGGCGTCCACTTCACATTGTATTCATCCGCCGTCGGCTTCGCGTCAAAGAGCAGTTTCACCGGGATAACGTTTCCCTCGATGAAATCGACTACCTTTGTCTCTGGATACGTCACGGCATCCATCTGCTGGCAGCCGATTCAAGCAGGGTTGTGAAAGAAAAGCAGGACGGTCTTCTTCTCGGAGTCTGCCCGCTCCAAGGCCCTCTTCAAGTCCGTCTCCCAGTGAATCATCCCCGCCAAAGAAATCTCCTTTCCCTTTTGGTGCCCGGACAGTTGAAAACACAACTCCACCTCTTTTACGAGCAAACATTCTGCCAGAGCGAGAACCGAACCTCACCCCCTTCTAACCCATTGAAAATAAAGGATAAGAAATCCTGTCCTCCCTTTCGCCCCGAAGCATTCCAAATGACAGAATATCCCTCTCTGGGAAGTCCAAAATCAGGGGTCTCCCTGAAAAGCTGACCCGGAAAGCCTGTAAAAATGATCGTTTCCGGAGAACGACCCATTTGTCGTGCACTTACGACATAGATGTCACAGCGAAGGCCGGACAGCAGGCAGGTTTCATGTGTCAGGAAAGAGCTGTGGGATGCTTATGGATAGATTATTGGTGGCGGGCCGGATGCAGTCGGGGGCGTCGTGGGCTGTGTTGTTGACAACGGGTGTCACGTCGTAAGCAGCCATGTCGCTTGCAGAGTACGGTTTCAGAAGGGAAAGGAGTTTCTCGCAGCTCCTTTCTCCGGGATCGAGCCAGCGATCCTCGACATCCCCTGGCAGGATGGCAGGCATGCGGTGGTGGGCGGGTCGGACAAGATCGTTTGCGTCGGTTGTAATGATCGTACAGGTGCGGATTTCCTTCCCGTCGGGGGCCTTCCAGGTCTCGTAGAGACCGGCGATACCAAACGGTGCTTTCGACTTGAGGAAAATGTAAACGGGAATCTTACGCTTTCCCACAGGACGCCATTCGAAAAACCCGTCAGCTATAATGAGGCAGCGTCGCTTCGCGAAGGCTTTGCGGAAGCTCGGCTTCTCGGCCAACGTTTCGGCGCGGGCGTTGATCAGGCGATTCCCGATGGAAGGGTCCTTCGCCCAGGAGGGGATGAGCCCCCAGCGAACAGGCTCAATGCGGTTTTCCCTGTCGCGGAGGACGCAGAGAACTTCCTGACCCGGCGCAATGTTGTACCTGGGTCGAAGATCCGATGGTGCTGAAGCACGAAACCGCTCGGTGACGGCCACAAACGAGCTGACCAGCGTAAACCTACCGCACATGCTTTTTCCTCATTTCGCTACCGCGGGCTCGATAAACCGCCCCAGAACATCCAGATATTCCCGAAACCCCGTGGCGTAGTTCCGGTCGATCCCACACCAGCGGGGGTGCTTCAACCGAATATCGATCTCTGCCGCCACCTTCCTCTGGGCCCTGAGTTTGCCGAGTGTCTTTGCCACCTCGAGGCTTGTTGGGATGATGCGAATCGGCTTCACCAGCCTCATCTCATACGTGAACATTTCCAGGATGACGGCCTGAATGTCTTCAGGGAGGTGGTAGTAGTTGATATTGCGGCCGCCTTTGGTGAAGCCGAGCCAGGATACATTCGTCACGTAAAATGTCGAATAGAACCGCTCCGGCCCGAAGTGCTTGACAACAGCATAGAAGAACCGTGCGCTCTTCTCAGAGTCCGTGCGCCCCGTGTCCCCGATCAGTTCGTTGAGGGCCCGGAAGTCGAGAAAAGGCACCCCGCATTTGCCCGAACCGAATCTCCCCGGATTGATCCCGCAGATAACGACCTTCGGCTCGTAGGGAACCACGTATCGGTTGTAAAACCGCTCCATCCCGGGAAGCCCGTCCATGAAATCCGTGATCACGGATAGCCCTTTCGAATGCAACCGCCTCAGGACCCCCCGGTAACGACCGTATTGGAGGTCATGGAGAAAGGTCACGATGTCAGGGACAATCGATGTCACGGCAATCCATTTCCATTGTTTGCTAGTCCTCGGTCGGATAGAGTTTGCCGTACTCTTCATACATGCAGCGGTCCTGCACGAAAAAAATATCGTTCGCCTCGGCCAGCCTGCGCGCCTCCTCATTCCGGATCCCCTTCTGGAGCCAGACCACATAGACATCGCCCTTTTCCTTCTTGCGCGCCACGGCCTCCTGGACGGGCGCAAGAGCCTCTTCGGAGCGGCGAAACACCTGCACGATGTCAATCCGCTTCGGAACGGAAGCAAGATCCGGATAGCAGTCCCATTTTTCGAAGTGCTCGACTGTCGGATTCACACAGAGGATATGGTACCCTTTCGAGGCAAGGTATTCGGGAATCCAGTGCGCCTCTTTCCCCGGATCCTTCGACATCCCGAATACGGCGATGTTGCGATACTTCTCCAAAATGTTCCGGATCGTCTCTCGAGTCTCCATCGGAACCCTCCCGTCTTTGCGCTGTTGTTGATATCCCATCCTGACGTCAAGCCGTTTCGATGGGCCTGGGGATGCCCTCAGAATAAAACCTGCAGCACATCATCGATGCATCGCAGGGAGGCATACAGGGCTGCGGCCTCCTTCTTGGGCATCCCGACCCGGTCTTTTTCCGCGAGCAGGGCCGTCAGGCTGTCGATGGCCTGATCTACCTGCAGATCGTTGTTCATGCCGGCCTGGAACTGGGTCTCCAGTCTTATCGCTCTTTCGGATTCTACGCATCGGGTCCCCCGGGCCTTAGTTTGGATATTCCGGACTCGATTTCTCAAAGCGCGCAGTTTCTCTGCGCTCATCCTGAACCGGTCTTCGCGGAAGTTCATCTTTCTGCGATAGTGCCCGTCAATCAGGAAAAACCGCACTTCCTGTGCTGTGAACCCTTTCCCCGTGAGCATCTCCAGGTAGATGATGTTGCCGAGGCTCTTGGACATCTTTTTCCCGTTGGCATACAGGTGATGACAGTGCAACCAGTACTTCGCCATGGGGTAGGCGCGAATGGACTCCAGGATGGCCAGCGAGTAATCATGGTGCCGCACGAGATTGTCGATGCCGCCGCAGTAGACCGACAGGGTCTCATCAAACAGCGGGGCGATCATGCTGGGATCCTGGATGCTCCAGGCCGGCCACCCGCGCCCCAGGGGCGTATCCCAGCAGACTCGATCGTCTGCCCGGCAGCCGTGCCAGAGGATGAAATCGCCTCGATTCCACCGCATCCCTGGATAGGTGTCCTTG
>DATJPI010000018.1:0-6878 GCA_035506495.1 Syntrophales bacterium
TAATTCCCCAGGTTGTAGTAAGAAGCCCAGTGATCCGGGGGGATCGCGATCGACTGCAGATACTCCCGGTTGGCCTTTTCGACGTTCTTTTTGTCGGCCTCACTCAACGCAAGCCCGGCTTTGCCCGCAAGACCCGCTGCCGCCCGGATGCGGACAAGGCGGTACTCATCGCCCGTAGCCTTCACCAGGGCCTGGAGGTTTCCACGCACCGGGTAAAAGGACAGCGCATCGGCAGCGGCGGAGCGAACGAGTGGCGAGCGGTCCTGCAGCATCTTCAAAAGGACGGGGTTCTTCCTGCGATCGTCACAGTTGCGCAGCAGCCGGATCAGCGAGGTGGCAACGATCTCGTCCTTGTCCTGTTTCTTGTCGAGAAACGCGATCATCTCGGGCAGCCGGTTCCAGTCCCGTTTGCGGGCGGCATCGATCAGCCCCGCCCTGTAAAGCACCGGGGTCTGGTAGTCTCTCTTTCGCCATTTGCGGACGTTTTCATCGGCCCATTTGGCGTCCCTGTCGGTGTGGCAGACGTTGCAGGCGTTGGGAGATTTGTAGGCCAGCGTCGCGGCAGGCGTCGGAGGCAGCAGGGAGTGATCGCTGCGCTTCATCCGGGCGAATTCCGTCTTGGGCATGTGGCAGGCGATGCACTTGCTTGCCGGCATGCCGGGCGGGTGGTTCGTGTGCGCCGCGGCATTTTCGACCCGCTCCCTGTGGCAGGGCAGGCAGGCATTGTTGGCCTTGTCCTCGGCCTTGAACCGGTAGCGGCCGCTCGAGGTATGGCAGTGGACGCAGCTGAGCTTCCCCGACTGGACGCAGGGGCTCATCAGCCAGGTGGTGTGCGTGTAATTCTCACCCAGGTCCCGCCCGTCGGGATAGAAGTCGGGGTCTTCGAGTGTCGCCAGGTCGAAGTGGTCGAAGAAGCGCTCCGTCGGCTTGAAGCTGTTCGTGAGCACAACAGCCTTGGCGTGGCAGGAGCCGCAGGAGTCGTTGTGTTGCTGGACCGTGAACTTCTTGACGCTGATGATCTTCATGTCCATGCCGGGCGGGACCTCCCCTCCGGCCGGCAGTGCCTCCATGACCCTGTTGTGCTCCTCCGAGGGGCCGTGGCAGGTCTCGCAGTTGATGCCCGGCTCTTTCCATGTGGTTTTGTACGTGTCTGTCCTGAGGTCGTAGTGGGTCTTCATCTGGCTTACGTGGCAGCCGAAACAGGCCGTGTTGAAGGTGTAAGCCTGATCCTTCCAGAAGGCGGGGGAGTCGGCCGGCGCATCGGGGAAGTGGCGGATGCCGCTTGCCGCCGTGTCGAACCACTCCTTCTTGCCCACATCGTAAGATACAGGCAGCGTCTGGAGCTTGCCCCGCTCGAGCGTCGTGAGGAAATAGTAGACGTACTTCCCGCCGATGACCTGCTCCATCGGGTATCTTTTCTCGCCCTCGGGGCCCTTCTCGATGACCCACCCTGCATCGCCCGAGATATCGGTGCGGTAACGGTATTTGCCGATGACGATTTCGTTTTGCTGGGGGGTGAGCTTTGCCTTCGCGAATACGGCCGTGTAGGGCTGCATGGAGAGCCCGTGGAAAGAGCTGGACCAGAGCTGGTAGAATTTCTCGTGGCACTCGATGCAGCTCTTCGAGCCTGCATAGCCCTTGTAGAGGTTCATCCCGTAGATCTCGTCCTCGGTCGGGGCCGGGACATCCTTTTGTTCCGCCTGGACCCAGACAGCCAGGATCAAGACAAGGACAAAAAGAAAGCCTTTGACGATTCTCATGCCGCCCCCCCTTCATGCCCGGAACGAGATAAGCACCTCTTGTTTAACACGATCTCCCCGAGGGTTCAATGGAAAGGAGACATGTTTTTTTCAGTGATGGAGTGTCAAATGCATGATTCGAAACGGCCTTATTTTGACCTGACAAAGATGACGTCGAAACGCTGTTGAATGGCTGCCTGGTAGTATAACCCGCCGAGTCGATCGGTCTTCGGATCATAGGTCAGCGTGTAGGTCGACCCGGGATACCCGGCATCCCGCAGCTCGACAAAGACCTTCAGGGTTGCCCCATCCTGAGTGGCTTGCGCTTTCGAGACGTTGATCGGCCTCGGGTTGTAGTAGGCAGCATCCATTTTCCCTCCCGGGTCTACATCTTTTACAGACAGGATGTAACCGCCGTCCGTCCTCACCCATCGGCCGTTCAGCTTGCCGAAATCGGGCTTGGCCTTTTCTTCCGATGAGGGATTACCCTTCTCCGAGCCTGCGACAGGGTCCTGCGCCCAGACCGCTGCCGGCAGCAGGACACAGATCATGAAAACAACGATCCAGCACGATTTGAAACCAGCGTTACGGCAAGACATCGGTGTTCCCCTCTTTTGATTCTGGAAAGATCCCGAGTGGGCAAGTTGCCCCCTCGGGGAGATTGCACTATTTGTCAATGGCAAACTTCACGCCTTCAGCGGCGAGTTTGAGATTGGCGCCCTGCGTTGTCGATACGAGTTCGATCACGACACCGTTCTGGTTTTTCATCTTTGTCACACCGGCGCCTCCGCCGATTGTTCCTTCAGCCGCCATTGAGGTGTAGTTCCCGTCAAAGTCTTCGATCTTTTTCAGGTTGTACACCTTGCCTTTTGACGTGGCCTTGGTGATCCCGACATCGACCACGGACAGCCCCTCAACCTTGAACTCGTATTTCTTTTTCTTGAAGCTCAGCGTACCCCTCCCCCAGCTCCATCCGATGCCCAGGGCAACCTGCCCCTCCGACAATTGGAGGGTTGCATCGGGCTTTGGCTTTTTCTCCGCCTTGGCGGGGGCAGGCGCCGCTTCCGTCCCCTTCGCGGGTGGCGCCTGGGCGATGGCAAATCCCATGGTTGAAACGACGAACGTCAGGGTTACCAGTATAACGAACGCTTTCTTCATGTCAGTCACCTCCTGTGTGCGTTGAATGGTTAAGGAATACCGGTCGGGGTTTCACGACCATGATCGCCAGGGCATCGGTCACCTTTCTTTTGCATAGGGGCAGGTGCTGGATCCCCATTAGGGGAACGACACCTGCAGGACGGCCGGGCCCGGAGTGCCGGGCGCCATGTCCCAGGTGGTGACATTCAGCGAGGGCATTGTTGCAGTATAGGCTATGATCGATCCGTTACGCAGAACCTCGCGCAGAATGAGATCGCCTCCCATCGTCATCATGTTATCACGCAGGACACGCTGGTAATCCTGCTGCACATCTGCAAGCGACATCTTGCCAAGCGGTGTCCCGGTGATCCGCCCGCTGAAGCTCACCGTTAAACCGTCCGTATAAAGAAAATACCCGTGAAGCTGCTGGCCGGTGGGACCGTACGTCTGTATGCCCATCGTGTTGAACTGCCGGTCGCCGAAGACAGACGGGTCCACCTGCTTCCAGTCGAGGGCCACAGTGCTTCCGTTCGAGGCACAACCCACAATGGAAAGAAGCACCGGAGCAGCGATCAGCACCCCCGCTATCAGCCATGCCCTCGTTTTTCTTCTACCGTGCATAAGAGACCTCCTTTTCTCTTTTTCCCCAGAGGATCGGATCGATTCCTCCGTCTCTGGCCATTTGCTCTTTTCCCTATCTCGTGCTGCCGGCATCGCCGCTTCGGGCGTCATCGGGCCGGGGTTCGGATGAATAGAGTGCAACCAGCCGTGCGATCAGCATGGTCGTATAGAACATGCCGACAACGGCTTCCGTCACGGCAAGCATCCGCGCAACTTTTGACACGGGGACGATGTCGCCGTAGCCGACGGTGCAGAGCGTGGCGAAACTGAAATAGAGGCTGTTGACGCCTCTCATCAGGTGGTCTACAGAAGTGTCACCGTAGGTGACGACAAACGCATGAGGGTTCATGCCGGCAACCAGCGTGTAGCCAAATGCCCATAAAAGCGCCAGCATCAGGTAGTTCGCAACGGCAGTGCAGAGCACCTCCAGGTTGACCCGGGGCGCGCGAAGGATGAAGCCGAAGAGGTGCAGAACCACGAAGCCCGTGAACAGCAAGCCGGCCCCGAGGAATATCTCCGGAGGTGCCAGGTCCGGCCTGAAGTAATTCATCCACTTCCCCGCCAGCGCAGGGATCACCAATACGCTCCCCACGATGAGCGTGCTGCGTCGTCCCCCGATGGCCAGCAATGCCGAAAACAGCACAAGCGTAATCAGGACGGACTCAATGAGGATACCGTGTTCAAGCTCATCGATGAGCGGCCCTGTGACGATCAGCAGAAGAAGCGCCGACAGAAAGTAAGCGCCGGAGAAGTGGAGGACTCCTTCCCTGAAAGGAATCAGGCCCGCAGTTCTGCTTTCCTTCTCCTGGCCAGGCTGTATGCTTTCAGGCATAATGACTCCCGTTTCACTGCGACAAAGCAGCGATGGGCTATCCCCCGGAGACGACGGAGCCCGTATCATCAGTTCATTCTGGCGCAGTCTCCTACATCTCCGCTCAATCTTTCCAGCGCAGGGGTCGGGAAGGAAAGGGCATTCCGCCTCTTCCTTCCCGACGAAAGAAATCATTCAAGAAAAGCTTACTTCGCGTCAGCGGCTTTCTGCATGCCTTCCTCGAGCTTCTTGATGTCCTCCGATGATAGCTTCGGCCGGTCCACCTTGATTGTCAGCTTGTTGAACTTGGCGGTCAGAGGAAATGGCGGCCTGTAGTCGGCGTCGTTGACCCCGGTGAGCGTATCGGAGCCGATGTCGAAGCTCTCGTCCCACTGCAGGATCATCGGCAGGGTGTGCGGCAGGGTCATGGTCTGGATAGCCTTGCCGTCCACCTTGAGCGTGCCGGTGCCGGGCCGGCCGAGGCCGCTCATGTTGTTGAAGGCGAGCGTGCCGACGCCCAGGCCGTCGTACTTGAAGTCGAATTCGACGATGTGCCTGCCGGGCGTAAGCGCCTCGGGGCTTTCCCATTTGACGCGCTTCAGGTCAAGCAGGTTCCAGAGGAACACGGGTTTGTTCTTGAGCAGGTAGAATCCGTAGCCGCCAAACCGGCCTCCCGAGGTCAGGATCATGCCCTCGGCGCCGCCTTCAGGGACCGTGATGTCCGCCGTGATCGTATAGGAGCTGTTGAGCAGGAACGGCGAATCGCCTTGCGGCAATCCGGTCATCGGCCTGGTGTACACGAACTCGGTGCGGCCTGCGGTGATGTTCGGGCGGGGTGCGACGATACGGGCGCCGACCGAGGCGTCCATCGGGAATACCTGATACTTCTTCCCTTCCGCGATGAAGATCTTCTTCATTTCCTTCACCTTCTCCGGATACTTGGCCGCAAGGTTCTGGGACTGACTGAAGTCCTTGTTCAGGTCGTAGAGCTCAAGGACCTGGTTGTTGAGCGGGTCGGGATTGGCGGCCCCCATGACTTCCCATGGTGCGCGGTTCACCTGAGTGCTCAAGAGCCAGCCTTCGTGATACAGCGCCCACTGGCCGAACATCTCGAAGTATTGGGTCTTGTGTCTCGACGGCGCCTTGGCGTTCTTTGCGTCGAAGGTATAGGCGAAGCTTGTGCCTTCGATGGGCGACTGTTTAATGCCGTCCACGTACTCTGGGGCGCGAATGCCGGAGACCTCGAGAATGGTGGGCACGATGTCGATCACGTGCGTGAATTGCTCGCGCAGGCCGCCCTTGTCCTTGATGCGCGCCGGCCAGGAGATCGCCATGTTCTGCCGGATGCCGCCGAGCTTCGAGGCGTTTTGTTTGAACCAGGTAAACGGCGTATCAAAGGCCCAGGACCAGCCCGCCGACATGTGGTTGTACGTTAGTTCCGTGCCCCAGACGTCGTACCACTTCATCTGAACATCAACAGGCACAGCGACGCCGTTGAAGAACGCGACTTCGTTGGACGTGCCAAGCGGGCCGCCCTCGGCACTGGTGCCGTTGTCGCCGTTGATGTAGATGATAAGCGTGTTGTCGAGCTTACCCATGTCCTCGATAGCCTGGATGACGCGGCCGATTTCATAGTCGCTGTAGGCCACATAGGCGGCGAACACCTCGACCTGGAGGATGAAAAGCTTCTTCTCCTCGGGCGTGCAATCATCCCAGTTCTTGATGACCTTCGTCGGCCAGGGCTCCAGCTTGGTGTCCGGAGGGATCACCCCCAGGCGCTTCTGGTTCTCGAAAATCCTTTCACGAAGCTTGTTCCAACCGTCGTCGAAAAGATTCATAGCGCGGATCTTCTCGACCCATTCCCGGGTCGGGTGATGCGGCGCGTGCGTGGCGCCGGGCGCGTATTTGACGAAGAACGGCTTGCTGGGAAGCGTCTGGTTGATCCGGTTCAGGTAATCAATGGCGTCATCGGCCATGCCGGTCACCAGGTTCCAGCCCGGCTTGCCCTCAAATGGAAAGATCTGGGTGGTATTGCGGAACAGGTTCGGCTGCCACTGGTTCGCGTCGCCGCCCACAAAGCCGTAGAAGTACTCGAAGCCCATCCCGGTTGGCCACCGGTCAAACGGGCCGACCTGGCTGGCGGCAAACGCCGGCGTGTTATGGTTCTTGCCGAACCAGGAGGTGGCGTATCCGTGATCAAGCAGAATCCGGCCGATGGTGGCCTTGTCCTTGGCGATGATGCTGTTGTAGCCAGGAAAGCCCGTGGATTGCTCGGAGATCACGCCGAAGCCGGCCGAGTGATGATTACGCCCCGTGATGAGGGCGGCCCGCGTCGGTGAGCAGAGCGCGGTGGAATGGATGTTATTGTAGCGAAGGCCGTTTTTTGCGATGCGGTCCATGGCCGGCGTGGGAATGACCCCGCCGAAGGTGCTGGGTACGCCGAACCCTGCGTCATCCGTGATAATGAGCAGGATGTTGGGAGCCTGCTTGGGGGGTACGATCCGCGGTGCCCACCACGATTTCGACTTAAGGGCGTCTTCCTTGATCACTCCGCCGAACTTCGGGTCAGG
>DATJPI010000019.1:0-8750 GCA_035506495.1 Syntrophales bacterium
CCGTTCCTTTGAACAAGGCAATTGGCACCCCCTGACCTGGCTCTCTCATATGCTCGACGTTGAGCTGTTCGGACTGGATGCGGGAAGACACCACCAGGTCAACCTTCTGCTGCACATCCTGAATTGCTTGATCCTGTTCATCGTGCTGCAGCGCATGACGGGGGCCCTCTGGAAAAGCGCTTTCGTCGCTGCCCTCTTTGCCCTGCACCCCCTGCACGTGGAGTCGGTCGCCTGGGTTGCGGAGAGGAAGGATCTCCTCAGTTCATTCTTTTTCCTGCTCGCTCTTCTTGCTTACGCGCGGTATGCGCGCAGCCGGGGTGTTTGGGATTATCTGCTCGTGGTCTTGCTGTTTGCGCTGGGACTGTTGTCAAAGCCCATGGTCGTTACGTTTCCGTTCGTGCTTCTCCTGTTCGACTTCTGGCCCTTGGGCCGCTTTACCTTTGTATCCCAGGAGGGCCCTGTACCGGCAGAAAGCTCGGCGGCAGAGAGGGTTGTTGCGCTGATCCAAGCCAACCGCAGGCTCTTTGTGGAAAAAATACCCCTCCTGGCTCTTTCCGTTATTTTGTCGGTTGTAACCTTCATCGCCCAGCGCGGTGCCATGAAGGCGCTCGAGGCCGTTCCATTCGATGCCCGCGTCCTCAACGCAATCGTGGCCTACGTGGAGTATCTATACCGGTTCGTTTTTCCTGTCGACCTTGCTGCACTGTATCCCTATCAAAGCGTTTCATGGGGACAGGTTCTGGTGGCGATCGTCGTACTTGCCGTTGTGACGGTCCTCGTGGTCCTTCGGCGCAAGAACCCTTCGCTGATGGTCGGCTGGTTCTGGTACCTCGGGACCCTGGTTCCGATCATCGGGCTTGTGCAGGTGGGCCTGCAAGCCTCGGCGGATCGGTACACGTACCTTCCGTCCATCGGGCTGTTTATCCTGTTGACATGGTGGATTGACGAAGCGTCCTCCCGGTTGCCCTATCGGGCGGCTGTGCTGTCAACGGGGGCGTTTCTCTCTCTCGCGGGCCTGTCCGTGCTGACGGTGACCCAGGCAGGAACCTGGGTGAACAGCGAAGCTTTCTTCACGCATGCCCTGCAGGTGACGAGGGGCAATTATGTCATTCACAGCAATTACTGCGCCTGGCTCTCCGGGCAGGGGCGTATGGAGGAGGCCACCTGGCAGTGTAACGAAGCCTTGCGCATCAAGCCCGACGACAGCGATGCCCGTTACAATCTGGCGAACATACTGGTCCGGGAGGCAAAGTACCCGGAGGCCATTGCCCAGTACCGTGAGGTATTGAGGACCGCACCCGAGAACATCATGGCTCGAAACAACCTGGCCCTGTGCCTGGTTCAAGTCGGGGAGCGCCGTGAGGCGGCCGAGCAGTTTCAGGAGATTCTGCGGCTGAACCCGCAGTTCGGACCGGCGAAACAGAATCTCTCGATGCTGGCGGCGGCCGAGGAAAAAACGAAACAACCTGCCGGAGCAGGTTCTGCGCCGGGAGCGATAGCGGGAGGCTCCCTGAAAGAGAGCATGCGTCTGGGACACGAGGCCGTCAAGAAGGGTGATCTGGACGGTGCCACCGTCCATTTCCGGGAGGCGGTGCGACTCGCCCCGGAGGATCCAGCCGCCCGGATCGGCCTTGGGCTTGCGCTGGCTTACAAGAGGGAATTCGATGATGCCATCGTGCAGTTTCGTGCGGCACAAAAGCTCAGTCCCAACAATGCCGAGGTGCTCAACAGTCTTGGGGTGGCACTGATGCAGAAAGGACAGCTGGACGAGGCGCAGGCATGCCTGCAGAAGGCCATCAAGCTCAAGCCGCGTTTTTCGAAGGCGTACAACAGCCTCGGGGTCCTTCTTGCCCGGAAAGGCCAGTTGGACGAAGCGGTGGTGCAGTTTCAGCAGGCCCTCCGCATCGACCCTTCGAATAAGGATGCAGAGAAGAATCTGGCGCTCGTACAGAACATGAAGACGAAATCGAAATAGAACGCAATCGGGGGAATGAGGCCGAAACAGAAGCCAAGAGAGGCCACGAATATGAAAATCGGTTATGTGCAATTCAGCCCGACCTTTGGCGAGATCGAGAAGAATCTCGATCGTGCGGAAGCACTCATCGAAGGGGCGCAGGCGGATCTGCTGGTGCTGCCGGAACTCTTCAATACAGGATATCTGATTACGTCGAAAGAGGAAATTGGCGCCCTGGCCGAGGAAGTACCCCGCGGCAGGACGACGCAGCGCCTGGCTGCAATCGCAAAGAAGAGAAAGGTTCACATCGTTGCGGGTATGGCGGAGCGCAGCGGGCAGAAGATATTCAATGCTGCTGTCCTGGTCTCACCCGCAGGGGTCGTGGCAACCTACCGCAAGATTCATCTGTTTTTCGAGGAGAAGTTGTGGTTTGACCCGGGCGACGGCGAATTCCCGGTCTGTGACATCGGTCTTTGCAAGGTCGGGATGATGGTCTGCTTCGACTGGTTCTTTCCGGAATCTGCCCGGAGCCTGGCTCTGAAAGGGGCCCAGGTCATCTGTCACCCCGCCAACCTCGTTCTCCCATACTGCCAGACGGCCATGGTCACGCGGTGCCTGGAAAACAGGGTTTTTGCCGCAACGTGCAACCGCACCGGAACGGAGGAGAGGGGCGGAAAAACACTGCGATACACGGGCGCAAGCCAGGTCGTGGACACGGGAGGAAATATCCTGTCGCGAGCGGGCGAAAACGAAGAGGTCGCCGTCGTGGTCGATATCGAACCCGAAAAAGCGCTGGACAAGCAACTCAACCTGCACAACAACCTTTTCGGGGACCGGCGGCCCGGCTTCTACGGCGAGATCTGTAAGAAGTGAAAGAAGTGCGTGAGTGCGGTAGTGCTTGAGTGAGGAAGTGAGAGAAGTGACAGAAGAAGGAATTTAGGATTCCGGAAGCCTGACGCCTGAAGCCCGATTCCTGTCTTCAGGAGGGCCGGCGCAATTCGACATACTTCCGGTAGCCGATGGCGCTGAACTGCTCCATGAGGTTCGATCCCAGAGTCGATTCGATCGTCGCATCAGGCACGGGAGATTCGAAGATAAATTTTCCATGACGGGAGAAGCTGTCTTTCACGACGAGGTCCGCCAGACCGATGACGCCGCGCGGGGAAAGCGAGCGGTGCAGGAGAGAGAAGTGGTCGTGAAGGAGGGTGTCCTCCAGGTAATCGGGCATCTCATATTTGCGGAGAATCGTCAGGCCCAGCAGCGGATGGTAGGTCGAGGTGAATCGCTCGTCCAGCGAAATGGATTCCTTGATCTCATAGAGGATCAAGGGGATCCGGCCGATCTCTAGCAGAAGCCCCCCCATCTCAACCCGTTCCGCCATGGTGCTCTTGAAGCCGAGTTCTTCCGCCAGGAGATGTCCCAGAATGGCCCGGGAAAAGCTCCTCGCGGCCAGCGGTTCCAGGGCAGGATCCAAGAGAAAGAGGGCTAGGGCGAGAATGTAGATTTTCGCCGTTTTCATTCCCATCCGCAGGACAACTTTCGTGAAGCTGCCCGCATCCCCGGACTTGATTTTTCCGAACATGACAACCGAGTTTGCGCGGGCCATCAGGCGGGCAACGATATTTTCCTTGATCCTGAACTTGATCCGTTCGATCTCCTGTTGGTGGGCGTCCTCGTTGTCGAGGATGATCAGGACGGAGGGATCGAACCCGAGGGTGAGAGTCTCGATGATCTTCTCGTAGATATCCTTCAGCCGTGCGAGATCCGACTCGGGGACATCCCACTTCAACTCGGCAATCAGATTTTCGATGTTGTTGCTCATTCCGATATTCCCGCCCCGTACGGTGTCAGCACCACACGGTGTACGTCAACAATAACCTGACCATCGACCCTCAGGAGGGCAGCAGAACGAGGATGAGAAAGCGCGGTCGCGGTCATCGGCTACAGGGTCAGCAAGAAATCGTGTCATCGTTCGAGATCGAGTCATCGGAATTGCCATGCCGATGGTCAGGTCATTCAGGAACCACTTTCCTCACCGCTTATTAAGCAATAACCATACCAGGGAGTTTCAGGGATACCTGCCCTCGGGACGCTGTAAGACACTGAATTCACTTGACAGTTCTTTCCGTTGGGGCCTATCTATGGATACTTCTGAGCCGTTGTTTTCGCATGGCCGACAGAAGAGAAGCAGCATCATCGAATCATCAGGGGTACATCTATGCACAGGAGCATGATCAAGCGGTCCAGGAAATCAGGTCTTCCGCCCGGGAGCCTGGTCCACATCGGGCTGGAGAGGGGGGAAAAGACCCGGATCACCGTTCTCGATTATGACGAGGCCCATGTCGAGGAGCGGGAAGTCCAGTCCATCGATGAGCTGGCTGTTTACTGCGGCAAGCCGAGTGTCACATGGATCGATGTCGTCGGGATCCATGAGCCGACAGTCATTGAGCAGATCGGCCGTCAGTTTGGTGTTCATCCGCTGCTGATGGAAGACATTATGAACACGACCCAGAGGCCGAAGATCGATGACCTGGGCAAGTACATATGCCTGATCCTGAAGCTGATCACCTTCGAAGAGAAAGAGATGGAGCTGCGGATCGAACAGCTGAGCGTTGTGTTCAGCGATGACTTCGTCATTTCCTTCCAGGAGTCGGAAAGCGGGATCTTCAAGCCGCTTCGTGACAGGATCCGCGGCAGCCTCGGGCGGGTCCGCAGCCGGGGGACAGACTACCTGGCCTATACCCTCCTGGATACCGTCGTCGATCACTATTTTGCCGTCATGGAGAATATGGGTGAGAAGATCGACAGCCTGGAAAATGAGGTCGTGGCCAACCCGAGGCGGGAGACGCTGAGAAGCGTTCAGCAGCTGCGCGACGAGATTCTCCTGGTGCGCCGCTCCGTCTGGCCCCTGCGGGAAGTGATCTCCCTGCTCGAGCGGGCGGAGTCGCCCCTCATCGACAAGACCTCGGCCATCTACTTCCGAGACATCTATGAGCACACGATACAGGTGATGGATACGGTGGACACTTACCGGGACATCCTCTCGGGCATGTTCGACATCTATCTCTCCAGTATCAGCAACCGCCTCAACGAGGTCATGAAGGTGCTCACGATCATCGCCACGCTCTTCATGCCTCTTACGTTTCTGGCAGGAGTCTACGGCATGAACTTCGAGCACATGCCGGAGCTCAAGTGGCAGTATGGCTATTTCATCCTCTGGGGCGTCATGGGGGTGATTGCCTTGGCCATGCTGGCCGCATTTAGGCGGCGGAAGTGGATTTGAGAATCCAGCCGTTGTGCTTACGAGGAGAGGCCGTTCTTCTTTTCCCCGAGCACGGCACGGATCTCCTGGGCCAGGACTTTCATGAAAAGCGGCTTCATGAGGTAGCGCCGGATGCCCATTCTCAGGGCATCTTCCTCGGTGATCAGGTCGCTGTACCCCGTGCACAGGATGATGGGAGTATCGGGTCTGGCGCGGAGGATCTCCCGGGCCAGCTCTACGCCTGTCATTTCCGGCATGGTCATGTCCGTGATGACCAGATCGAAGCGTTGCGGCTCCTTCAGAAACTCCCGCAGTGCCTTCGGACTCTCCGTAATCGCCGTAACCTGATATCCCAGCACCCTCAGCGTCTGGCCGATGATGTCGACCAAGGTTCCTTCATCGTCGACGAAGAGGATGTTTTCGTGACCACGGGGGATCGTCTCCACAACGTCTTTAGGCTCTGCGTGCGGTGCCGCTACGGAGGGGAGGTAGATGTGAAATGTGCTTCCCTTGCGAGGGGTGCTTTCCACACGGATTGCTCCGCCGAGGTTCTTGACGATGCCGTAGACGACGGACAGTCCAAGCCCGGTTCCCTGGCCGGGGGCCTTTGTCGTGAAGAACGGATCGAAAATGCGGTTCAGGTGTGCCGGCTCAATCCCGTGTCCCGTGTCACTGACGCTCAAGTGCACGAATCCCTGCGCAAGTTCGCCTCCCTGGGCATCCGCGATGATATCCGCCCGCGGGGCCGCGTTGTCGATGGTGATCCGCAGCACCCCACCGGTGGCACGCATGGCGTGTGCAGCGTTTGTGCAGAGGTTCATAATGACCTGATGGATCTGCGTCGGATCGGCGAAGACGTTGCTTAACCGGGTGTCGGCCTTGAATCGCAGATCTATGGTTGCCGGCAGAGAGGAGCGAAGAAATTTCATGACCTCCTTTGCCAGCGGAATGAGATCGAGGGGCCGTTGCTCCTGGTCGCTTTGGCGGCTGAAGGCGAGGATCTGGTTAATCAGATGTTTTGCCCGGTCACACGCGCTCAGGATCTGTGAGAGATTCCAGCGGCTTTTCTCATCCGGTTTTTCCTGCAGGCTCAGCTCGGCGTAACCGATGATGGCAAACAGAATGTTGTTGAAGTCGTGGGCAATGCCGCCGGCCAGAGTTCCCACGGCCTCCATCTTCTGGGCATACGCCAGCTGTTGTTCCAGCCGCGTCTTCTCGTCCTCGGCACGCTTGCGCTCGGTGATCTCCTCGATGAGCCCCTCGATGTATGCGATCTCTCCCGTTTCATCGCGGACGGCGCGGGAATTGATGACGTTCCACATGATGGTGCCATCCTTGCGGTAGGTCCTCGTCTCGAAGCGCTCAAGGATTCCCGTCTCCCGCAGAGTCTGCAGGGCCCATTTTCGATCCTCCGGATCCACGAAGATCTGCGAGCCGATGTTATCGATGGAGGTCAGCACCTCCTCCGGCGAATCGTAGCCGTACATTTTTGCGAAGGCAGGGTTGACGCTGATGTAGCGCCCCTGCGGTGAGGACTGAAAGATACCAATCAGGGTGTTCGCGAAAATGTTGCGGTATCTCTCTTCGCTGAGACGCAGCGCCTCCTCGGCAAGCTTTCTCTCCGTGATGTCCTTCATGGTCCCGATCAGGCGTCGGTGGCGGGTCGGGTCGGCATGATCCAGGAAGTCTCCCCGGTCCTCGATATTGACAAAGGCTCCGTCCTTTCGGCGGAAGCGGTACTCCGACATGAAGGGCAGGTTATTGCTCAGGCACAGAGCGCGCTCCTGAAGGACGCGGGGCCGATCTTCCGGGTGGATCATCTTCTCCCATTCCCGGATGTCGAAGACATTGAACTCTTCCGATCCATACCCCGTGATCGCCTCAATGGCGCCGGCCCAGGAGATACGCCCGACCTCGGGGTCACAATCGTAGACCAGCTGTCCTGTTGACAGGGCGGCCGCCCGGTAGCGCTCTTCGCTCTCCACCAGGGCCACCTCGCTCGTCTTTCGGTCCGTCACGTCACGGCCCAGACCATGAAAACCGACGGGATGTCCCTTCTCGTCGCGCATCAGCGCAGCCGATATCTCCATGACCCTGCGGCTGCCGTCCTTCATGAAGATCTCGTAATCGGCAACCCGGGCCGTTTTCCCGGTGCGATAGACCCGGTTGAAGATTCTGTACATCTGCGCCGCCGTCTCGGGCGAGGTGTATTCGCGGTTGTTCATGCCCAGGAGTTCCTCCCGGGAACGTCCGAAGATCCTGCAGAGCGCGTCGTTGAAAAACGTCAGCGTCCCCCGAAGGTCGACCTCGTAATAGAATTCATCGATCTCGGCGAGGATGCTCTGGTAGTTCTTCTCGGCCTGATTGCGCTCCGTCAGATCCATGGCTGTGAACACGACCCCGAGTTCGAGACGGTCCGGGTCGATGGCCTTGGAGCTGAGATAAATATCTCTGACGGCGCCGTCTTTTCTCACCCAGCGCGTCTCCAGGGAACCGATCCCCCCTTTGAGGATCTCGGGATATTTTTCGCGGCCGACCCGCTCAAATTCCTGTTCGTCCGGGTAGAGCATGCGTGCACTGTGGCCTACCAATTCATCCCGCGAATAGCCCGTCGTGACCGAGAGCTGTTCGTTGGACCACTGGAACACGCGGCTCACGACAAGACCGATTCCTGCGGGGGAGGCCTGCAGAGTGCTTTTCAGCAGGGCTTCGCTCTGGCGCAAAGCTTCCTGAGCACGCCGCTTCTCGGTGATATCCCGGCTGAAAACAGCCACCTTATCGACTTCACCCTGTTCATCCAGGACGGGGTAGAGGGAGCTCTCAAACCAGATCCCCTGCCGCTCATCTTCGAAGTGCAGCGGTTTTCCTTCGGTGAAGATCCTTTCGAGATGCTGCCTGCGCTTCTCGACGACCTCGGGAGGGAGGATGTCCCATACGCTACGATGGAGGAGTTCCTCTACTCGATAGCCCAGGCGGCCGGCCGCCGTTTCGTTGAGGGCGATCATTGTTCCGAGGCGGTCTACGAGAAGAACCGACTCCGTGGAGGCATTCAGGATGGCCCGGCCCGTCTCCTCGCTGCGCCTCAGGGCTTCCTCAATGGTGTGCTGCCGCTCGACCTCGGCCGTTGCCGTCCAGGCTTTGATGATGAAGTAAGAGGCCGCGAAGACGGCAATGATCAGGAGCGAATAGAACAGGATCCAGGAGTTCCGGAAGCCCTTCATGGCAGCGAGCACTTCATCTTCGGGTGTGGCCACAACGATCGACCAGAACGTGTCGCCCACACGGATGGGCATGAAGAAGGCAAGTTTCGTAACCGTCTCGGTGGCGCTGCCACGCATGCGGTCGTAATGGTAGGTAGCGACCCCATGTTGCCCGGCCATCATCCGTTCAGCCATCGCAATGACATCGGGGAACTCCCCGGAGGTTTCGTACACCGTCTTGCCGGCATGCCCCGGCACCGGGCAATACAGTTCGAAGCCGCCGCGGCTGATCAGCCAGGCGTAGCCGTTCTCGCCGATTCGGATTCTTCGAAGG
>DATJPI010000020.1:0-11589 GCA_035506495.1 Syntrophales bacterium
CCGGAAGCGCAGGAAGGATGGACTGCCTTATAAAAAGGCCGTCCTGGCCACAGCCCACAAGTTAATTCGTGTCATCTATGCCATGCTGACACAACGAACCGTTTTCCGTCCGGCAGTGAACTCATGATAGTTGACTGAAATGCGTAGAAACGCATCTAGGCAAACAATAGTAGATTCTCATTGGTAATCCTCAATACAGAGAGGACAAGTCCAGATAACCCATGTGCCTGTCCCAGATCTGCTCCATGGAGAAGGAGATGTCCGGCCGCAAGCGGAATGACGTCTCCTCTTTATCACGGATTGTAATACAGGAATTCGGCATCCGGATCGGTCCAGTCCCTGATGATCTTCTTGTAGATTCTCTTTTTCCGTGCTTTTCGCATTGCTGACTCCTTTCTTGTATTCCTTCGGCTGCGGTCAGCATGGACCCGATCCATCCCGCGTGCAATCGGACGAACAATAATTTTTCCATAGGAAAACAAAGATGGAAAATCATCGACTTCCTCTGATCATGCATCAGACAGTGTCCTATGCATATTTCAGGAATTGTCCGATAGGCAAATGCAAGCACAATGTCACATTATTCCATCGGTAATAATCCGTTCTGGTTGACTCCAGAACTGACATAAAAAGGAGATAGATCATGGCAGCACTCAAGCGAGCAATGGAAGCAGCGGGAAACAATCTATTCAAATTCTGGAACGACCCCATGGGAACTTATTTATACTACTATAAGTATCCTTATGCAGTTCAGCAAAAGGAGCTGGATGTCCATCGGACACTCATGATGATGGCGAATCTGACCACAATCTGATTGACGACATTCTTAAAATGGATTGCATCAGTTACAAAGCCCCCGTCCGGCATGCCGAACGGGGGCTTTCTGTTGTGGGGCCTCGACCATTTTCAACAGCGGTCTTCTTTTTAACCGTAAATCAAGATCCCCAACGGGATTGCAACGAATAAGGAGATTGTCGTTGCGACCACATGAGCCCAGAAATAGTGTTTGTATGCATTGGCATGGAAAAGACCCGCAATGGCAAGAGAGGTGATAACGAATCCATTGTGAGGCATGGCATCGAAGGCGCCGGAGGACATGGAGGCGATCCTGTGAACCAATTCGGGGTTGAGTCCGAGGGCAAGGTATTTCGGTGCAAGCGTTTCCAGGATGATGCCGAGACCTCCGGAAGCGGAACCGGTGATAGCCGCCATAATGTTCGTTGCAACAGATAGAGAGATGATCGGGTGCATGGGCAGCGTAAGGAGCCAGTCCGACACCACTTTAAATCCTACCGTCGCAGAGACCGCCATGCCGTAGCCGACGTCGGCGCAAGTGTTAACGATGGGGATGACCGTGTTTACTGCACCTTTGTTCAATGTATCAATGATGTTCGCGTAATATTTCCAGAAGAGGATCATGGACGCCACGATTCCGCCCGTCAGAGCAAGTACGACATCTTTTTTAATATAAGGCATGTCAACGTTCAGCAGTACGAGAACGACGACAAGGGGGATGAGGCTCAGCCAAACGTTCGGCATGGGCCCGGATGAAGCGATTCCGGCCCCCAGGAGGCCCGGCGCCGGCTCTTCGTATACCTCGCCTTTTTCGTTCGCCTTTTTAATAATGTAACGGAAATAGAAAACATTAAACAGGGTAACAATAAACGCTCCCGTAAGGCCGAGGATCGGCGCTGCAGCGGCTGTCGTGGCCATGTACTTCGTGGGCATGATGTTCTGGATTTGAGGAGAGCCCGGCAGCATAGTCATCGTGATTGTTACCGCCCCGTAAATGAATGCAGCCAGAAAGAGATGCCAGGGAAGATTCAATTGCTTAAATAGAGGCCGGGCGATCGGAATGACTGCGAAAATGACGACAAAAACGCTCACACCGCCATAGGTCAGGGCTAGCGAGACGATGGAGATCGCGAACATCATCCTGATCGGTTTCTCAGTCCCTATCACCTTCAAAATGCCGTCAGCTATGGATCGTGCAGCCTGCCCGTCTTCCATGAACTTGCCGAACAACGAACCGGCAAGAAAGATCAGGTAGAATTTCCCCGCGTAGTTGACAAATCCTTTCATGTAGGGGCCCGTTAACATCTCCAAGATATTCATATTGGAGAATATGCTCAATACGACAACTGCGAGGGGAGCGATGATGATGATGTGCCATCCCCTCAACGCCAGGGTAATAATGAACGCCAGTGACAAAATGATTCCGATAACACTCCAATCCATGGAACCGCCCTCCTTTTCATTAGAAAGAATTCATACTGTTCGCTTATAAAGGCCAAGATCAATTCCCGAATCAGCTCCCTATTCCGACGTACACTTCATCTCAATACTGAACAAAACCTTCCAGGCAGATCCCCTTTACACGTTCCAGTCGCTTCTTCAACGATTCTCCTATTTCTTATTGCTCCGCCGCCAGATCCCCATCTTTTCTGCTTCCTTGATAAGGTCATCACGGAAATCCGGATGGGCTATTGAAATCACGGCCTCTGCCCGCTGCCAGGTCGACTTTCCCTTCATATGCACCATGCCGTGTTCCGTGACGAGATAGGAGACGACAGTGCGAGGCGTGGTGACAATCGTCCCGGGCTTGAGCGTCGGCACGACCCTCGACACGGGGGTTCCTTTTTTCGTGTACATGGAGCTGAAGCAAAGGAACGACTTGCCGCCGTTGGAGTGGTAGGCACCCAGCGCAAAGTCCATCTGGCCTCCCGTCCCGGCCAGCTGTTTTGTTCCGGACGATTCCGAGCTCACCTGGCCGAAGAGATCCACTTCAACGCAGTTGTTGATCGAAACGACCTTGTCGTTCTGCCGGACGATTGAGGGATCGTTCGTGTAGCTGACGGGATAGATGGCGCACATCGGGTTATCGTTCAGGAAATCGTATGTCCTCTTCACACCGAGCGCGAAGGTGTAGGTGATCTTGTTCCTGTCGAGAGTCTTCTTTGCCCCGGTGATGATTCCCTTATCGATCATTCCCATCATGCAGTCGGCAAACATCTCGCTGTGTATACCGAGATCCTTCAGGCCCGACTCGGCGAGCATCCATCCCACGGCAATCGGCATGCCCCCTTGACCGATCTGGAGACAGGCGCCGTCTTCCATCTCCTTGATGATCAGGCTGGCTATCTTCCTGTCCAGATCAGAGGGATCAGGGAAGGGGAATTCGGGAAATGGCCAGTTCGCCTCAACGATGAAGTCCACCTCGGAGATGTGGATGCATTCCTCCCGGCCGCCGAGACAGTGCGGGATATTCGGGTTTACCTCCAGAATGACGGTCTTGGCCTTCTCGGTGATGGCTTTCGAAAAAGAGCAGGACGGCCCGAAATTAAAGAAACCATGCTCGTCCATGGGAGTTGTCCCGAGCATGGCTACGTCAAGCTCCAGGTGATTTCGATACCAGCTCGGCACCTCGTGGTAGAGTATGGGGATATACCAGCAGTTGCCCATTTCCTGCGCCCGCCGGTCAACACCCATAAAGTGAAAACTGTGATAACGGAAATGCTCGGCCGAGGGATCGACCATGACAACCTCAGGCATCCCCGTCACTCGTGTAGTCGTCCGGATCTTGACGTCGCGGAGTTCATCCTTTCGTGCGGCCAGAGCCTTATCCAGCAGCATCGGTTGCGTTGCAAACTGACCGTACTCCACCCAGTCCCCCGATTTGACAACCTTGACGGCATCCTCGGCCGATACCACCCTCTTCTTGTATTCCTGAGCCAGATTCATGGATTCATCCCCTCCTTTGCAGAGTTCGAAACAAACAGATTTACAGGGTCACACCGCCGCTGACCTCGATGACGGCATTGGTGATATAGCTGGCCTCGTCGGAAGCCAGAAAGGCGTAGACGTTTGCGATTTCCTCCGGTCTGCCCAGGCGGCGCAGAGGTACCTTGCGCTCCATGTCCTCGATGACCTTCGGCGGCATGGGGTCCAGAATGGTCGTCCGGATGAAGCCCGGGCAGACGGCATTTGCCCGGATCCCGTGCCGTCCCAGTTCCTTTGCCCAGCTCTTGACCATTCCGATGACACCCCACTTGCTGGCCGCGTAGTTCGTCTGTCCGTAGTTGCCATAGAGTCCCGTGATTGACGAGGCATTCAGCAGCACGCCGGATTTCTGGGCGATCATGATTTCGACGACGGCCCGGCTGCACAGATAGGTGCCGCGCAGGTTGATGTTGATCACGCGGTCGAACTGCTCATCGGTCATCTTGGCCAGCTGGTTGTCCTGGATGATCCCCGCGTTGTTGACGAGGACGTCGACGCGTCCCCATGTCTCCATGATCGCCTTCACCATCGCCTCAATCTCGGCCTTGTTTGTAACGTCGAGCTTGAAGCCGATCGCTTCTCCTCCTTTCTGCCGAATTTCCGCGACGGCATCTTCGACCCCTTTTACGTCGATGTCACAGACAACGACCCTCGCGCCTTCCGCGGCAAATTTGATGGCCGTCGCGCGGCCGATGCCCGCTCCCGAACCGGTGATGATCGAAACCTTGTCTTTCAGTCGCATCGTCAACCTCTCAGTGAATGAATTTGTAAATCGGCCGGCCCTTCGGATCCTCGCCCGAATGCTCGACCTCCATGCCGATCGAAATCGGCTTCGAAGGCTCATAGCCCTCCACGCGGGCTGCAAATCTCCGCCCGTCCTCCTCGACGACAGCCACAACGTAGGGAACTTTGTTCTTGAAATCCTCCGCCGCGCTGTGGATGACCGTGTAGGTGTAAATCGTTCCCTTCCCCGCCATGGCCGTCACCTCCCCCGGAAGATGCTCACAAGGCATGTGGCGGCAGAGCCGCCGAGATTGTGCGTCAGTCCGATGTCTGCCTTCCTAATCTGCCGATCCCCTGCATCGTGCCGGAGCTGGGTCACGACCTCGTAGATCTGGCTGATCCCCGTTGCCCCGATCGGATGACCCTTCGCCTTAAGTCCACCGCTAACGTTGATTGGTTTTTCCCCGTCGCGGGCGGTCTTCCCTTCCATAACCGCCGCACCTCCCCCGCCCTTCTCGAAAAACCCGAGGTCTTCGATGTTCAGAATCTGCGTGATGGTAAAGCAGTCATGCACCTCGGCAAGATCGATGTTGGATGGCTTCACCCCGGCCATCCGGTAAGCCTCCGCCGCGGCCCGCAGGGTTGCGGCAACTGTCGTCAGGCTCTTTTTCGTCTCGATGGTCATCGTGTCGCCTGCATGTCCGCAGCCGACAACGTCGACAATGCGCCTCCTGGAGAGCCGCTCCGCCAGTCCGGATTCGGCGAGAACGACAAAAGCGGAACCATCGGTGACAAGCGAGCAGTCGAACACCGTGAGCGGGTCCGCTATGGGCGCACCGTTCTTCACGTCATCGATGGTGATCCGTTTCCGTAGCTGGGCATCGGGGTTCAAAAGCGCGTTTTCGTGGTTCTGCACGGCGCACATCGCCATGGCATCGCGGACATTCCCGTATTCGAAAAAATACCGGTTTGCCATCATGGCGAACACGGACGGGAACGTGACCCCGATGTTGACCTCGAATTCGGCATCGGCCGCCGTCGCAATTCCCTGGGTAATGAATTCGGTCTCGCGGTGGGTCATCTTCTCCACCCCGCCGACCAGGACCACGTCGTACATCCCGCTCGCAATGGACGTGTAGCCGAGACGGAAAGCAATGCTCCCCGAGGCGCAGGCCCCCTCGGTCCTCATCGTGGGGATGTTGCCCAGGCCGAGGACCTCCGACGCCAAAGGTCCGATGTGGCTCTGCCGGCAAAAATGAGAACTGTTGAAGTTGCCCATATACAGGGCCTGGATCCGATCTTTCTCGATACCGGCATCGGCTATGGCTTTTGTGCCGGCGTCCAGAATCAGATCCCGCAGAGTCCGATCGGGTAGTTTTCCCATCTTGGTTTCACCGATGCCGAGAACGGAAACGCATCTCATAGGAACACCTCTTATGTGGACTTGATAAAAAGGACAGGGGATGGCTGACGGTCATCTAGGCAACGGATATGCCAAGGGCATAAGGATTCCGATTTACCCTAAAAACTCTTAAGTAGCCATGTTGATTATGCTATTTCACTTCAGAAAGGCAAGTTCTCCGGAGGGGATTCGATGGCACTCGAGATGAAAAAGGGGATTGGGGGCATGAATGCGTTCATTTGTGTCTCTATTCCGAGACAGTCTTTCAGGCGACGTGGCTTCGCTCGTTATGGAACCGGAAGCTTCACTCCGCCCTCATTTGTGAATGAATATACAAATTTCATTGGGGAAAATACGGTCGGGACGGAACAAGAATATGTCGCAAGATAAGGGCATGTCTCGAAAAAGAGACATAGATCTCAGAGGTTAAATATCTCTTCTCCGTCTCTCCTGATCCGAAATTTTTCGAATTTTCTGTAAAGTGTGCTTCTGTGAATTCCCAGCTCTTTTGCAGTGGCCCGGCAGTTGAATTTTTTCCGTTTCAACACATTGAGAAGGACTTCCTTCTCGATATCGTCAATAGTTCTGGATAGAGGTCTGCTGCGTGCTGGTTCCCGATGAGATCTCTCGGCGCGATGGCGGATATGATGAGGAAGGTTGGAGGCGAGGATCACCTGGCCATCCACTAAACTATAGGCACTCTCCAGCACATTAATCAATTCCCTGACATTGCCTGGCCAGTCATATTCTTCCAGTAGGCTGAAGACTTCGGGCGAAAGAGCCACGCGACGCGAGTATTCTTCATTGAGTCCCCTCAAGACATGGTGAATGAACGCCCGGATATCTTCGCGCCGTTCCCTCAGCGGCGGGATCTTCAGCTGAATGACGTTGAGCCTGTAGTAGAGATCATTGCGTAACGCGCTTCCTCCCAGGGCCTTAGGGTCTCTGTTGGTCGCGGCGATCACGCGCACGTCCGTCGGGATTGTTTTATAGCCCCCGATTCGTTCGACCTCTTTCTCCTGGAGTACCCGCAGAATCTTGACCTGCATTGACTGGGGCATCTCGCCGATCTCATCCAGAAATATTGTTCCCCCGCTGGCCAGCTCGAACTTGCCCTTTTTCCCGCCCCGCTTGGCTCCCGTGAATGCCCCTTCCTCGTAACCAAAGAGTTCTGACTCGAGCAGCTCCGAGGGAATGGCAGCGCAATTGACACGGATAAACGGCTTGTTGCGCCTTTTGCTGGCGTAATGAATGGCGTTGGCAAAGACCTCCTTGCCCGTTCCCGTCTCTCCAAGGATCAGGACGGCGAAGTCGTTCTTGGCCGCCTTCTGGGCGATCTTCTTGACTTCCAAGAACAATTTGCCGCGCCCGATGATATTGTCGAAGGAATACCTTTTTCGTGCCACCCTGCTCAATTCATTCTTGTAGTAATTGAGCTCTATGTCCATGTTCTGCAGTTTTTCGGAAAGGTCCATCATTTCCTTGGCGAAATAGATCTGGCCCACTGCAGCGATCACTTTGTCTTCGTCCTTAACGGCGGCCCGGGTGACGGCCACGTACTTCTCATTGCCCGGCGTCTGTCCCTTGGCGAGCTTGTGGACGACGTTGACTTCCATCTCGCCCGTCTTGAGGATTTCAGGGAGCCTGGAGTTCTTGATCACCTCCATGACGTATTTCCCGATGGCATCCTCTCTTCTTATCCCGAGAAACGCGCAATAGGCCCTGTTGATATCAAGGATGTTTGCCTTCTCGTCAACAACGAGAAAACCATCCGCAGAAATATCGAGGATTCTGTCATAGATCAGTTTCCAGCGCTGCAGGCCATCGTTTCCGGCTTCCGGTCTTGCTTGACTCCTCTCTCTCATCGTGTGGCCCCCTGACGAATTTACGAAATGCAGAGAAATCAGTTCCGGACTGAGTGTCTATAAAACGCGACACTCATTCCCTTGCACAACTCAGAGATGGAGTCAAGACAGATTGCAGCGAGCAAGACGAAAGTCAGGGAGGTAATCATTACAGCTACATCGGTACTCGATAATATTCTTCTGACGCGATCTTGTTTCATTTCAGCAGAAGTCGATAAAAAGGACTCTCGATGGACAAGGTCCGGGTAGGGCAGTAACTCTTTTCTTGTAATCTCGTTTTCCATGACAGCAGCGGACTGCAACAATTCAAATGGAAACCTAAAGATTTCCGTCACAAGACAACTCCTGTTTTTTCAGCTCGGTAAGCAGCCTACTGGTTCACTTCCGGAAAAAGAAGCTTGACAGCCCGTCACGATTATCATTATCAAGCCGTATTATGCGAAATGTTTAAAAGACACAGTCCGTCTTTCTTCAAACATGGTTGACCAAAAAGCATCATCCATAAACGGAGGCTGACAAAGGAGACGCCTATGCGAATCAATATCCGAATCCGTCTATTCATCTGGTTTCTCGTGGTCTCCGTCATCCCCCTGGCCGTCATGGGTGGGTTCAGCTACTACCTGATACTTGAGCGCATCTCCAAGCACAGCGAAGAGGCCCTCACGAACATCGGCAGCGACATATACAACATGGTGGACATCCAGCAGAAGACGGTCTCCAACTGGCTCGAAAGCAGCGCCGCCTTCGTCAGCCAGGAACTCTCCGAGCTGGGCCAAAGCCGGATCGATTCGAGACAAATGACGTCGGTCGGCTCGTACGAGCTTCCCACCTGGTACATCGGGAATCAGAAGATCACAAACGATTTTACGATTGTGGACAAGCTGGTCCAGGACAACAGCCTCGGTGCAACCTTCTTCCAGCTGCAGGACAGCAAATTCATCCGAGTGAGCACCAATGTGCGCAGCGCAAGTGGGGCGAGGATCCAGGGGACTCTTCTGGATCCGGAAGGGCCGATCTACAAGAAGGTCCTGAACGGCCAGAAGTTCCTCGGCCGCGCAAACGTCGAAGGTGTTTGGTGGGCAACATTGTACATCCCGCTGCGGGACGCTTCGGGGACGATGATCGGTGCCTTTGTTCTTGGACGTCCGGAGCAGGGTTATGAGCTGATGAGAGCAATCAAGAGCATCGTGATCGAAAAGACGGGCTACGTTTTTGTCCTTGATTCCTTTGGGAACTTTGTCATCCATCCCACGATGCAGGGAAAGAATCTCGGAACGGAGCCCTGGGTGCAGGAGATCATCCGCAACAAGAAGGGATCCATCACCTACACCTGGGAAGGTCGTGAGAAGCTCGGGTATTACGTGTATTACGAGCCGTGGGATTGGTACATCGTCACGGGCGGCTACGTCTCCGACATCTACAGTGCTGTGACCACACTGAAGCTGGTCATGGCGCTCATGGCCCTCTTCACCATCCTTTTGTCGTCTTTCATCGCCTATGTTCTGTCCGACGCCTTCGGCACACCGATTCGCGAGTTGATGGTCGTCATGCGGCAGGCCCAGCGAGGGAACCTGATCGCGCGAATCAGTTCGAAATTCCGCGACGAGTTCTTCATTCTCAGCAACGCCCTCCAGGCGATGCTCGCGAACATCGCCATCCTGATCGGCCGGATCAAGTCCAATTCGGCGGAGCTGAAGGAGGCCTCGAAGCGGCTCATTGTGGATTTGAACGACTCAAAGAAATCTCTGCAAGACATCGAAAAAGGCGTCAGCAGCCTCCAGAACATGAAAGAATCGCTCGGCGCGGAGGCGCCGGCTGCATGGCTGAACGGGACGGAGCTGAACAACCTGAAGGTGGAGGTGGCCACGATGAAACTTCTCCTGAAGAACATCACCTCTTCGGCCTCGAGCCTGGACGACATCGCCTCCTCCCTGGATCGGCACGTCAAGATATTCCACATCGAGGGCGAGGGATCCGAGACGGAATCCCCGCTGCCGGAAGGTCCGGCGGAATCGATGGGAGAAAGCATACAGTCCGCGGAGGCGTCAAAGGAGTAAAGGTTGAAGGTCAGGGATATCATGGATTGCTATTTCTGCGTCTGCTCGGAAGACGACACCGTCGCGTCCGTAGCGGAGCAGCTCACGTGCAAGGAACAGCCCTGCATGATCGTCCTGGACCGGAATCAGCGCTACAAGGGTCTCGTCACGACAAACGCCCTCCTGAAGGAAATCGGCCGGCAGAACCTGCGCAAGAGCATTTCGCGCCTGGTGCAGGATGCCGAGCCCGCGATCGAGAGCGCGCCCGTTTCGTCCCTGCGCAAGGCGGAGACGGAGATCATCCCCGTCATCGATGCCGACTCGAACGTCCTCGGGGTCATCAATCTTCGCAGTCTTCTCGAATACCTGCCGTCTCTCGACGAGAAGCCGGCCCGCACCGGGTCAAGGGAGAACAAGAACACGGCGAAGTATTCCATCGACGACATTGTCGGGCATAGCGAAACAACGGTGCGCCTAAAGGAGCAGATCATCCTTGCCGCCAAAACGAAATCCACGGTCCTGATTTCCGGCGAGACCGGCACGGGAAAGGAACTGGCGGCCCATGCCATTCACAAGCTCAGCAACCGCAGACACCAGCCCTTCGTCCGCATCAATTGCGCCGCGATTCCGGACAACCTCCTCGAATCGGAGCTGTTCGGTTACGAGGCGGGGGCCTTCACAGGGGCGGTGAAAAGCGGGCATCCCGGTAAATTCCAGATGGCCAACGGGGGGACGCTTTTTCTCGACGAGGTCGGGGACATGCCCCTTTCGCTGCAGCCGAAGATCCTGCGATTCCTGCAGGAGAAGGAGATCGAAAAAATCGGCGGTCGCTCCCCCATCCAACTCGATGTGCGTGTGATCGCCGCGACTCACTGCAATCTGCGGGAGTTCGTCCGCGCCGGCAAGTTCCGCGAGGATCTTTTCTACCGGCTCTTTGTCATCCCGATCAACATGGCGCCACTGCGGGAGCACCGCGAGGACATTCCCCCGCTGATCGATCACTTCCTGAGCCGGATCACGGAAGATATGGAGCGCACAAAGCCCCGCATGACGGACGAGTTCCTGGGCTACTGCATGCAGTACGAGTGGCCGGGAAATGTCCGCGAGCTTGTGAATGCGCTGGAAGTTGCCGTGGGCCTGTCGGACACGGTGCTCAACACGGAGTACATCAAGAACTGCACTCATCCCTCTTCTCCCCTTCCTGCGTGCGAAGATGAAGAAAGAGGGTCGTTGAAATATCTTGCCGAGGAGGCGGAACGTGACGCAATCGTAAAGGCGATCGAAATGTTCCGTGGAAACATTCCGAGGGTTGCCGAGCACCTCGGCATTTCGAAAAGCAGCATCTACAGCAAGATCAAGAAATACGGCATCGATTTCTTCAACATTTCTTCGCTCAAGTAACCGCCACCCCTCTTCGTTTCATTGTCCACCCAGGCAGTTACGCATTCCAGATCGCTGGACGATTTTCCAGATCGTTGGAAAACGCCTCCTCCCGCATATCGAAAATCCATAATAAATACGAGCTACTACAGCCTGGCACGTTCCCTGTAATGCGGCAGGATAGAGGGAAACGTCGCGGCGTCACAACAAATCCATCGTCCTATCAACGAAAGGCGGGATAACGATGAGCGAAGCAGTGTGGAAGGATTATGTGAAGAAGAAGGCAGGAGGCGCCAAGCCCCTGAAGGGCATTCGGGTCCTCGAAGTGTGCACGCTGGTGTTCGGGCCCTCAGGGCCAAGCTGGCTTGCGGAGATGGGGGCTGAAAGCATCAAGTGCGAAATC
>DATJPI010000021.1:0-27550 GCA_035506495.1 Syntrophales bacterium
CGCCAACTGCAGCACCACGGCCCAGCGCGGGGCCCTGGACTGGAAAGACCGCTTCCGCGATGCCGTGGCGCCCGTCTTCAGCGAACTCTACGAGCGCGTGAAGACCGGCAAGGAGACGGAGATCGTGCTCAGAGTCAACAGTGCCCCCGACTACCGGGAGAAGCTCGAGAAGGAACTTGCCGCGATACGCAACTCCGAGATGTGGCAGGCCGGCGCCGTGGTGAGGTCTCTGAGGCCGGAGCGGCGCAAAAAATAGCAGTTGAGAAGGTCTGACGTAGAGAAAAAGGGAGGGAGAAAAACCGTTCTTCCTCCCTTCCTTATTATGCTACAATCGCAAACCAGCACATTCATCAAAGGGAGGGAAACATGCGAAGCGACTTGATGAAGAAAGGCGTTGAGAGAGCGCCCCACCGGTCTCTGTTCAAGGCCATGGGTTACACCGACGAGGAGATCGCACGTCCCCTGATCGGCGTTGTCAATTCATACAACGAAATCATCCCCGGGCACATCCACCTGCGCACCATCACCGAACAGGTCAAGGCGGGCATCCGCATGGCCGGGGGCACGCCCGTGGAATTCCCTGCCATCGGGGTATGCGACGGGATCGCCATGGGTCATGTCGGTATGAAGTACTCGCTGGCAAGCCGTGAGCTCGTCGCCGATTCCGTCGAGATCATGGCCATCGCCCACCCCTTCGACGGGCTTGTCTTCATCCCCAACTGTGACAAGGTCGTGCCGGGAATGCTCATGGCGGCCCTGAGACTCAATATCCCCTCCATCTTCATCAGCGGCGGGCCCATGCTCGCCGGGAAACTGAGGGGAAAGCCCGTAGACCTGATCACCGTCTTCGAGGGCGTGGGTGCCGTCAAGTCGGGAAAGATGACGGCCAAACAGCTCAAGGATCTTGAGGACTGCGCCTGCCCGGGCTGCGGCTCCTGCTCGGGCATGTATACGGCCAACACGATGAACTGCATGACCGAGGCCCTGGGTATGGGGCTTCCCGGAAACGGGACCATTCTTGCCGTCGATTCGGCCCGGATGCGGCTGGCCAAAGAGGCCGGCATGCAGGTGATGGAACTCGTGAAGAAGAAGATCCTGCCCCGGGATATCGCAACGCTGGCGGCCTTCAAGAACGCCATTGCCGTGGACAATGCCCTGGGCGGCTCCACGAACACCGTTCTTCACCTGCCGGCCATCGCCCACGAGGCGGGCATCCGTCTTGACCTGGAGCTCTTCAACCAGATCGGTTTCAAGACCCCCAACCTCTGCAAGCTGAGCCCCGCGGGCTCCCACCATATCGAGGACCTCGACGCGGCAGGCGGAGTCCAGGCGGTCATGAAGGAAATCAGCCAGCTCGGCGTGATCGACGGAAAGGCCCTGACCGTTTCAGGCCCGGTGGCCAAAAACCTCAAGGGAGCCCGTGTCTGGGATTACTCGGTCATCCGCTCCATCAAGAACCCCTACAGCCCCGACGGGGGCCTCGCCATCGTCAAGGGAAATCTTGCCCCCGAGGGCGGCGTTGTGAAGCGCTCCGCCGTGGCCTCGAACATGCTCGTCAACGAGGGCCGAGCCCGCGTCTTCAACAGCGAGGACGATGCCATCGCGGCCATCCTGGGAGGGAAAATCAAGTCGGGGGATGTCGTCGTCATCCGCTACGAGGGTCCCAAGGGCGGACCGGGGATGCGCGAGATGCTCGCACCCACTTCCGCGCTGGCAGGCATGGGCCTTGCCGAGTCGGTGGCGCTGCTCACCGATGGTCGTTTCAGCGGCGGTTCGCGCGGTGCCGCGATCGGCCACATCTCGCCCGAGGCGGCCGAGGGCGGACCCATTGCGCTGGTGAAGGAAGGCGACCGCATCGCCATCGACATCCCGAAGCGCAAGCTTTCCCTTCTGGTGGGCACCGATGAACTCAACCGACGCAGAAAGACCTGGAAGCCCCCGAAGCCGAAAATCCAGTCGGGCTATCTTTCCCGATATGCAAGCCTCGTCACCTCCGGGAGCACGGGCGCCGTCATGAAAGACAGGGTTTGATCACGAACAAGGGGAGCCGACGAGGCTCCCCTTGTTTCTTTCAATGTCACTTTGCCTGCCACGACAAAGGAGGGTTTCTCATGAAATCGGCGAGAAAAAGTTTGCTGGCCCTTGTATTTGTATTGTCCCTCATCCTGCTTGTCTCCGTCACGGTCTCGGCACAGGACAGGATGCCGCCAATACCCTTTGACAAGATGACGGATCTTCAAAAGAAGTATGCCGAGGAAATCATCAAAGGTCCCCGGGGCGCCCTGTACGGCCCCTTTATCCCTCTTATTCGCAGCCCTGAACTCATGGATCGCTCCCAGCGTATCGGCGAATATCTGAGATACAAAAGCGCCATCGGTACCCGACTCTCGGAATTCGTTATATTGATCGTTGCGCGCCAATGGACCCAGCAGGTGGAGTGGGCGATTCATGAGCCCATCGCCCTCAAGGAAGGAATCAAGCCGGATGTGGTCAAGGCCATTGCCGATGGCCGCCGTCCCGTCGGTATGAGCGCTGATGAAGAGATGCTCTACGATTTCTGTATGGAGCTCCACACGAATAAAAGTATCTCGGATAGCACGTACGACCGTGTCCTGAAACGCTTCGGCGAGCAGGGCGTAATGGACACGCTTGGAATCAACGGGTACTATACCATGATCGCCATGGTCATGAACGCCACGCGGACCGCCGTGCCGGACAACAAGCCGGGGGCCTTGAAGCCGTTCCCGAAGTGAGGGGACAGAATCCGCCATTGGAATCACCATGATCTCATCGGCCGTGCGCGGCATTGCCATCGGTATTACGGGGGTTCTTGCCTTGATGTTCTTCCTGCAATCTCGGCTCGTCTACTTCCCCGATGGGCAGATCGTCGCCACGCCGGCAGACAAGGGGATGTCTTACGAGGCGGTTTCATTCGTGGCGGCTGATGGTGTTCCATTGACGGCCTGGTATGTGCCGTCCGAAGCCAACCGGGGGGTCGTCCTGTTCAGCCATGGAAACGGCGGCAACATTTCCTACAACCTCCCTTTCGTCGAGATCCTGCACAGTGTGGGTCTCTCCACCTTTATTTACGATTATCGGGGCTATGGCCGAAGCGAGGGAAAACCTTCCGAGGAAGGGACATACAGCGACATCGAGGGGGCCTGGCGATACCTGACGGAGAGCCGAAAGGTCCCCGCCGGGCAGATCCTGCTCTACGGGCAATCCCTCGGCGGCCCCATCGCGGCAAAGCTCGCAACGGAGAAAACGCCTGCGGCGCTCATTCTTGATTCCACCTTCACAAGCTTCATCGATATCGCGGGCTACCACTACCCTTTCCTTCCCGTGCGATGGATGGCACGCTTCGAGTACAACACTCTGGAACACGTCAAGATTGTCCGATGCCCTGTGCTCGTCATCCACAGCCCGGACGACGAGATCGTGCCGTTCAGCCATGGGACGGCTCTCTATGAAGCGGCGCCGGAACCCAAGGCATTTATCAAGCTGCGGGGGGGGCATAACGACGCCCTGTTTCTGTCGGTAGAGGCTTACAGGACGGGGATGGATGCATTCCTCAAAAAGACAGGCCGCTGAACCGCTTGTTTCAGAACGCCTTGCCAGGGGTTACCGGGCTCTTCCGGACCGTAAGCGATTTGGACGAACGGTTGATCGAATGGAGTTCAGAACGCCTAGGAAAGGACACGGACAGGCAGGATCACAGCCGTGATCCCCGCAAACTGCAGCCGGCGCTGGACGGCGAAAGCCGTCTCGTTATGCAGAATTCGCTGGAAGGGGGTCTCATCCCGGAAGACCAGCTTCCCGGCAAAAACCGTGGACCGGGGATATTCCTTGACGATGGACTCGATAAGATCCGTCGCCGTTTCCACCACGTCGGTGCCCACGTCGGTCCTATATTCGGCGGGGTAGCCATAGGAGCGGCAGAGAGTCACATACTTCTGCAGTTGATCGTTGACGGAGGCCTTTAGGGCATCCACCTCGTCCCTGCCTTTGAACGAACCCGAATCGATTTCGCCCACCGACACGAAAACGAAATTCCTGTAGAGTTTGGGAAACTCCCGAAAGACGGATAGCCACGAATGGATCCCGGCACCGTTGTAGCCGCCCACCAGCATAATGGCCGTTCTCTCTTTCGCGTCGAGGGGCTCTTTGTTAAATTGCACCCCGGGGGGCATGGTCGACAGAAGATCCTCTATCTGGCGGACACTGCGGTGGACCTTCATGTAGTGACGGTGGATCAGGTAGCACAATCCAATTAAAGCGGCTGTCATCATCAAGGTAACCCAGCCGCCCTCTTCAAACTTCTCAATAACGGTGACCACCAGGATGGTCACACAGAGAAAAAACCCGATGACATGGATGACGATGTGCCTCTTCCAGCTCGGGTCCTGATACCGGGTTCGCACGCAAAGGCGCATCATCCCTAACTGGGACAGAGAGAAGGTGAGAAACACGTTGATGGAGTACATGATGACCAGGGCAGAGACGGATCCTCCTGTGTAGAACAGGACGAGCAGGGACGCCCCGGCCATGAGGATCACGCCGTTCTGCATGGTCAGGCGCTCCGACAGGGCCGTAAAGCGGCGGGGAAGCCAGGAGTCGACGGCCATGTTCGCCATGACGGCAGGGCCGCCTGCAAACCCGGATTGGGCACCCACCATGAGGAGGGCTCCCTCGGAAAGGATCGTGATGAAGGCAAGGGCTGCTCCCAGGGGCCATCCTTCGAACGTCGCGTCGGCCAGGATGGCATTCAGGGTCCGCCCCTCGACGGGCTTGATGGAATAAAGCAGATAACAGATAAACAGTCCGCCCGCCGTGATCGCCAGCGACGCCGCCAGGTAGACCATCGTTCGCTTGCCCGTCTGGACCTTGGGTTCCCGCATGACATGCATGGCATTGGAGACAGCCTCGATTCCCGTATAGGTCCCGCCTCCCAGGGAAAAGGCCCGCAGGAAGATGGCCAGAATTCCCACCATACCGATGGACAGCATATCCTGATTGATGCTTTCCCGAAATTGGCCGACCAGGGGCCCCGCATGCTCCGCGTGCGTGATGATTCCATAGCCGATCAGGAGGATGTGGGTCACGACAAAGACGATGAAGATCGGCGCCAGGACGGTGACGGATTCCTTGACCCCCCGCAGGTTGAGGAAAAGCATCAGGAGGATGAGGAACGCAACGAAGATCAGCTTGTATTGCAACCAGGCCGGCGGCAGATAGCTGAAGATGGCATCGCCGCAGGAGGCCAGGGACACGGCGATCGTGAGGACGTAATCGACAAGAAGTGCCGAGCCGGCAATGACACCGGCGCTGTCGCTGATGGTGTGGGTGGCGACGACGTAGCCGCCCCCGCCGTGGGGAAAGTGCTCGATGATGCGGGAATAGGCATAAGAGATGACGACAACCGTCACGGCCGTGGCCAGGGCCAGGAACAAGGCCAGATACACATGGGGGCCCAGGGCCTTGAAGGCTTCCTCGGGACCGTACGAGGAAGAAGAGAGACCGTCGGCGCCCAGTCCGACCCAGGCCATAATGGGAATGAGGGAAATCTTGTGGAAGACGGAAGGTTCGTTGATGTCGCGGGGCTTTCCGAGGAGCTTTCTCCTCAACCGTGACAGAATGGTTTGCTCGTGCTCCGATTCCGGTGGCTTCATAGGTGTCCGGGGTTACATCATGGCGCAGGATCTATTCGATCGGGTTTTCAACGTAAACGCCATCGCCGCACTTCCCGCACAGGAAGCCCAATTTCCCGTTGAGCTGTGTCCCCTCTGAATCAAGGATCCGCACGGATAGATTGACCGTGTTCACCTGCAGGGCGAGGGCCTTTCCATCCTGAATGGTGACCTGGATCGGTTTGCATTCCACGGGCAGTTCATCGTCGGATTTCGCAAGAAAAGACAGCTCATATTTCCCCGGCACCACGTCAATGCCCAGACGCTTGAGCGGGGGCAGAGTCGCTCTCTGTTCTCTGTCCAGGATGAGCGTGTACTCGTAATGGCGATCCAGGTTGGTTAGGTCAATCCGAGCGGACATAATCAGTAAACCACGGGCTTTCTAATAGAACAGGGTCCAAACAAAGTCAACGAGAATAAATACCTGGAAAGGGCAGCAATCCGGGCACCCCATTCTCTACGGAGAGGGATACTTGTCTTCGAATTCGTCCTTCTGCCTGAAGTGCTCGGCCATCACGATCCGGTCTTGGACGTTCTTTTGACGCGATTTCAGGTCCTCAACATAAACATCACGGGTCACGCCTGCCGGCACGGCCCCCCCTTTGTTTACCCGTTCGATCTCCTGACCGATCTTCGCTTCGTAGGTCCGAAGCTCTTCGGTGGACATGAACGTGTCGCTCGTCGCGAGGATGCCCTCGGTGTAGGTCCGAGACGCCGCGCATCCAGACAAGAGGACAACAAAAAGGGTGAAGCAAAGCACACGGAATCTCATTTGCGCTTTCATGCAAGGCCTCCTGTTGATCGCGAGACTTCCCCGCAGGGAAGCCCTATAGGTTGAACCAGTATACGGCCATCCCCCTCTTGACTTCAATAACGAAACGAAAGGCCCGGCCGCTCGCAGGACTTGATGTGTCATGCGAGAAAATGATTGGCACCCATCCCGAAAAAGTGTAAGTTTATACATGTGCTTTCTATCGATGGTTCGGTTCAAGGATGTCCGACCCGATTGCACAGACCGAACACCCATCAGGAGGCATCCCCGGCATGAAACCAAGATCCTGTATGATTCTCTCTCTCGTTACCGGACTGATCCTGGTGGCTTTTACGGGGTACTCCGCCCCTCCGACGTCCGTCGAGCAGGTGCCGCGCCTGACGAAGGAAGCGGTCAAAGACATGCTCGGGAAGCCCGATGTCGTCATTGTCGACATCCGCTACATCAAGCAGTACGAACAGAGCGACAGGAAACTCCCCGGCGCCGTTTTCGTCCAGCCCGAGAACCTCGACGAATTTGCAAAAAATTATCCCAAAGACAAGACCTACGTCCTCTACTGAGCCTGACCGCAGGAGTACACGGCTGCCCGGGGGGCGGTCGAGCTTTACAAGCGGGGCTACACGAAGGCATACGCCCTGGAGGGCGGATGGAACGAATGGGTCAAAGCAAACTACCCCACGGAACAGAAGGAAATTGCCTCGGCGAAACAATGCGTTCTCTGCCACACGGCCACAACGCCGGGAGTCGTGGAGGACTGGAAGCTCAGCAAGCACAGCCAGAAAGGGGTTGACTGCGCAGTCTGCCACGGCGACAAGCATTCCTCCCCGCAGACCGTAGACAAGGCCGAAGTCCCAAGACCCGATCGCTGTGCATACTGCCACGGGCCCCAGGTAAAGCAGTTCATGGGCGGCAAGCACGCCAAGGCATGGTCCTCCATGAAGGCCATGCCCACTTTCCACAAGCAACCCATGGCCTTGATGGACGGCATGAAGGGCTGCGGCGGCTGCCACAAGATCGGCACCAAGACGGACGACGAGATCAAGGATCTGAGGAAGAACAGCGGCCAGTTCGGCGTTGCCTCCTGCGATTCCTGCCATACGCGGCACCTCTTCTCGAAAAAAGAGGCCCTGCAGCCGCAAGCCTGTCAGACTTGCCACATGGGCATCGACCATCCCCAGTGGGAAATGTACTCCTCGTCCAAACACGGTGTGCGGTACACCCTGAAACAAATGGGTGTGCTGCCTGAATCCGCGGTGGCACCGACCTGCCAGAGCTGCCATATGACGTCAGGCAACCACGGCGTGCGCACGGCCTGGGGGTTTGTCGCCGTACGGCTGCCGATGCCCGAAGACAAGACGTGGGCCGCAGACCGCACGACGATTCTCAAGGGCCTGGGTGCCCTCGATCCCTCGGGAAAGGAAACACCCCGACTGGGTGTCCTCAAGGACCTCGACGTGTTCCGCACGACCCAGGAGGATTGGCAGAAGGAACGCGACCGGATGTTCGCCAACTGCCGCCAGTGCCACTCGCCGAATTTTGCCCGGGGCGAGCTTGAAAAGAGCGACGGCATGATCCGCGAGGCGGATCGCCTCCTGGCGGAGGGCATCGAGATTGTCGCCGGTCTTTACAGGGACAAGATCATCGCCAAGTCGAAATATTATGAATCTCCCTACCCGGATCTGCTGACATTTCACGACGCACCGACCTCCATCGAACAGAAGCTTTACCTCATGTTCCTGGAGCACCGGATGCGGACCTTCCAGGGTTCCTTCCATGCCAACTCGGATTATACCTTCTGGTACGGGTGGAGCAAGATGGTCTCGGATATCACGGAAATCCGGAAAATGGCAGACGACCTGAGAAAAGAAAAGAAGACAAAACGCTAGAATCGAAGGGGAAACGAGGATGAAACTCCCGAAATGCAACCGGCGTATCCTCTGGTCGGCCCTAGTTTGTGCCCTGTTTTTCGTCAGCCTGTTGATGATGGGCGGGTGTTATCGCAGCTACGTATGCGAGAACGGAAAGATCATCGAGGCGAGGGACCAGTTGGGCGGCGAGCGGGTAATCATCGATCTGGGCGAGGGGGACGTAACCCTGCCCCGGGTGCCTGCTGCCTCGGGTTCGAAATACAGTGACGGAAGGAGAACCTTCTGGTTCCAAGGAAATGAACTCACGGTGGAGGTTGACGGGAAGAACCTCTATGGCCGTTGCGCCCGGTAAAAGTGATTTGCCGCAATGATCAGATCCATTTCGTCATGAAAAAAGGCGCCCCGCATGCGGAGCGCCTTTTTCTTGCCCATGAGGTTTTCAGCCCTTTACAAACCGGCGCGGCAATTCCATATTAAAATCGGTGCGGAGAGCAAGGGCAGGGGTCGCGCTCTCCACACGATTGAAGGGAGACATCCCATGGCAAACGCAATTTCGAATGAGAAGATCGCCACCTTCGCGGGCGGCTGTTTCTGGTGCATGGAGTCGGATTTTAAAAAGGTGCCCGGCGTTCGGAAGGTCATTTCCGGTTACACGGGCGGCTCCAAGGAAAACCCCTCCTACGAAGAGGTCTGCTCCGGACGAACGGGCCACATGGAGGCCGTGCAAGTCCATTACGACCCGTCCGAGATCACCTATGAGCAGCTTCTGGATATCTTCTGGCAGCACATCGACCCGACGGACGAAGGCGGCCAGTTCGTCGACCGTGGCTCCCAGTATAGAAGCGCGGTCCTTTACCATGACGACGAACAAAAACGGCTCGCTGAAAAGTCCCGCGGCGAGCTGGCACGCTCGGGCAGGTTCACCCGGCCTGTCGCGACCGAGATTCTGCCGCTCACGATTTTTTACGAGGCGGAGGATTACCACCAGGACTACTACCGAAAAAATCCATCCCGTTACGAGATCTACCGGTCCCACTCGGGGCGCGATGCCTTCCTGAAGAAAACCTGGGGCGAGGAGAACCCTCATTCGGCATCTGCTGCCCGAACGTCTTACTCGAAGCCGGACGACGCCACCCTCAGACAGAAACTCTCCCCCCTTCAATACCAGGTCACACAGAAAAACGGAACGGAGCCCCCCTTCAGAAATGAATACCACGATAACAAGCGCGAGGGGATCTATGTGGATGTCGTATCGGGGGAACCTCTGTTCAGCTCACTGGACAAGTTTGAATCGGGGACGGGCTGGCCCAGCTTCTCGAAGCCCCTTGAGCCGGACAATATCGTCGAACGAGCCGACCGGAGCATCTTCATGGTCCGCACCGAGGTTCGCAGCCGCCACGGCGACTCCCACCTCGGCCACGTCTTCCCCGACGGACCGGCGCCGACGCGTCTGCGCTTCTGCATGAACTCGGCGGCCCTGCGCTTCATCCCGAAGGAGGATCTGGAAAAGGAAGGGTACGGCGAATATCGAAAGTTATTCGAAAAGAAATGAAGCGACGTTGAGAGAAAGGGCCAAGGGTTCAGGATACAAGGTATTCAAAAATGCTGGAGAGCGAAGCTTCAATCCGACTGGGTGTTTTTTTCGGGGCCCTTTTTGTCCTGGCCCTGCTGGAGAGAATGGCACCAAGGCGGGAGCTGAAGACATCAAAGACGGCGCGGTGGTTTGCCAACCTTGGAATCGTCGCGACAGACACGCTTCTCGTCCGGTTTCTCTTTCCTGTCCTTCCCGTGGGCTTTGCCCTGCTTTGCCAGAAGGAGGGGTGGGGGCTGCTGAACTATTTCCAGGTGCCTTATGGGACCGCAGTTTTCATCGGGGTCGTTCTGTTCGATTTCTTCATCTATGTCCAGCATGTCCTCTTCCACCACATGCCGACACTATGGCGCCTCCACGGCGTCCATCACACGGATCTCGATTTTGATGTCACCACAGCCGTGCGCTTCCATCCTGTCGAGATCGCTCTTTCCATGGGGATCAAGCTGGGGCTGGTCTATCTCTTCGGTCCACCGGCCCTGTCGGTGATCCTCTTCGAGATCATTCTGAACGCAACCGCCATGTTCAGTCACAGCAATCTCCGGCTTCCCCTCTGGCTCGACAGCACCCTCCGGCTCCTGATCGTCACGCCGGATATGCATCGAGTCCACCATTCGGTCATCATCCGAGAGCACAACAGCAATTTCGGCTTCAACCTTTCCGTTTGGGACCGCCTGCTCGGGACGTATCGCTCCCAACCTGAAAAGGGCCATGAGGAAATGACCATCGGCCTGGCCAACTTCCGCGACCCCTCACGCCTCAACCTACTCCATATTCTGGCATTGCCCTTCACTTACCGGCACCCCTGAGGACAGGAACTGGGTATTGGGGTATTGGGCATAAAAAGACCCGAGGGCCTCCTGTTCCTGCCTTGTTGCTTGTTGCTTCATACGAAAAAACCGCTGGACGAAGGGTGGATAAAAGCGGTATGGAAAACCGCTTTCGGAGGTGCGCAGGGATGGAACCGGTAAAAGCAGCGGTCGGGGGAAACGACCGCCTGTCCATGATCGTTCTGACCGCCATGGTCTTTGTGGGGGCCATTCTGCTCTTTGGGCTGGAGCCCCTGGCCGGGAGGCTCTTAACTCCCTTCTTCGGCGGCGCGGCCCACGTGTGGCTCACCTGTCTCATGTTTTTCCAGGCCGTGCTCTTTATCGGGTACCTTTACGCCCATCTGTTCGCAAGAAAGCTCGGCGTATGGCATCTGGCCATTCTCGCCCTACCCCTTGTGAACATCCCACTCCAGATCCAAGCCCAGCCCGACCCGCACGCACCGCTGACGCATCTGCTCTATGTCCTGTCCCTGTATGTGGCCCTGCCTTTCGCCGTGCTGTCGACAACGGCCGTCGTGGCGCAAGCCTGGCTGAACCATTCCCGGGTGGGACGGAACCAGGAGCCCTACCCCCTCTATGCCGCCTCCAATGCCGGGTCGCTGATCGCTCTGCTCGGATACACGTTCATCGCAGAGCCGTTCATGAGGGTGAAGCTGCAAAGCATCGCCTGGAGTCTGACGTATGTTCTCTACGCTGCCCTGGTTGTCGCTTCCTGGTTTCTGCTACGACCCCATCTTGGGAAGGCAGCATCTGACACAAGGGAGCAACTCCCGCAGTCGACGGCGGTGATCGGCAGGGACCTGTACGGAAAGTGGCTGCTGTTGAGCTGTCTTCCTTCGGCATTCCTGCTTGCCGTGACAAACTTCATCGCCCTGGAGGTCGGCTCCTTTCCGCTCACGTGGATCTTCCCCCTTGCCCTGTACCTGGGCAGCTTCATCGTCACCTTCCGCACGGGGGGCGGCGTGCCCCGCTCGATCCGGAACCTCTGGCCGGAGATCCTGCTTGGCAGCATGCTCATGTACCTGCTGGGGCCGGTTCACTGGCTCGCCATTCTCGGGCACCTCGTATGCTTTTTCCTCGTCTGCCTGGTTTCCCACGGGACGCTCTATGAACTGCGGCCGCCGGCTTCTCACCTGACGAACTTCTATCTCACCGCAGCCCTGGGCGGGTGGATTGGAGGCGCCCTCATCAGCCTGGGAGCACCCTTCATCTTCCCGGCCCTGTACGAATATCCGCTCCTCGTACTCCTCTTTGCCCCCGCGCTCTGGTGGTGCCGCGAGAGACCCTTCACGAGGTTGCGCACGGCCCTCTCTTATGTGGCCGTCGTGGCCCGGGCCGTCGTGGTGGCCGTTCTTGTCGTCCTCATCGCAAAGGAGGGCTGGGAGACCCTGAAGGAGCCCGTGCGCTTCCGTCACCGAAACTTCTACGGGACCTATACGATCTGGGACGTCGAAAAGTACCCTACGGACGTGCGGCAATTGCTTCACGGTCGGACCATCCACGGTGCCCAGCTCCTTGACCCGGATGAACGCCTGAATCCCATCATGTACTACTTCATCGGCGGTGGGATCTCCGACGTCTACGAGACGACACCGCCCGTCCGCCGGATGGCCGTGCTGGGGCTCGGGGCCGGCGCCGCGGCGGCCTATGTCAAGCCGGGCGAATCCATGACCTACTACGAGATCGACCCGGACAACGAAAGGATTGCCCGATACTGGTTCAGCTATCTCAACGAATGCCGGGGGGACGTTCGGGTGATCGTAGGGGATGGTAGGCTTGCCCTGCAGAGGATCGGCCGCGATGAGCCGCCCTATGACATTATCCACATGGATGCCTTCACCGGCGACGGCATCCCGACCCACCTGCTGACACGGGAAGCCGTGGAGATCTACCTCGAGCGCCTCGACGCGAACGGGGTCATCCTGTTCCACGTATCAAACCGCTACTACGAGCTGCGGCCGATCCTCAAGGCGATCGCCGGGCAGTTGGGCCTTTCGGGCGCAATCAACGTGCCCACGCCGAAAACCGAGTTGAAAGCCAATCAGAGCGCGACCTGGTGTGTTGCCCTTACGAGAAACCCTGGCCGGTTGAAGAAGCTCATCGATCATGGCTGGGTCCCCTTCGGTCCCCGCGACGGTCTCGAGATTGCGACGCCCTGGACGGACGATTATATTAATATTCTCTGGCCTCTATGGGAGAGCATCAAGGAAAGATGGGCGGTCTTCAACTTCGCCGATTGGGTCAAGTCCATCTGGCCGTGGAAATAGAAAGCCGTAAGCCTCAAGCAACAAGCCGCAAGGCGTTCAACAGGGTTTCCAGAAAAAAACCCCCGTTCCCTTTTGGGGAAGCGGGGGTTTTGTCTTGCGCCTTGATGCTCTTTTATACCTCCGGGAGCTTTGAGCGGTTCCTCTCATACTCCTCCATGACTTTTCGCGTGTACCCTGTTTTGGGTTCGCTGCTCCTCTGCATGTTCTGCCGGGCCCGCGTGTAGCCTACATTGTAGGCATAAAGAATCGCATAGTCGTTGTCGTAATATCGGCCCAGCCAGGACAGATAATAGATCCCGAAGCGTACGTTGGCGTGGGGATTGTACAGAACATCCCGTTCGTAGGGAATCCCCACCTCCTGGGAGAAAGCGCGGGCCACGACCGGCTTGACCTGCATGATCCCGATGGCCCCGCTGTCGGAGACGACGTCGTGCCGGAAGTTGCTCTCGGCGTCCATGACCGCCAGCACGAGGCGGTAATCAACGGCATAGCGCCTGGAGGCATCATACATGGTCCTTGCCATTTTCCGAAGCTCTTCGTCCGGGATCAGGGCGTTCTTTCCCGCAAGGTGACTTACGATCAACTCCACGGCAAGTTCTTCTTCCCCGTTCACTTCAAAACCGAGACCGCTGTAGGCCTCTTCGGAAAAATTCAGGCTCGTCAGGGAAACGATACCTATGATCATTCCGAGGAGGGCCAGGAATTTCAAGGCTTTCATGACTTTCACCCTTCTTCCAAACTCTTTCCCCCGTCCTGCCCCCCCTCCGGCTAGTCGTAATGCGGGGCTGTTTCTCAGGAGTTTTCTGGGGGAGTATCAGCGGGATGAGGAGACCGGAAGGTCCGATTGGATGAAGACGATGGTTTCTTCGTTCACCCGCTGTAACGTTGTTTTTCTTGAATTCTACAAATCAACGAACCCAATTGCAAGAAAAAAGTGCCCTATATCTATTTTTTCTAAATAATAACAATATGATAGATACAAAATGGCGCTCTTTTTGACCTTTATCGCGAAAAAACTTGATTTTTCACCTTTTTGACCCCTGATATTCCCCCTTTTGATCATGGATCAGGCTCATCTCGTAATCCCATGATATCACTGGCATGCCGCCATTTCCAGCCTTGCCATCGACCTCTTTTTCAGTTAAGTTTGATTCTGAGGATGGTTCATTACGTTACCTAGCATGGGTGCGCGTCTTGCGAAAAAGGAGATCGTTGATGAAAAAGGGATTTTTTACGAAATGGAACGTGAAACGCATCCCGATCTTTTTGGGAGCGGCCCTGTTTGCATTCGCACTACCTGGGGAGGCAGCTGTCCAGAAAGGCGGCTCACCGGATCTCAGCACCGCCATCATCCAGGTAGCCAAAGGGAGCATCCCTGCCGTCGTCCACATCGAGGTGACCCGCAGTCAAGAAGTCAGCCGGCCGACAATGCCCTTTGAGGGGGATCCTTTCTTCCGTTTCTTCCAGGAACCGCAGCGTACACCCCGCAAGTTCAAGCGCGAAATGCGGGGGCTCGGCACCGGGATGATTATCGACGCCCAGGGTTACATTCTGACGAACAATCACGTCGTGGGAGGTGCCTCCAAGGTGCAGGTGCTACTGGCCGACGGCTCCCAGTACTCAGCCCGCGTGGTGGGAACGGACTCCAAAACAGATCTGGCTGTCGTGACGATCGACTCCAAGAAAGCGCTTCCCCACCTGAAGTTCGGCAACTCCGATACCGTCGAAGTGGGCGAGTGGGTTGTGGCGATCGGGCATCCCCGCGGTCTCGACCAGACCGTGACGACGGGCATCATCAGCGCCAAGCACCGCAGGGGCATCACCGACCCGTCGGGCTACCAGGATTTCCTCCAGACGGACGCGGCCATCAACCCGGGAAACAGTGGGGGTCCGTTACTGAATCTTCGGGGAGAAGTCGTGGGCGTCAACGCAGCTATCGCCTCGAGTTCGGGCGGCTTCGAGGGCATCGGCTTTGCGATTCCAAGCAATATGGCCGTTTACATCTCCCGCGAGCTCATCTCGAAGGGAAAAGTGGAGAGGGGCTGGCTGGGCGTGTCGGTCCAGGACCTGAGCTACGACCTGTCAAAAACGATGGGCATTGAGGGAACCCGGGGTGCCCTGGTTTCGGAAGTTATGAAGGGAAGTCCGGCGGAAAAGGCCGGTTTGAAGCAGGGGGATGTTGTCATCGCGTTCAATGGAAAGGAGATCCGCGACGCATCTCAGCTTCGCAATGAGGCCGCATCCACCGCCATCGGCAAGGAGGCAAGGGTGACGGTCCTCCGTGAAGGAAAAATACGGGAGATCCCCGTTCGGATCGAGTCCATGCAATCCCGCGCCCAGTCGACCGGCGCATCGATCCGCGAGCGACTCGGCGTCACGGTGCGCCCGCCCACGGCGAAGGAGTCAGGCCGCCTGAAGCTCCAGTCCGACCAGGGGGTCATCATCACCCGCGTCGAACCCGGCAGCCCCGGCGCCAAGGCCGGCCTCGAACCCGGGGATGTCATCCTGGAAATCAACGAAATGGTCGTCACCAGTCCGCAGGACCTCTCAGAGGCCCTTGCCCTCGTGAAACCGGGCCAGCATGTGCAGGTCATGGCCGTGGACCAGCGAACGGGCGACAGGGGCTCCATCCAGATCCAGGTTCGTTGAGAGAGTCCCTCCTCTGCGGAAAGCAGCCGGTTTGTCCCCGCTTGCGAAAGTGGAAGCCCGGTCGGTTGCGGCTTCCCCCGGTGCGGATCCGTACGATGACCGATGAACAGGGAAGTATCTTTATGCCCTCTTTTTCTGGTATAGAGATAATGTCTTTGCGAAAAGGCCTCATGGCTTTTTGAATGCCATGGGCGGGAAGCGATGATCGCATGGGAAAGACGAGACGATGCATGAAGGCGGCCACTGCCGCGGCGGTATTGGTTCTGCTCGCTGCCGTCTTTTCGGGGTGTGCCCTTCCCGAATCCGGCCCGTCCGAAGCCGTCCTGTCCTTTAAGAAGGAAGTAAAAGAAACCAGAGATGCCCTGGTTCCTTCTTTGATCGAAGCCGTCGCCAACCGGGATCCGCGCGCGGTCATGCTCATCCTCGAGAAGCAATGCGCCCTGGCCAGGGAAAACGGCCGGCCCTTCGCTTGCGGAATTACCGTCCTGGATCTTCACGGGATCACGCTTGCTTCTGTCACCCCCGTCGAGACAATGAGACGCTTGAATTACTCGCGATACGAAGTCGTCATGCAGGCCCTGAAGGACAAAAAGATCGTAACGGCAAAGCTGTACCTGCAGGATGGGAGCATTCTCTACGCTGTAGGCATCCCCCTTGCGCACAATGGAAAGGCACAAGGACTCATGGTCCTCACGTTCGATGCCGGGAACCTGAAAAACAGAGTGGGCATCACCGAACAGGAATTTCTGAAAGTCGACTTGAATCGTTGAAGGACTCTTCGGGCATCGTCCATGGAAGAGAGGGTCTCATAACAAGTGGAAATAGCATCTCAAACCTCGGGATATCGGCTCCGGGTTGAAGAGCAGGAAGGCGTGACGATCGTCCGGCTTGCGGGACGCCTGGCCCTCAAGGATATGAGGAGCCTCATGTCCGAACTCTTGTCCATCCCTGAGGCGGGAGCGTCCCGGAGGATATCCGTGGATTTGGCAGGCGTGGAGTACCTCGACAGTGCGGGGGCGCTGGCCCTGATCGAACTGCAGAACCGGGCAAGTGCCCTGTCGATCCCCGTTGACCTGCTGAATGTCTCCACGAAAGACCACGGACTTCTTTCTCTCATCGACCGCGAGGTTCTTCAGCGGCCGCCGCTCCGTCCGGAAGTCATTCATCCCCCGATCGTCGAACAACTGGGAGCGCTCGCCCGCAAGCAGTACCAGGACTTCCAGGAGATCATGTCTTTCGTGGGCGAACTCATCACGGCGCTGATATACTGCCTAGCGCACCCCCGCATGGTCCGCTGGGCGGACGTCACGTTTTACATGAAACGGGCGGGGGCGGACGGCCTTCTCATTGTTGCGCTCATCAGCATTCTACTGGGCCTGATCATGGCTTTCATGTCTTCGCTGCAGCTCAAGCAGTTCGGGGCAAACATCTACGTGGCCAACCTCGTGACGATCGCCATGGTTCGCGAACTCGGCCCCATCATGACGGCCATCCTCGTGGCGGGGCGATCGGGGTCGGCCTTCGCGGCCGAGATCGGCACGATGATCGTCAACGACGAGGTGAATGCTTTGGTCACGATGGGCTTCGACCCTACGCGGTTTCTCGCCGTCCCGAAGGTCCTCGCCACCATGATCGTGGTCCCCGTCCTCACGGTCTACTCAGATTTCTTCGCCATCCTCGGCGGTCTCATCGTGGGGGTCACGGGTCTCGATCTCACCGCCTACACGTACATCCAGCAGACAAAATCGAGCATCAGCATCTTCGACTTTGTCACGAGCCTGATCAAGGCCGTTGTTTTCGCCTTGCTGATCTCCGGGATCGGATGCCAGCGCGGCTTCCAGGTGAAAGGCGGCGCCGAGGGCGTGGGGACATCGACGACGTCGGCCGTCGTATCGGCGATTTTTCTCATCATCTTGTTCGACTCGGCCTTTGCCTTTATGCTGAACTACATCCGGCATTGAAGCCGTTGCAAAGGATTGAAACGAGTGAGCCCATCGGACAGGGAGCCCGTCATCATCGTCGAGAATCTCACGGCCCGCTACGGCGACGTGACGATCCTCAAGGACGTGAGCTTTGAAGTTTACCGGGGCGAGCGCTTCATGATCCTCGGCGGCAGCGGCTGCGGGAAATCGACGCTTCTCAAGCACATGATCGGCCTGATCAAGCCTTACGCCGGCCGGGTCATCGTCAACGGGATCGACATCTGCCGAGCCGATGAGGGAACCCTTCAGTCCGTGCGAAAGCAGATCGGGGTCCTCTTCCAAGCCGATGCCCTTTTCGGTTCCATGTCGCTTTCCCAGAACGTGGCACTGCCGCTCACAGAGTACACGGACCTTCCGCCGGAGTTAATCCGGGAGATCGTGAAGATGAAGCTTGGCCTCGTGGATCTGTCCGGTTATGACAATCACATGCCGGCGGAGCTCTCCGGCGGGATGCGCAAGCGGGCGGGTCTTGCCCGGGCCATGGCCCTCGATCCGATGTTTCTCTTCTTCGACGAGCCCTGGGCGGGCCTGGATCCCGTGACGGCGGCGGAGCTCGATATCCTCATCAGAAGCATCAACGAGGGAATCGGCACGACGATGGTATTTGTCACTCAGGAACTGGCCTCCATCTTCAACCTTGGCCAGCGGGTGATCATGCTCCACAAAGAGGCTCAAGGGATCATCGCGAGGGGCACGCCTGGTGATCTCCGGACACAATCCACGGACCCGCGGGTTATTAACTTTTTCAATCGCCATGCCATGTGACAAGGAGAGAACGATAGATGACCAGACAGGTATCAAGCCGCGCCCTCGGGCTTTTCGTCACCCTCGGGATTGTCATCGCGATAGCCGTCATCATCTGGATCGGGGCCTCCAAGTACTTCGAAAAGGGGGACCGCTACGTGACCTATTTCGACGAGTCCGTTCAGGGGCTCCAGCGGGATTCCGCCGTCAAGTACCGTGGGGTGGACGTGGGACGCATCGAGGACATTCGGGTTGCGCCCGACAACCGGCTCATCGAGGTTGTCATGAAGATCAATCTCAAGGAGGACGTGGAGAAAAACAGCGTGGCCTACCTGAGGGTGGCGGGAATTACGGGGATCGTTTTTATCGAGCTCGACCGTAAAGACCCCGAGTCGCTGGATCTCTCCCCGAAACTCGATTTCGCCTCCCAGTATCCCATCATCCCCTCGCGTCCCTCCCAGATCCGCCAGATCTTTTCCGGCATCGACGAGATCATCGAGAAGATCAAGAAGCTGGACCTCGAGGAGCTCGCCGATAGTTTCAAGGCTACGGGGAAGTCAGCGGAAAACCTCTTCGGAGGGCCTCAGATGATGAAGACGCTGCAGAACCTGGAATCGATCTCGACCAATATCGATCAGGCGGCGGCGAGAATCGAAGCGTTGACGGCAAGCGGCAAGCTGGAAGGGATCCTAGACGATACCCGCACGACTATTGCCGAAGCGCGGTCCCTGATCAGCACCACCCGAGACGAGATCAAGGCATTGAAGCTGGCCGAGACGGCGGAAAAAACGAGCCTTATCGTGGATACCATTTCCAGGACCTCGCGCACGACGGCCCGGGATATCCAGGTCATGAGCGACAACCTGAAGCGCTCCACGGAGACACTGGAGAGGCTCGTAGAGAGGCTGGAGTCCAACCCCTCGGATCTGCTCTTCAGCAAGCCCCCCCCGGCGGGAAGAAGGGACTAGCAAAAGAACAAAAGGTGAGAAGCTTATAAGTTCGGATAAGCGGAGGAGTAATGAAGCAGATACTATTTCTCTTATCGGCAATGCTCTTCGTCACAGGCTGCAGCGGGAAATCGACCTACGTGGTTCAGCAATATCTCCTGGACTACTCCCCGCCTGCACTCGCGGGTCTTGCGAGAGTCAACGAGGTGCTCCGCGTGGAGTCCTTCTCCACGGCCCAGGCCTTCGCCAGCACTGCCATGCTCTACCAGGCATCACCCTTAGAGCTGCGCTCATACAGCAGGGAGCGCTGGCGTGTGATGCCGTGCGACATGGTGACGGATTTTCTGCTGAGGGACCTGCGCAACGCAGGCATGTTCACGGCAGTTCTTGCCTACGAGGATCCGGGTGGGGGCCGGTATGTCGTGACAGGCACCGTTATCGAGTTCCTGGAGGTGGACGGAAGCGACGGCCCCAGGGCTCGGCTTTCCGTCGACGCGACGCTACTGGACACAACGGAGCGCGAGATCACGAAGCGTTTCGTCTTCCAGAAGACCTACACCGCTGCTGAGCCGATGAAGGACAAGTCGGCCCTAGCCCTTGCCGAATCCATGAGCCGGGCCATGAAGAAATTTTCCGGAGAACTCATGGCCGATATCCACCGGGGAATGGGCAGCGCGAAAGGAGCGAAGGTGCCATGACAATCAAGGAAAAGGATTACTTTACCGCCCTGTACGAAGTGGCCAAGGTCATCAATGCCTCTTTGGAGCCGTCGGAAGTTCTCGAAAAGATCGTCCATTGTGTGGCCGAAGCGATGCATGTGAAAGCCTGTTCCATCAGGCTTCTCGATGCCCGGGGCAAGCGTCTTGTCATGGGAGCGGCCTGCGGTCTCTCGAAGGGATACCTCGTCAAGGGGCCGGTATGGGTCCAGGAGAGCGGCATCGACCGAAAAGCCCTCGGCGGCAGGACCATCTGGATCCGGGATGCCCAGTCGGACAAAGGGTTCCAGTATTCGGCCGAAGCGAAAAAGGAAAAGATCCGATCCGTCCTCGTGACCCCCCTTCGGGTGGGAAAGAAGGCGATCGGCGTGCTCAGGGTTTACACGAAAGAAGAGCGGAAGTTTGACAGGCAGGAAATCCGGTTCCTCGAGGCCGTCGCCAACCTGAGTGCCATCGCCCTGGACAACGCCCGTCTTTACAACGCCCTGAAAACGAATTTCGACCTTCTGGTGGAGCACAAGTACAGGATTGATGACAATTGAAAGAGAAGGGAACAGGGGTCAGGGTCAAGGGATGGAAGAAGAGTAATCCAGAAAGGACACAACATGACTCGAGTGGGAATCAACGGTTTCGGGAGGATCGGGCGTCAGGTGCTCAAGGCCATGATCGAGCGGTACCCGAAGACATTGCAGGTCGTGGCCGTCAATGACCTCTTCGATGTAGAAACCAACGCCCACCTCTTCAAGTACGACACCAATTACGGGCGTTTCGGAGGGACGGTGGACGTGGGAAAAGACCGGTTCATCATCAATGGTCTGCCCGTCAAGAGTTTCGCTTTCCGAGACCCGGCCCAGATCCCCTGGGACGACGAGGGGGTGGAAATCGTCATCGAGAGCACGGGCCTTTTCACTGAAGCCGGAAAGTCGCAGGCCCACCTGCAGGCGGGAGCCCGGAAAGTGATCATCTCGGCACCGGCCAAGGGCGAGGATCTCACAATCGTGATGGGAGTAAACCAGAACGCCTATAGCCCCAAAAAACACCACATCCTTTCCAATGCGTCCTGCACGACGAATTGTCTCGCGCCCCCCGTGAGCGTCATCCATCAGTCCTTCGGGATCGAAAAGGGAATGATGACAACGATCCACTCCTACACAAACGATCAGCGGATTCTGGATCTGCCCCACAAAGATCTCAGGCGGGCACGGGCGGCCGCCTGCAACATCATCCCCACGACAACGGGGGCGGCAAGGGCTCTTTCGCTCATCATTCCCGAGTTGGAGGGGTGCTTCGATGGATATTCCCTTCGCGTACCCACGCCGACGGTGTCCGTCGCCGATTTCACCGCCGAGATCAAGAAGCCTGCATCGACGGAAGAGCTCCGGGAAGTCCTCAAGCAGGCGGCAAAAAAATCTCTCCGGGGGATTATGGCCTGCGAAGAGGATCCCCTTGTGTCGATGGATTTCAAGGGCGATGAACGCTCCTCCATCGTGGATCTTGAGTTCACCCAGGTGATCCGCGGCAACATGGCCAAGGTCGTGGCCTGGTACGACAACGAATGGGGATACTCCTGTCGTGTAGCGGACCTGGCGGACTACGTGGCAGGGAAAGGACTGTGAGAGAGGCGCAAGGTCAACGGTAAAAAAAGGATAAAGGAACAACTGCTGTAACAGGGGAGCACCATGCCGAAGCTCATCCTTCCCCGCAAGATCCGCAAACGCGACGGTTCCATTGTCTCCTTCGAGAAGGAAAAGATCCGCTACGCCATCGAGCGGGCCGCTTTCGAGGTCCTCCAGGACCGCCTCAAATCGATCGCCGTCTCGGAGACGGTCACCCAGGCCGTTCTTCAGGATGCAGGTCGGATCTTTCGCAAAATGACCCCTTCGGTGGAGGCCATCCAGGACCTGGTCGAACAGGACCTCATGAAGGCGGGGCTGGGTCCCATCGCAAGGGCCTACATCATTTATCGCGAACGCCGGGCGGAAATGCGCCAGGCCAAGGCCGCCCTTGGGCTTCGCGATGACCTGAAGTTTCCCATCAACGCCATGGAGGTTCTGAAAAAACGATACCTGATCAAGGATGATGAACGAAATATCGTCGAGACCCCCGGCGAGTTGTTTCGCCGCGTGGCCCGCCACGTGGCCCAGGGGGAGAAGGATTTCCCGTCGGCCGTCTCGGCCACCGAGGCCGAAGAAACCTTCTACGACATGATGCGCGATCTCGATTTCCTGCCCAACTCGCCCACCCTCATGAACGCGGGGACGGCCCTGGGCCAGCTCTCGGCCTGCTTTGTACTGCCCGTGGAGGACTCCATCGATGGGATCTTCGGGGCCCTGCAGCACATGGCGAAGATTCACCAGTCCGGCGGCGGCACGGGCTTCAACTTTTCCCATCTGCGGCCCAAGGGGGATCTTGTCAAGACAACCAAGGGCGAAGCCTCGGGACCTGTGTCGTTCATGAGGATCTTCGACGAGGCCACGGGGGTCATCGTCCAGGGCGGCCGGCGGCGGGGGGCCAACATGGGGATCCTGCGATGTGACCACCCGGACATCCAGGAATTCATTGAGGCCAAAATTGAAAAGGGCCGCTTCACCAACTTTAATCTTTCCGTCGCTGTGACGGACCGCTTCATGGAAGCCGTGCGCCGCAACCGCAACTTCGACCTGGTCAATCCCCGGACAGGAAAGAAAGACCGGTCGGTGAGGGCGCGGACGATTTTCGATCTGATCGTTTACGGGGCCTGGCGTACGGGAGACCCCGGGCTGATCTTTGTCGATACGATCAACCGCCACAACCCCACGCCGGGCGTGGGAAGGATCGAAGCCACGAACCCCTGCGGCGAACTCCCGCTTCTGCCCTACGAGAGCTGCAATCTGGGCTCCGTCAACCTGGACAGAATGGTGAAAGACGGCAGGCCCGACTGGAAGCGCCTGGCCGAAACGATCCGCTGGGGAGTGCGATTTCTTGATGACGTCATCGAGGTGAACAACTTCCCGATGCCCGAGATCCGGCAGATCACAAGCGCCAACCGCAAGATCGGCCTGGGTGTCATGGGGTTTGCCGACATGCTCATCCGTCTGGGAATCCCCTACAACTCGCAGGAGGCCTGCAGATTCGCCAGGCGGCTTATGGCCTTTGTCCGCCGAGAATCGCTGAAGGCGTCGGCGACGCTCGCTGCCGAAAGAGGGGTCTTCCCAAATTACGACAAGTCGGTCTACGCCCGGAAAAATCTCCCCATGCGTAACGCCACGGTGAACACCGTTGCCCCCACGGGGACCATCAGCATCATTGCGGGCTGTTCGAGCGGCATCGAGCCTCTCTTCGCGATCAGCTTCGTGCGCAACGTCCTCTCCGGCACGCGGCTCTTTGAGATCAACCCCATCTTCGAGCGTGTCGCAAGGGCTCGGGGGATTTACAAGCGGGAGATCCTCGCCGAAATCGCCCGCTGGGGCACCCTGAATAAAATCAAGGGGATCCCGCGGGACATCAAGCGGGTCTTCGTTACGGCCTTCGGCGTGGAACCCGAGCAGCACCTGTGCATTCAGGCCGCCTTCCAGGAACACTGCGACAACTCGGTCTCCAAAACAATCAACCTGCCGACGGAGTCGACCATCGACGACGTGCGCAACATATACCTTACGGCCCACCAGCTGCGCTGCAAGGGAATCACGATCTATCGTTACGGGAGCAAGTCCGAGCAGGTCCTCACCTTCCGAGGCACCGACGGCGGCCCCGTGATCCTCGAAGAGGATCTCGTGGCGGCAGAGTCGGATTTTGCCGGGGGATGTATGACAGGAACCTGCACCTTTTAAGCCCCCTTCCTTCAAGGAAGGGAGGTTCAAGGCGCAAGGATAAAAGTAAAGAACAGTAGGGAAAAGAATGAAAAAAAGTCGTGTCGAGGAAGTCGTGGCAACGCACGCAGAGGATTTCAGCTGCGCCCAGGCTCTTCTTGCGGTCTACGGCCCGGAGCTGGACATGGACCGGGAAACGGCATTGAAGGTGGCCGGTGGTTTCGGGGGGGGCATGGGCCGTATGGCCGGGATTTGCGGGGCCGTGACGGGCGCCTACATGGTCATCGGCCTCGTTCACGGCATGACGAAAAAGGGCGACCTGCAGCAGAAGGAGCGCTCCTACGAATACATCCGGCAATTCGCCGAGAAATTCAGGGAGCGCAACAAAACTCTCGTGTGCCGAGAGCTTATGGGCGTTGATGTGAGCACGCCGGAGGGCTTCGCTGAATCCAAAGAGAAAAAAATCGCCCGCACCATCTGCCCCAAGTTTGTGCAGGACGCAGCGGAAATCCTGGAGGAGATGCTGGCCGATTCCCTCAGGAAATGAGGGCGGACGGGAATGGGCAAATTAGTCTTTCGTTATCCGCCGGACTGTTCAAAAATGTCCAGATGCAAGGCGCCCGACATCCCGAGGAGCGAGGCGTACTTTGTGACGTACGTTGAGCGACGAGGGACGAGGGCAACGCCGCAGATGGGCATTTTTCAACAGTCCCTTGTTATTTCATGATATCGCCGGCCGTCACGACTTCCGCATAAATCCCCTGCAATGCCGCCATGAATGCGCCGTGGACGGCCCATGCCGGGACGGTTTCCCTCTTGAAGGTCAGATTCCTCGTCGCGCAGGCGTCCTCGATGACCGTGCACTTGAATCCCAGGTCGAAAGCCGCCCGTGTGGTGGCGTCGATACACATGTGGGACATGGCGCCGCAGATGACGAGATGCTCGATTGCGTCTTTCTTCAGCAGCTCCAGGAGATTGGTGCCCCGGAAACTGTTCGGGAAATACTTGGTCACCACCGCCTCCGAGGGCAGGGGAACGACGGCGGGATGGATCTCGACCCCTTTCGTCCCGGGCAGAAAAAAAGTCGCCCCGGCGCGCTTCGAGAGATGCTGAACATGGCATACAGACTCTGACCGCTCCCTGAAATACTGCAAGAGGGCGCCGGCTTTGCTGGCCGCCGCCTCCATGCCCACAAGCTGCATCGCCCCACCCGTGAAGTAATCGTTCTGGATGTCAACCAGCAACAGTCCCCGTTTCATGACTCCCTCTCCTTTCAGAACTTCGCTCCCGACGAAGCCTCGATTCTCTTCAGTTCATCGAACAGCCGCTGGTTCACCGGAGTGGGGATGCCGTAACGTTTCCCCATCTCGATGACCTTGCCTGCGAACATCTCCACTTCTGTCTTTCGGCCCGCCTCGACATCCTGGAACATGGAGGTTTTTCCTTCCGGGCTCAGGGCATTGAGGACCTTGTACCACTCCCCGATATCTTCTTCCTGGAGATTCACCTGGATCGCCCGGGCGATCGCAATAACCTCCCGCATGGCCGATTCCATCAGCTCCCTGGCCTCCGAAGAGGAGCGCAGGGCACCGTAGTTGGCCCGCAGGACTGCCGAGGTCTGGTTGGCGCCCACGTTGACCATGTACTTGAACCAGAGGCTGCGGATCATGTCCGGCGGGATCACATGGGCAATCCCCGCCCTGTCGAAGAGCTCCTTGATGCGGCGGACCCGCGCCGTCATATCCGGGTTTTTCGCCTCGCCAAAGAAGATGCGCCCCTGGTTCGTATAGTTGACGCTGTTGCCCTCCCTGACGGCGTCGATCCCGAGCGTGAGACCATAGACCACCTTATCCATCCCGTAGACTGCGCCGATCCGCTCCTCGCTGTCGATGCCGTTCATGACGGACAGGACCGTCGTTGCGGGGCCTATAGCTTTCTTCACCTCGGCGATGGCCTGGTCGAGATGGTGGTGCTTGACCGCGACGATCAGTAGATCCACAGGGGACGATTCCTCGGGCCGCACTACGGCAATCGGATAGCGTTTCCCGTTCACGACGACGCCGTCGCGTTTCAGCCTGTCGTAACGTTCGCCGCTGGCGATGAGACAAATGCATTGAGGGTCCATTTCGTAGAGGATGGCGCCGTAAGCGGCACCGAGGGCTCCGGCACCCATGATAGCAATTTTTTCAATGAATGGTTTCATGGTCCCTCGACCATCCTCCCTCACAAACTCCACCTTCCTTCCCGTCGTGCCCGTGAAGGGAAGAGCGAAGTTCGCGGGTCCTACTTTCTGGTTTTCTTCTTCGCCTTCGCCTTGCCCTTCGAGGCGACTTTTTCCAGCTCACCTTCGAGCCGGATCACCTTCTTGAGCTCGGCAAAAAGTACAGCATTCCTGGGTCGGTCCTTGATGTTGTGGATGTCGATGTAGCGGATGATCCCGTACTTGTCCAAAACAAAGATGGCCCGCTCCGAGAAGCCTTCCTTTCTGCGCACGCCGTACTTCTTCGCAACGGCAGCCTGCGGGGAGAAATCACTCAGCAGTGGGTAGGAAATCCCGCCGAGGCTTTCCGCCCATGCTTTCAGGCAGGGGACATGGTCGACACTGATGCCCAAAACCTGGGCATTGAGCCCCTGGAACTTGGCCATTTCGGCCTCGTACGAGGGCAGTTGGTTTGTTCAGACCGGTGTCCAGGCCAGGGGGAAAAATGCTATCACGACTGGGCCCTTGCCAAGGTACTTACGAAGGGTCACCTTCTTGTCGAGGTGGCTTGGCAGGGTGAAGTTAGGGGCTTTTTGCCCGACTTTCAACTTCATGCTCGACCTCCTTGTAAAGTTTGGGATGAGTCTCTTTTGGGGAAATCTGCGCGACGCCCATGCTTTTGTTTATTCTAACACGGTTCCCGGAAAGGAAGAAGTGTTTCTCGCTTATCTTCCAGGCTGTTTAGAAATGCCCGGATGCGAGGCACCCCGACATCCCGGGGAGTGGCGTACCGGGATGTACGCCGCAGGGACGAGGGATGAGGGAAACGCAGCCGACGGGCTTTTATAGACAGTCTGACTAGCTGTTCTTGAGTCTTCGATAGGCCCAGCAATTTGCGAAGAAGAAATAGGCAAGCGGTCCCCCCTCGCGTAAAAGTCGCCTGGCGAGCCGCCTGGCGCTGCGTTTCTGCTTGTCCATTTTCACATCGGCAAGGTACACGGCGACAATACCCCGAAGAAGCATCTGCTGGAATCTCGGATAAGCCAGTTTGCATAGGGCCTGATCTGACATCCGGAAAAAATGGAGAAACCTCTCTTCCATCTCGCCATCATTGCGGTAATAGTCGCAGAAATTGAGCTCGCCGGCGAGGTGGTCCTCCTCGCGGTCCACATAATAATCGAGAAGGATGTGAAGCCCCTGCACCCAGGGAAAGTAAGCCGCCTTCGCCCTGAGGATGTCTTCATCGGGACACTCGCTTCCCCAGGTCTGGGAGACCAGGCAGAAAATCCCCAGTGTGGAGCCGGAGGCGGCGGAAAATTCCTGCCACTGAATGCCGGGGAATTTTCCCCTGCTGCCGGCAAACCACTCCTCGAGTTTAGCCTGGACCATATCTGCCGCTACGTGTTTGTGGACCTGCAGCTCGCGGTAATAGCCTGCAAGTTCGTGGAGGTGTGGGGCGATTCGGTCATAGGCCGGGTGTGTGCTGAGGACATTCTGGCAGGTCCGGAC
>DATJPI010000022.1:0-16391 GCA_035506495.1 Syntrophales bacterium
AAAAAATCAAGTTCGAAAAGGATATCGCCGAGCTGCAGGCGCAGTTGAAGGTGGCCATGGCAAAACTTCCCGAGCAGAAAGAAATCCCGGGATTGCTCATCTCCATGTCTGAGGCCGAGGGTCTGGGTGGAGTCGAGTTCCAGCTCTTCGAGCCCCTGGCTCCTGTCGAGAAGGAATTCTATGCCGAACTTCCCGTGAAGATCGCCCTCACCGGAGTGTACCACGATACGGTCACCTTCTTTGAAAAGGTAGCGAAACTGCCCCGGATCGTCAATGTGTCCGATATCTCCATGGAAAAGCGCGAGGGGGCAAAAGACGGCAACGGCGCCAAGGGCCCCGTTCTGGCCACGTCATTCCTGATCAAGACATACATGTTTGTTGAAAAGCCCGTTGAAGGGAGCAAGAAAGCTGATGGATCCGATAAGAAAGCGGCTGAGAAAAAATAGGCTCCTGGCAGCAAGCCTGGTCATCGCCTTCCTGCTGGCGCTTTCCGCGACGGCGGCCATGGCGGCCGCTCCCCCTGCGCCAAAGCCCCCAGAGGCAAAGCCGGAGGAGCCGTCAGCAGCCGCGCCCCCTGAAAAACCGGAATATCGATACGATCCCAGGGGAAAGATTGACCCCTTCAAGCCGTTCGTGAGACTGGAGGTGCCCACCCCCTCTGCGAAAAAGGGACCGGAGAAGAAACTTACGGGTGCCCTGACGCCGCTCCAGCGGGTTTCTCTGGAGAAAGTCCGGGTGACGGGTGTTGCAGGATCGTCGACGAAACGCATCGCCATGGTCGAAGACGGCGTGGGCAAGGCCTACATTGTTTATGTGGGCACACTCATGGGGATGAACGAGGGAAGAGTGATCCAGATCCTTCCGGATCGGGTGATCGTGGAAGAAAAGCTCGAGGGCAGCAAGGGCAAGGAAAGATCTCATCGCGTGGCGTTGAAGCTCCATAAAGAAGAAGGCGAGGGAAGACCATGAAGAAATTGAGCCTGTGGGCACTGACGATTTCATTCTGTGTGATGCTGATGGGCGGCTGCGCAACGATGAACGCCGGGTCTGAGTCAACGGAACCGGCACCGGCCGTTACGAAAGGACCGGCAGAAGCCAACTTCGGCTATGTCGAAAGGATCAGTTTCGACAAAGCGACAGGCAAGGAGAAGGTTGTAATCGCCACATCCAAGCTCTCGGGATACACCGCTTCGAGAGAAACGGCCAACTCGCTCGTGATCACCCTCGACAAGATGAATGTACCCGAGGGGCTCCGGCAGAAAATGACCCAGGGGGACCTCAAGGTCATCGAAGGGGTCTCTGCGACCCAGACCAAAACGGGCGAGAAACCCGCCACGGCCATCAAGATCGATCTGAGGGAGGCCGTTCCCCATCTCGTCCGCGAGGAAGGCAACCAGCTGATCGTCGATATTGACACCGCCTCCGTCGTGCAGAGCTCTGCCATGACGAGCGAAGTGGATCGCGTCAAGGCGACTCAGCCTGAATCCTCTAAAAAAGAGGTCAAAGTCGAGAAAAAGGAAGGCAAGGTCTACTCGGGTCAGAAGATCACCGCTGATTTCCAGGACGCCAACATCCGCAGCGTCTTCCGCCTCATCGCCGAGGTGAGCGGTCTCAACATCGTGGCCGGCGAGGACGTGAAGGGCAACGTCACCATGAGGCTCAACGAAGTCCCCTGGGATCAGGCACTCGAGACGATACTCGATGTACAGGCCCTGGGAACCAAGGCGCAGGGAAACGTGATCGTCGTTATGCCCGCGGATAAGCTCAAGAAGGCCGAGGAGCAGCGACTCAAGGAGGACGTCTCTCGCGGCAAGCTCAAGCAGATCTCTATCGAGGCCCAGATTGTCGAGGCCAACGAGACCTTCTCGAAGCAACTCGGCATCCAGTGGGGCGGTGGCCTCTTAACGAATGCCAACGGCGTGACTCTCGGTGCGCTGGGCGGCTCGGCGGGCTACGCCTCTCAGACTGTAGGTTCGACCACGACCGGAGCGACGACAATCCAGCAGAGCTTCCCCAATGGCGTCGGCTTCGGCAGCAGCAACCTGGCCGTGAATTTCCCCTACACCTTTCAGAATACCCCGCTATTGGGTGTCCTGGTGGGAGGCAGCAATTTCGTTGTCAGCGCCCAGATTCACGCCCTGGAGAGCTCGAGCGAGGGGAGGATCATCTCATCCCCCAAGGTCACGACGCTGGACAACGTCAAAGCGACGATCAAGCAGGGTGATGAAATCCCGTACGTGACCCAATCAACCTCAGGCGGTGTCGTCACGCAGACCGTGCAGTTCAAGGAGGCCGTGCTCAAGCTCGATGTGAAGCCGACCATCACCCCCGAGGGCAAGATTTCCATGGAGATCAAGGCCACCAACGATCGTGCCGACTTTACGCGATCGATCCAGGGAAACCCGCCCATCATCAAGAACGAGATTGACTCCACCGTCGTGGTCCACGACGGGGACACGATCGTGATCGGCGGCATCTACAAGTCCGATGACGAAAAGCTGACGGCAGGCGTGCCCGGACTCTACAAGCTCCCGGTTCTGGGATGGCTCTTCAAGGCGGAGGATCAGCAGAGGACAAAACGCGAGATCTTGATTTTCATCACCCCCAAGGTCGTGCCGGAAGGCAGGGGCACCTGATGATCAAGAAGTCGAGAAAATAGAACATCGATAAACCGAAAAAGTCGAAACCCCGCAGCCCCCGGGACTGCGGGGTTTTCGTTTTCAATCTTGACACACCCGGTACCCTATGCTACGTGCCCGTTAATGAAGAAGGATGGGGAACGAATTCGTGAAAAGAGGCAATGAAACAGGGGGCTACGAGGTGGCGAGCCTGAGCGAGGTGGTGGACCGCAAGGAATTCATCGGCCGGGCCGAGGCATACCTCGAGCAGGATCCGACGCGTGCAGTCAATCTGGCCCTCGAGCGCCTGCGGATCTATCCCGACGACATGGATGCGAAGATCATTCTCGGCATCGGCTGGTACCGAAAAGGGGAAATGGAACCGGCTTTGGAAGTCCTGCGTGGGATTGTCGAGGATGTTGTCCGGTGGTCGCCGGTGTTCCACATCCTGTCCGAGCTCAGCCGAGAGAGGGGGCTCGATGATGTCGCCGATCAGGCATCCCGCATCTACATGTCCCTGAATCCAGAGTCGCCGGAAGCCATTGCGAAACTCGAAGACCGGTTGCGCAGGGAGAGCCGCTCCTACACGGAGCCGGGTCCTGAAAAGACCGATGAAGAAGTCGGGCTGCCGAGGGCTGCCGATTTCAAAACCCTGACGCTGGCAGACCTCTACACCCGGCAGGGATACCGGGAGCTTGCGGAGGCGCTGCTGAAGGAAATCCTTGCCTCGGATCCGGAGAACCGCGATGCGCTGGAGAGGTTGCAGAAACTGCGGCCGCAGGGCAGAGAGGATGCGAAACCGCCGCTTCCTGACGAGGGTGTGCCGGACGGCGGAGACAGGGATCTTTTTTTCAGCGAATCCGTCGTGCCTCCTTTCCAGAGCCTGTTCCATCGGGCCGTCGAAGTCGACCGGGTTGAGCCGGATGAGGCCATGCAGGGCACGGCCCTCGAGCCCGGTGAGCAGAGAAAAGCCCACGATCCCCGCGAGGCGGTCGTCAGAGAGCTGAGTCGCTGGCTTGTCTCTCTCGACAGGATGAAAGGGAATGCCTGATCAGCCGTCTCATCCTTCACGGGTTTCCCGGTTGCGCGCGCTTCTGCGGCGCTCGAGCGTGGAGGCCCTTCTCATCCTCGATCTCAAGAACATCCATTACCTGACAGGCTTTTCCGGCAGCGACGGGGCTCTTCTCGTGGGCCCGGGAAGACCGGTCCTCTTGGTGGATGGACGCTACACGAGCCAGGCCGGCAAGGAAGCCCCCGGAGCCCGGGTGGTTCTCTATCGGGACAAAGCGTCGGGAATCGCCGATGCTCTGGCCGCAAGCGGTGCGGAGCGGGTCGGTTTCGAGCCTGCAGTGATGACGCTGGAGCTTTACAACGCTCTTCGGCGGAAAGCGAAACGGGTGCGCTGGGAATCCCTCCAAGCGGAACTCAGCTCCATACGGGCCGTCAAGGATCAGAGGGAGATCGAATCCATCCGCAGGGCGATCCGCATTGCCGCAGACGCCCTGAGATCGACTCTGGAGCGGATCCGGCCGGGGGTATGCGAACGGGATATTGCCATCGAACTCGAATATGCCATTCGCATGAAAGGGGCCGATGCTCCCTCCTTTGACACGATCATTGCATCGGGTCCCAACAGTGCGCTTCCCCATGCGAGACCGGGAAAGCGAAAGATCCGTACAGGGGACTTCGTGGTCATCGACTACGGAGCGGTCTGTCGCGGGTATCACTCGGACGAGACGTGCACGTTTGCTGTCGGTCTGGGGGGCAGAAGGTTCCGGAAAATCTATGCCATCGCCAAAGAGGCCCACGACAGGGCCCTGGAGGCGATAGGACCCGGCAAAGCCTGCCGCGATGTAGACGCCGCAGCCCGTGGAGTCATCGAGAAGGCCGGTTACGGTGGCTTTTTCTCCCACGGGACAGGGCACGGAGTGGGGCTCGATGTTCACGAGGCCCCGAGGCTCTCGATGCTGTCCGATGCCGTCCTTGAGGAAGGGATGGTGGTTACGATTGAGCCCGGGATTTATATCCCCGGTTCCGGTGGTGTTCGCATCGAGGACATGGTTCTTGTCGAAAAGGGCGGGGGCCGGGTGCTCACGGAGTTTTCGAAGGAACTGCAGGTGATCGGGTAGAGGAGGCATTTGACAGGATTCATCGTGCGAGTAGGCGTTAGAAAACGCTTAACATCGCTCTCAGAACCCTGCCGGGCAAGGACTGTGCGCAAGAGGGAAGCATGTCCGTCTTTCAGGAAGATCTTTTCTACAGCCGCGAACATACCTGGGTGAGGGTGGATGGAAATGTTGCCACCGTAGGGGTGTCCGACTATGCCCAGGAGAAACTTGGGGAACTCTACTCTGTGGAGCTCCCCGAGCCGGATTCGGAAATCGCTCAGGATGAGCCCTTTGGTGTCATCGAGTCGTCAAAGTCGGTGGCGGAGCTTATCTCACCGGTCAGCGGTGAAGTGATCAGCGTCAACGAGGATATCGAGGATGATATCGGCGTCATCAACAGCGATCCTTACGGGGCCGGTTGGCTGATTATGGTTGAATTACGCGATCTGGAGGAGCTCAACAACCTCCTCGACGTAGAGGAATACAGAGAGTATGTCGGTGAAGAAGCCGGGATTGAGGAGTGAGACGTCCTGGCGCCTGCTGCCCTTCCGGGTGTCGCACGCCGGCGAAAACATGGCAATCGACGAAGCCGTCTTCCGCTTGAATCGCCTGGAAGGTATGCCGCCCACGCTTCGGTTTTTCGGATGGATCCCCCCTGCCGTATCCCTCGGGTACTTCCAGAGAGCCTATCAGGAGATCGATATCGATTTCTGCAGACGCGAAGGGATCGACATCGTGCGCCGACCGACCGGCGGCAAGGCTGTCCTTCATGATCAGGAGCTGACGTACTCGCTCGTGGCGTCCGTCGATCATCCTCTGTTTGCCGGGAGTATTCTCGAGACCTACCGGGCGATCAGCCTCTGCATATTGGAAGCCCTCAAACGACTGGGTCTTGCGCCGGAGATGGTATCGGAAGGGCGCTCAGCCTCGGGGACCCTCATGGAGGCTTATTGCTTCGCGGCACCGTCAAAATATGAACTTCTCGTGGGGGGGCGAAAAATCTGCGGCAGCGCGCAGGTGCGGGCTGGTGGAATTTTTCTTCAGCATGGTTCGCTGCTCACGGACATCGATTTGATCCGGGCTGCGGCCGTCATGCGCATCGCAGCTGCGGGGATTGCCAGCTCCACAACGACCCTCCGCGAGCAGCTCGGAAGACTCATCGGGATCGATGAGGTGGCCCGTATCCTTCGGGGGGCCTTTGAAGATGTGCTGGGAATCTGTCTTGCCGAGACGGGGCTGACGGATCGCGAAGAAGAGCTGACGCAGGAGCTGCTGGCCAGAAAATACGGTACAAGCCGCTGGAATCTGGAGGGGAAAAGCAGCCCCGGCGAGCATGGGGAGTTCTCCGGCGGGGGATTGCCATCCTGACGGAAAGTTTTGATTGACAAAGATATTGTTTTCTAATAATCTTCAATAGTTTTACGGGGAAAGCCGGATTCATCGATTATTTCATGCATTCGCGCGGACGATGAAATCGCCTTTGATTCCGCTGCAATTCGGTTCGCTTTTCCCTGATTCGCACATACGAATTTATAAGGAAGGGAGCGATCATTTTTGGAAGTCAAGGTTTTCGACAACGATGTCGACAAGGCATTGAAAGTCCTGAAGAACAAGCTGTCGAAGAACGGCCTGTTCAAGGAACTGAAGCTGCGTCGCGCCTACGAAAAGCCTTCCGTCAAGCGCAAGAGAAAAGCGCTCGAAGCCAGACGGCGGCTTGCCAAGATTCAGAGAAGGCGCCACTCGTAACCGGCAACATGGACGCACGTTTACAGACAACCGTCACCGGGGATAGGGGCAGAAACCCGTAGAGAGGTTTCTGCCTCAATCCTTGTCCTGCGCCTGATGGAAGAAAAACAATATCTCGTCGATGCCCTTTCCATCAACGAATCCTGGCGAATGTTCCGCATCATGTCGGAGTTCGTTGAAGCGATAGAGGAACTCTCCGATATCGGGAGGGCCGTTACCATCTTCGGGTCCGCCCGAACAATCCCCGGCAACCCATACTATCAGAAAGCGGAGCATCTGGCCCGGCTGCTGGCCCAAAAGGGATTCAGTGTCATCACGGGTGGTGGGCCCGGCATCATGGAAGCCGCCAACAAGGGAGCCGCTGAAGCAGGCGGTACATCGGTCGGGATGAACATACGGCTGCCCTTGGAGCAGACCCCCAATGAGTACGCCAATGTCAAGCTCTACCACAAGTATTTTTTCATCCGGAAGGTCATGTTCGTCAAGTTCGCCGTGGCCTATGTGATCATGCCCGGCGGGTTCGGGACGATGGACGAATTTTTCGAGGCCCTGACCCTGATCCAGACGAGAAGGATCAAGAGCTTCCCCGTCATCCTGATGGGGAGCGAATACTGGAAAGGGCTGCTGGACTGGCTGAAGGGTACCATGCTTGCTCAGGGGATGATCGTACAGGAGGATCTGGATCTGATCCGCATTATCGACGAGCCGGAAGAGGTCGTCAACTATATCCGGAAATTTGTAGTTGTTTGATCAGACTCGGACCCCAACCCGCAGCCCACAAGGCCCACAAAATACCATGGCGGCCACGAAACGATAGTTCTTCTTCCATTCCCTCACAAAGAGATTCTGCATGTGCTTCCTGTGTCCCGGTGCAAGGAATTTCCATTGATGTGTGTTCGTTAGTTGTTATAGTCTTTCGGTGATTTCCGCGGAGGTTGAACAGGTTGGCGAGCCAGAGAGAACCGGGTACAGAGAAGAGTCTCGAATCTGTCCTGCAGGATCTATCCAGAGGAAAGAGCGCGTCCTGTTACCTTCTTTATGGGGACGAGGACTTTCTCGTGGAAGAAGCGCTCGGCAAGATTGTCGACTCATTGATCCCGGCGCAGGACAGGGATCTGAATCTCTTCATTATGGACGACGAGTCGACAGGGATCGATTCCATCTGCGAGGCCCTTCTCACCCCGCCTCTCGTCCCCGGCCCGAAAGTTGTGCTCTTGCGAAAGACCCGGTTGTTTTACTCGAAGACCTCTCTGCCTGAGCTGGCCAGAAAAATTGCCGAGAGCGCGGAATCGGATCTTCCGGCAGCGGCTAGATTTTTCATGATCTTTCTCGATTTGGCGGGCTGGTCTTTCGATGAGCTCCGCGACGACGGCTGGAGACGAATATCCGACGCACAGTGGCGGGAAGTCGTGGGCGGCGACGTAAACGAGGACCGGGAAAAGTGGCTTCCCCGGGTGCTGGAGCACTGCGTTGCACAAGGCATCCCCGGGCGGAGCCATTACAGCGGGACCGAAGCCCTGGAAGAGCTTATTTTGACGGGATTTCCCGAGGGACACTGCCTGATCCTGACGACCGATGCTGTCGACCGCAGAAAGAAGCTCTTCAAGGTCATCGTCGAAAAGGGTGTCGTTCTTCCCTTCCTCCGGACTCGCAGCGAGACCCGGCAGCGCAGCCTCATGATGGAAACCCTCCGCGAGAAACTCGCCCGGAGGGGAAAGGTCCTCGACCCGGAGGCTTGGGTTATCCTGGGCAGGAAAACCGGATTCCGTCTGAGAGATTCCGCTGAAGCCGTCGATCTGCTGATCACCTACACGGGGGACCGCAAGACGATCGAACCTGCCGATGTGGAAACGGTGATCGGCCGCACCCGTGATGACACCGTGTTTGACCTTACGGAAGCACTCGTGGGAAAGGATCTGCGCAAGGCCCTGGCAAGCCTTGGTGACCTTTTCTATCAGGGCGTTCATCCTCTGGTCATCCTCTCCATGATTACCCGGGAAGTACGATTCCTGTTCCACGGCAAGGTGTTCCTGGAAGCGGGAAGAGTTGCCGGGTTTCGAGCCGAGATGGATTTCGGCCAGTTCCAGCGGGCCGTCTACCCTGCAATGAAGGAGCTCCAGTCCGAGTTGGGCAAGGGGACCACACTCGCGGGCCAGCATCCCTACGTGATCTACAATGCGCTGCGCAATTCAACTCGTTTTTCCCGTGGAGAGCTGCTGGCCCATATGAGCAGGGTGCTCGATATCGATGCGGCTCTAAAGTCGACAGGACAGGCTCCGCGGCTGCTTCTGGAGCGACTCATCATCGAGATCTGCGGACAGGGAAAATGAGCAACAAGCAGCAAGCAACAAGGTTAAAAACAATCCGAGTATTTCCTTCCGCAATCCTTGCTGCTTGAGCCTTCTAAAGCTTGTCCATGCCTCTCTGTTTGAGCCTCTCCCTCTTCGAGCTCCGGTGCGAGGGTCCTTTCTTCTTGGTCCCTCGGGAGGTGGGATTGTCTTCGTCATCGTATTGTCCGGCGTTGGCGGCACCCGATGCGAAGGTGTTTCCGGCTTGGCGGATACGATGTTCAAACTCCCCCGAGGGGATCGCTGCGGCTCCCGCACGGACGGCTGCGTCCATGACCGGACGGTCCGAGGTAACGATGATCATTTCATCGGTTCGCCGGCGGACGAGCCGCTTGATGACCTCGTCGGCCTTCTCCCCGCGCCGGGAGTAGATGATGTCGATGCTCGCCTCCCGATCGCGCTGCTCCTCCGGAGCGCCACTCAGCCACCCGTCAAAAACAACGGTGATGCTGTAGCCCCGGTTTTTCTTGTATCCGCTGAGCAGGTGAATCAGGGCCTTGCGCCCGGCCTCCAGGCTTTGACGCTCGTGGTGTCGCAGCACGTCCGACTGTCGGATGAGGTTATAGCCGTCCACAACGATATGCATAAGGAATCAGGCTTCAGGCATCCAGATTCAGGCGTCGGGCAAAAAAAGAGAAACCGGCCACTTTTGGGCCTGTGGCCTGTAGCCTGTTGCCCAACATACCTCACTTCAGCGAGGGCTTCAAGCGGCCTGACTTGTAGGTCCTTCCTCTCCCGGGTCGGGAAAATAGTTGTGGACATTCCGTGCCGAAGTCTTATAATCGCCCCTACGCTCAAGCGGCAGGAGGCCGCAGGCTCGAGGCCCGAGGGACGGAAATCGGCGAGGATAAAGCAACTGGGCGGGCCTTGTTCTTCCAGATCAGGGATGTAAATCAGGACAGCCCACGCTCAAGGTCATGACAGATACTCTGACATCATGGGTCAGAACGGCACAAACAACATAGCCCGTCTCGAGAAGCTCCACGAACTCATCCGCGGAAAACGGAAAGTTCTGATCGTCACCCACAACCATCCTGATCCAGACGCGCTTGCCTCGGCGTTTGCTCTCAAGTATCTCTTTCAATCGAGATGGAAGGTGGGCAGCATCATCGCATCCAGCGGGATCGTGGGGCGGGCCGAAAACAGAGCCATGATCCGCCAGCTCAAGATCGATCTGAAACCCCTCGCAGAGGTCAATCTCAAGAATTTCAGCATCATCGCACTGGTGGACACCCAACCGGGTGCCGGCAACAACTCCCTACCGAAATCCATCATCCCCGACATCGTCATCGACCACCATGTGCCAGTGCGGGCAAAGACTCGGCTCGCCCAGTATTATGACATCCGGACCGATTACGGCAGCACCTCCACGATACTCGCCGAGTACCTGAGGGATGCGGGGATCGAAGAGATGAACCGCAAAGTGGCAACGGCCCTCCTTTACGGGATCCGGTCCGATACACGTGATCTGGGCCGCGGGGTGAGCCCGAAAGACGTCGATGCATGCATGTATTTTTACCAGAGGGTCCTCTTTCGACTTCTCTCGCAGATCGAGCACCCGGAAGTGCCGCGAGACTACCTGAGCATTCTTGAGAAGGCCATTCGCAATGCCCGCATCTACAAGGACGTGGTGACCCTTGATCTGGGACACGTGGAGCACTTGGAGATCATCGCCGAAATGGCAGATCTCATGGTCCGTGTCGAAGGGGTCAAATGGGTACTTTCGCTGGGGGAATTTGTCGGGGATCTCTATTTCTCACTGCGGACGAAAAAAAGGCTGGGTTCGGCGGATCGGATCGCCCAGAAAATGGTGGCGGACCTGGGCTCGGGAGGTGGCCACGAGATGATGGCCGGAGGGAAGATCCCCTCAGCCGACCATCCTCATCACAGCCACCAGGAACTGACGGAGATCCTCATGTCGAGGTTTCTGAAGGCTGTCAAGCGCAGAGAAACAAAGGCGCAGACCCTTCTGTCATTCAGCCAGGAGGTAGCCGGTCCCCAGGAGCCGCCATCCGTTGACAAGCCCGTGCCGCAGCCGGCGTCTCCTCTGCCCAGTGCAATGTCACCCCTTAAGAACCGGCCAGAATCCCCTTCATCTTCTTAATGGTCTCGATGTAGGAGGGGCTTCCGAAGATGGAAGCGCCTGCCACGAAGATGTCCGCCCCTTCCTGAGCGAGCGCTCCGATGTTTTCAGGGGTAACGCCCCCGTCGACCTCAATGGTGAGACCGAGGCCTTTTTCCTGGATGATCTCCTTTGCCTTCCGAATCTTGGGCAGCATACTGGAAATGAATTTCTGACCCCCGAATCCCGGATTGACCGTCATGATCAGCAGAAGGTCAATATCCGGAAGAATTTCCTCAATGCTGCCAAGCGGCGTCGAGGGGTTCAAAGAAACCCCTGCCTTGACCCCCTTTCCCTTGATGTAATGCACGGTCCGATGCAGGTGGATGACCGCTTCCGTATGGACCGTGAGGATATTGCTCCCTGCATCGACGAATGCGTCGATGTAACGATCCGGGTCTTCGATCATGAGGTGCACATCGAAGGGCAATTTTGTTGTTTTTCTGAGCGCCGCGACCACGCCCGGTCCGATGGTGATATTCGGCACGTAGTGACCATCCATGACGTCCACGTGGATCAAATCGGCGCCGGCCCTTTCCACCGCCTTAATTTCGTCTCCCAGCCGGCTGAAATCAGCGGACAGGATGGATGGTGCGATCTGCTTATTCATCTGTCTCCCCTTTTCCTTTCGCCTAGGACCTTTTGCTCTGAAACAGAAAAAGATGTCACCCTCACCCCGACCCTCTCCCCTCAAGGGAGAGGGAGACGATAGGGAAAGGGCCTTTGCAGGCCCTTCTGTCAATAGCGCAGGCTAACCGGAGGATAGACCAGCCCCGTGTCGGCTTCGCGCAGTCGGAGCCTCAGTTCCTGAGCCTTCTTTGCCTCCCCGGGGTAGAAGATGAACCCGTAGGCGATCTCCTGGGGGGCAACGGCTCTTCGCTCCAGGGATCGGTTCCGGAGATCCTCTCGGATTTGCCTTTGGACATCGGTATCCGACATCCCTTGGGCGCCCCCGAGCACCGCCCCTGTTGCGGCACCGGCAGCGGCACCTTTCATGGCCGCATCGCCCACAGGTGCGCCTCCCACGATCCCGATGGCGGCACCGATCATGCCGCCTGCAACGGCGCCCAGAGCGCCGTACTTGGCTGCGCTTGGGGCCACTTCTCCCATCTCAGTTTTCTTTGCAATGCGATCATAGGCAAGCTTCGCGTCCATGACCGGCCACGCGTTGTTCTCCACGTCGATGAGGAACGTCTGTTCGGAGGCGATCTCAATCGGATGGCTTCCCCTGTTGTCGAAAATGACCTGAATGGGGAGAATCTCGGGCCGGATGTCAATCCCGAAGGCTGTTTGTGCTTCCTGCCGGTCGTCCCAGGATTTGGAAGCGACGATGGCGCCGCCCACCGCCTGTGCATTCGGGTACGCCTGCGGCATCTTGAAAGGCACGACCTGCCTCTGGTAGCGAGCGCATGAGATAAGGAGCACAAAGGCAATCAGCCAGGCAGTCGATAGCAAGGTCATTTTTCTGGAGTTCATAATAGACACTCTCCGTACTCTCCGATCGGTATTCTCTCGTGATTTCAGGCCCTTTGCGGGGCCCACCCAAACTACAACATTACCCCGGGGATGTCAACGGTCATAGATACCATGCGCCCGGAGTCCAGCTTCCCCTTGGATGATAACGCAGTCGAGCCCTCCGCGTTTACTTTATTCTTCCGATGCCCGATGCCTGGAGCCTATCTCCTTGACAGGACCGCCAAAGGGCATTATCGTCGGTCCGTGCTTTACGCAATCTATAACATCCTGCTGATTGCGGGCTCTCTGGTCCTTATCCCCTTCTTCGGGCTGAAGATGCTCATGACGGGCAAATACCGCCAGAGCTTCCGGCAGAAATTGGGCGCGCTGCCCCCGGAGGGGATGCCGACTCTCGCGGGCAACCCGCGGATCTGGATCCATGCCGTCTCTGTGGGCGAAGTCACAGCGGCAGCCCCTATCGTTTCCGTTTTGCGGGAAAAGCTTCCACGGGCCTGCATCATCCTCTCCACCGGTACGGAGACAGGTCAGGCCGTGGCACGCAGGCTCATCCCTCAGGCCACGGCTTTCCTGTATTTTCCCGTCGATCTGCCCATGGTTGTTGGCAGGGTGATCGATCGGATCGCTCCCCATCTCGTCGTTCTAACGGAAACCGAGCTTTGGCCCAATTTTCTGAGGCACTGCACGAAGCGACATATTCCGGCCGTCATGGTGAACGGCAGGATTTCCCCCCGGTCATTCAGGCGTTACTCCAGGACGCGCTTTTTCTGGAGCGATGTTCTGCGGTCCGTTCTCGAGATCGGCGTCATATCCGAGGTGGATGCCCAACGAATCCGCTCAATCGGGGCGGCGCCGGAAAAGGTGCGCGTCATGGGCAACGCCAAGTACGACATCCTTGCCTCGAGAGTGAGTGGAGAGCTCTGGTCCGCAAAGGCCGCCGAGTTGAAGATGCCCCCGGACAGCAAGGTCTTCGTGGCGGGCAGCACCCACGACGGGGAGGAAACAATCGTCCTCGAGGTATACCGTACACTTCTGCGAAAATGGCCCGAGGTGAGGCTCATCATCGTACCGCGGCACCCCGAGAGAGGAAAGAATGTCCATGCACTGGTAACGGCTTCGGGGCTGCCCTGCATCCTGATGAGTGAGATCCGGGCAGGCAGACGGCCTGAAGGCGAGGTGGTGGTCGTCGACGTGATCGGCGAGCTTTTCAGTCTATACAGCCTCGCTTCCGTCGTCTTCTGCGGCGGAAGTCTCGTCCCGAAAGGGGGTCAGAATATCCTCGAACCGGCCGCCTGGGGAAAGGTCGTTTTGTACGGGCCTTTCATGGAGGACTTCATGGACGAAAAGACCCTCCTGGAGGAAGTTGGAGCGGGTATCCCGGTTCAAAACGCCGAAGAACTCCTCGAGGAAGTGAAGAAAATGCTTACCAACCCCGTTGAGCTGAGGCGCCGCGGGATGGAGGGACAACGGCGTGTCCTGTCGAGCCGCGGCGCGTCGATGCGTTATGCGGCGATGATCCTTCGCGCATTGGATCGCAGTCAGCAGACTACAGGCGGAAGTCAGGACGACTGAAGGAGCGAGTTGCGGGCAGATCCAAAGATCCCTCTTTTCGATCGGGCCTGATGTTTGCATATCTGTTTGACGTCTATATCTTGCGATCTGTTGCATGCAGCCTGTTTTTGTTGTTGACAAGCGGGGTTCTATCTTATAAGGAATATGTAATTAACGAGGTGTTACCGCAAAAATGACGACGATCGGTGCAAGAAGAGAGCTTACGAACCTGAACGGATTATTGCGCCTCGCTCTGCTCCTGCTTCTACTGGCATACCGATCGCCCGTCGTTTTTAGAATTTAGGGAATCGAGGACGAAATTCTAAAGGCCATGGGCGAAAGCACATGGCCTTTTTTTGTGCCTTCTGGAGACGGAGATAGGGAGGAACGATGAAAGAGGTAATCTGGTTCGGTCGTGGCGGCCAGGGTGCCGTGGTTGCAGCGCAGATCCTGGCAGAGTCGGCGTACCTGGAGGGCTTCAGAGGCGTGACGTCGGCGCCGACCTTCGGTCCGGAGAGGCGAGGGGCACCTGTCACGGCGTCGACACGCATTTCGAAGGATCCCATCCGGATGTTCTCCCAGGTGGAGATGGCCGACATCGCCATCGTGCTGGACGACACGCTCCTGGGCGTCGTCGACGTGAAGAGCCGGGTCCGCAAGGGTGGGACGATCATTGTCAACACCTCTCGTAAACCGGAAGAGGCGGGCATCAACGGCGATTTCGACGTGGCCACGGTCGATGCCACCGGGGTTGCCTTGAAGCTTCGTCTCATGAAGGAAGGGGCCCCACTGATCAACGCGCCGCTTCTGGGCGCCTTCGCGAAGGCCACAGGGATCGTCTCCCTGGAGAACATCGAGAAGGCCCTTCGCAGCAAGCTCCCCGCGGCGGCGGCATCTCAGAACTTCGAGACGGTGCGTGCGGCATACGAGGGAACGGTCATCAAAAAGGCTCAGGCATAGGTCAAAGGCAAAGGCGGAGGAAAGAGGCAAAGACGATGAAGAAAAGAGACGAGAACATATCGGCCATGTGCAAGCCCACCGTCGGAGAGGCCGGCAGGACCGGCGACTGGCGCGACCTGCGGCCCGTCATCGATCACAGCAAGTGCACACCCTTCGTCAAGAAAAAGGCCGCCTGCTACCTGTGCTGGCTCTATTGCCCCGAGGCGGTGGTCAAGGCGGGGATTCCCGTCGAGATTGATCTCGAGTACTGCAAGGGCTGCGGGATATGCGCCGAGGAGTGCCCATCGCGGGCCATCAGCATGGTGAGGGAGGACAAGTGCGATGACTGACGCCCGCATCATCACCGGAAATCAAGCCGCGGCACTGGCGGCACGGCTCTGTGACGTGCAGGTTGTGGCCGCCTACCCCATCACCCCCCAGTCGCAGCTCGCCGAGATTCTCTCCCAGTATGTGGAAAGCGGCCAGCTTCGCGCCGAATACGTCCGGGTGGAGGGCGAACACTCGGCCATGACGGTCTGCATAGGGGCCTCCACCGTGGGGGCCCGGGTCTTCACGGCGACCAGCTCGAACGGCCTCTTGTACATGCACGAACAACTGCACTGGGCGGCGGGCTCGAGGCTGCCCATCGTCATGTGCTGCGTCAACCGCGGCGTAGGGGCCCCCTGGTCCATCTTCAACGACCAGCAGGACTCGCTTGCCCAGCGCGACACGGGCTGGGTCCAGATGTATTGCCGGGACAACCAGGAAATCCTCGATACGGTGATCCAGGCCTACAAGATCGCCGAGACGGTCTATGCTCCCGTCATGGTTTGTTATGACGGTTTTGTGCTCTCCCACACAATGATGCCTGTCGTCGCCCCGGCCCAGACGGTAGTCCGTAAGTTCCTGCCGCCGTACAAGCCCCACACCATCCTCGATGCCGAAAACCCGATGACCCTCAACTCGGTGCTCCTGCCCAACCAGCGCCCCGACTCGGAAGGGGTTCTCCGCGACGGATACATGGAGATGCGATGCAAGCTGCAGGTCGCCCTCGACAAAACCCCGGAGACGATACGCGAGGTGAACCGCCAGTATGCGGAGGCCTTCGGGCGCGACCACGGCGGGATGCTCTGGACGCACCGGGCGGAGGACGCCGACGTCATCCTCTCGAGCATGGGCTCCCTTGCCGCCGAGGCGACGGTGGCCGCAGACGCTCTGCGGGAAGAGGGGATCAAGGCGGGTGCTGTGGGGATCCGCGTCTACCGGCCCTTCCCGGAAAAAGAAGTTCTCGAGGCCTACCGGGATGCCAAGGCCATCATGCTCTTCGAAAAGAGCATCAGCTACGGCTACGAAGGGGGGCTGTGCTCGGATCTCAAGGCCGCTTTTTACAGATCCGGCATCAACGCCGTCATCCACGATTATGTGGCAGGACTCGGCGGCCGCGATGTGAAGGCAAGAGAGCTTGTCGCTGCCGTAAAGTCATCGC
>DATJPI010000023.1:0-3183 GCA_035506495.1 Syntrophales bacterium
AAGAAAAACCGTGGCCGCCGCATACGCCATAGAAAGCGCGGGAGGGCTGGCCGGCGGGCTTGTATCGGCTCTCGGCCTTCACTGGGGAATTCAGAATTTTGCCCTTGCCCTCACCTGTTCGCTCATCGCAGCGGCCGCCCCGGCCGCCATTCCGGCCGGTGCCAGGCGCACCACCGGCCTGCTTCTCGCCACCGTCCTGTGCGGGGTTCTCCTGATCCCCATCTACTACGCCCTCACACTCGACAGCATTATGACCCGATGGAACCACCCTTCCCTCCTGGAGAGCCGCGACACGCCCTACGGACGGATCACTGTCTCAAAACTCGAGAGTCAGGTCTCCGTGTTCGTGAACGATGCCCTCGCTTTCGAAACCGAGGGAACCGAGGCGGAGCACTTCGCCCACCTTGCCGCCCTTCAGCACCCGCTGCCCGCTCGCATTCTCGTACTGGGCGGCGGGATGGAAGGTACAGTCGGTGAGCTGCTGAAACACGGGCCCGGGACCGTCGAATACGTCGAAATGGACCCGGCCCTGATCGGACTGGTCAGGGAGAGGCTCCCCCCGAACCGCCAGGCATCCCTCAGCAAACCAGGAGTGAGGGTCGTTGCAGACGATCCGCGTCGCTTTCTGAAGGCATCCAGCCGTTACGACCTCATCCTCATCGGCATGCCCGAACCCTCGTCGGGACAGACCAATCGCTTCTACACCCTGGAGTTTTTCCGGCTTTGCCTCGCTCACTTGAATCCGGGGGGGATCGTCGCCCTGCGCCTTCAGGCCGCCGAGAACCAATGGACACCGCAGATGAAAGAACGGGTCTCGAGCATCTACGGCGCGCTTTCCAACGTCTTCGCAAATGTCCTCATCATCCCCGGGGAAACGAACGTCATCACGGCATCGATGGACAGCCTTCCCCGCGATCCGCAGGTTCTGATCGAGCGGCTCCACAGCCGCAAGGTCGAAAGCCGTCTCGTCTCGGAACCGTACATCCGCTACCTGCTGACCAACGACCGTTTCCCGGAAATCGAACAGACGGTCCGGACAGGCACTGCCCCCGTCAATACCGACGAGAGACCCATCTGCTACCAGCTCACGGCACTGCTGTGGCTGTCGAAATTTTTCCCGGGCCTGGGCAACCTGAGCTTCGAGCAAATCGGACGCATCGCAAGGGAAAAATGGATATGGTTCGGGGCGGCCGCAGGGACAGTGCTCCTCGTTTTTTTCATCGCCCGCGCGAGGCCCTCATGGCGCAGGACCCTGCTCGTCGCAGTTGCCGGGTTTGCGGGCATGGTTCTCGAAACGGTGCTCATCCTGCAGTACCAGACTCGTTATGGCGTCCTCTATCGCGACCTGGGAATCCTCATCACCGCTTTCATGCTGGGACTGACCGCAGGCGCACTCACCTTCGCAACGATCGCCCAGCGCAAAAGCCGGTACCGTGAAATCGGCCGCAGATGGGGATATTTTCTCGTTGCCGGTTTCATGCTCATCGCAACCCTTGTCGCCCTGCAGGCACGGCTCGGCCTGTTGACCGGACTTGTCGAAACGGCGGCTTTTCTCGCCGTGGCAGGATGCCTCGTGGCAGGCATCTTTGCCTACGCAAGTTTGCGGGGCGCTCCGGATCAGGAAACTATTGCCTCGCCTCTCTATGCTGCCGACCTCATCGGAGGCTGTGCGGGTTCCGTTGCCGCAAGCCTCATCATGGTGCCGCTGATCGGCATGGACATGACGGCGGCAGGGATGACCTTTCTCGCGCTGATGGCACTGCTGCTCATCTAAGGATCGAGCAACGAGGAGCAAGGATAAAGGTAACAGGCAAAGAGGGCGTCGGGATTCGGGCATCGGGCTTCCGGAAGAATACCCAATATCCAGCACCCATTTCCCAGAAGAGCCGCACAGCGGCATAACGAAATAGACGATATCGGAGGCATGCCGATGGACATGGAGTTGAAAGAGGACTTCCTGGAAAAGTGGAAGAAGCATTTCGGCGGGGCCGAGCTCCCGATCATTTGTTACTACAGGGATGACGAGGGTGCGGCCGAGAGCACGAAGCCCCCGAAGGGCCACCGGTGTTTCCTCGCAGACCTAACGAAGGTCCGCCAGGGAAAAAGCCTGCGGTTCGACCTCTCAACGGTCGGCTGTTATGGCGGCAAGCGCTACCTGGGCTTCACGGAGGAGGTGATGCCGAACTTCGAGTATTTTCTCTCCTGCGGCATTCCGGGCACCCTCGAAGGGGAACGTTACAAAAAATCCCCCGAACTGGTGAAGGAGTTCGAAAAACGTTCACCGGCCTACACGGCACCTGCCCATCATATCGTCTTCAAGCGCTGGGACCGGCTTGAGGCATCGGACGACCCGGCCGTTGTGATCTTCTTCGCCCCTCCCGATGTCCTTTCAGGACTCTTTACGCTGGCCAACTTCGACGAAGCCGATCTCAACGCTGTCTACTGCCCCTTTTGTGCGGGCTGCGGCGCCATTGTCAAATACCCCTTCATCGAGAAGGAGTCCGCTCGCCCGAGGGCCGTCCTGGGAATGTTCGACGTCTCCGCCCGCCCCTTTGTCCCCGGCTCGACGTTGAGCTTTGCCGTCCCGATGAACAAGTTCGCCGCCATGGTCAACAACATGGAAGAAAGCTTCCTCATCACGAAGTCCTGGAAAGTCGTTCGGACGCGCATCGGCTGATCGAGGGCGAAGTGGCGTAGTGACGGGGTGGCAAAGTGACGGGAAAGAAGTGCAGGAGTATGCCGCGGAGCGGCAGGTTCATGGTGCTAGGTGCAAGCTCTCACTCCTACCTGACACCTGATACCTTGTACCTGATACCTCATCGAATAGAGACAGCCTTGGGTGGAGCCGGCGGGGATGGATTGCCCCCCGGGCTCGCAGGCAGGAAGATCTGGAACGCCGAGAATTGCCCTTTTCGGGATTCGACGCGGATCAGACCCTCGTGATTGTGGATGATGGAATAGCTCACGGCCAGCCCCAGTCCCCGGCGCGATTGCTTGGTCGTGAAGTAGGGGTCGAAGATTTTCGAGAGGTGCTCCTCGGAGATGCCCTGCCCGTGGTCTCGGATGGAGATCTTCACGTATCGGCCGTCCTTGATCGGCAGCCTGTCCGTGGTCTCCACGATGGCATTTCCAGCCTGGATGTCGATGATGCCTCCGCCGGGCATGGCTTCCATGGCATTCTGG
>DATJPI010000024.1:0-3164 GCA_035506495.1 Syntrophales bacterium
AAAAATACCTCTCCGATCCCGAGGAGGCGCTCCATCGAGTCAAGCAGGAACTGCAGCGTCAGATGATACTCGTCGAGAGCAATTGCTCGACGAGCATGGAACTCATCAGCCGATTCGATGCCGGGAAGGCCCGCGATGCCGCATATGTCGAATTTGTCATTGACAACCTGCGGCGCGAAGTGGGGCTGTTCCTGCGAAAACTCTCTTCGGGCTCCCTTAGCGAGGAGCAGACAAAACGCCTTTTCGCGTACAGCGGTATGGCCGACGACATCGAGCGCATTGCCGATCATGCCGTAGACGTCATCAAGCTGGCCCGTGCAAAGCAGCGCATGACAGTCAGCTTCACGTGCTGGGCGGAAGCGGAACTCCAGGAGATCGTGGGTCATGTACGAGCCAACCTGACGGAGGTCGTTGCCCTGATGGATGATATGGACCCCGGGCGGGTGAACAGCATTTTTTTGCGGGAGGATCACATCGACCGCCTCGTGCGGGATGCCCGCGACCGACATATTGAACGGTTCAACAAAGGTCTCTGCCAGGCCGAGGCCGGTCCTGTCTTCATCGAGATCCTGCTGCGCATCGAACGCATGTCCGATCACTGTGAGAACATCGCCGAATATATGCAAGGCATTGCCTCAAGCCAGACCGTCGCAGAAGGCCGCTAAGCGGCGGCTTTGGGAATTGGGTACTGGGTATTGGGTATTCAATATCCGGAATCCGGAATCCCGAAGCCGGACACCTGAAGCCTGAAGCCAGAATCCTGAAGCCAGAATCCCTCTTGTTTCGTCCCCACCCCCTAGTCCCTCGTCCCCTTTTTTCCACTCCCGAACTTCCTCCACTTCCTTCACTCTTGCCACTTCTTTCCTGCCGCCCTGCGGCCGTCGTTTCGCCTTGACATTTCCGGGGTCGATCCGTTTAATGAAGCATTGCGAAAGCGCCTGAAGTAATAGAGGTTTCACATGCCGATCAAGCGATCTGCAAAGCATCCCGCCGGGAGGAAAAAAGCCTCTACTCCTGGAAAGGCAAGGCCAAAAGACACGCGCCGGGCGGAGAGCCCCAAGGGAGTCATGGCAAAGCGAAAGCCCGCCGCAGCGCGTCCGCGCCGCGGGGAGGATCTGTACAGCAGTCTCTTCCTGAAAAATCATGCGGTGATGCTCATCATCGACCCCGCCGACGGCCAGATTGTCGATGCCAACGAATCGGCTGCACAATTTTACGGCTACGACATGGGGAAGCTCAAAGCGCTGCGGATTTCAGACATCAACACTGCAAAGCCGGGCGAGATCAAGCGGCAAATGCGCTTGGCCATGGAGCAGAGACGGCATCATTTCGAGTTCAGGCACCGTCTTTCCGGCGGCACAATCTGCGATGTCGAGGTTTACAGCGGGCCGATGTTTTTGAAGGGGCGCAAACTTCTTTACTCGATCGTGCATGATATCACGGGTAGCAAGCTGGCCGAGAAGGCGCTGCGGGGCAGCGAGAGGAGATACCGGCTGCTCGTCGAGAATGCCGAGATCGCTGTTGTCGTCACTTCCATGTCCACCGGAAGGGCACTGTTTGTCAATCAGCGGGCCTCCGCCCTGTTCGACGTGCCCATGGACCAGGCCATCGGCCGCCAGGCGCGGCAGCACTGGGTCCGTCCGGAAGACAGGGACCGCTTCGTGGCAGCCTTGTCACAGGCGGGGAAGGTCATCGACTACGAATGCGCGCTCAAGACGTCGAAGGATGAGGTGATCTGGGTGCTCATCTCGGCCAGCCTGATTGATTACGCGGGGGAGCCGGCAGCATTCGTTGTTTACAACGACATCACGCAGCGCAAACGGGCCGAGGAGGCCCTTCGCGACAGTCTCGAGACGGCAAGCGCCATGCTGAACGCCGCAACGGAATCCTTCGCGCTCATCGATTCGGAGGGGCGAGTACTGGCGGCAAACGAGACCTTCGCCCGGCGGCTGGGCACAAAGTTGGACGGTCTCCTCGGAACCCCGATCTATGGCTACCTGGGTCCTGCCCAGGCGGAGCACAGCAGGGAACGGTTTGGCGAGGTCATCAAGAGCGGGCAACCCCTTCGATTCAGTAGCGAGCGGGACGAGTACTGGCACGAACACAGTCTCTACCCCATCTTCGATTCGCAGGGAAGAGTCGGACGGCTGGTCATTTACCTCCAGGACATCACCGAACGGCGGCGCTCGGAACAGGCCCTGCGGCAAAGCGAAGCCCTGCTGAAGAGCATCTTCCAGGCCGCACCGATCGGTATTGGACTTGTCTACAACCGGGTGCTCGGCTGGTCCAATGAACAGGTCGCAAGCCTCGTAGGGTATAAAAGCGAGGAGCTGGCCGGGAAGAGCGCACGCATCCTCTACGAGAGCGACGAAGAATTCGAGCGCGTGGGCCGCGAGAAATACATCGAAGTGCGGCAGGGCGCCACCGGTGTCATCGAGACCCGGTGGAAACACAGAAACGGTGCTATGCTGGACATCCTGCTGAGCTCGAAAGCCATCGATCCCTCAGACATTTCCGTGGGAGTCGTCTTCACCGCGCTCGACATCACCGACCGCAAGCGAACCGAGGAGGCCCTGCAGCACTACCAGAGCGAGTTGGAGCAGCGCGTCCAGGAGCGAACCTCGGAACTCATGGTCGCCAACCAGGCCCTGATCCTGGAGATCGAGGACCACAACCGGGCGGACAAGGCCCTGAGAGACTCGGAGAGACGCCTTTCCGACATCATCGATTTTCTGCCTGATGCCACCTTCGCCATCGACCGGGAAGGAAAGGTCATCGCCTGGAATCGGTCCATGGAGACCATGACCTCCATTGCAGCAAAAGACATGCTCGGCAAGGGCAATTACGAGTATGCCTTGCCGCTTTATGGCGAAAGACGCCCGCTGCTCATTGACCAGGTTCTCTCCGCTGATGAAAAGACTGCCGATCGCTACGCACTCATTCAGAGGAGAGGCGATATCCTCTTCGGCGAGACTTATATGCCGAGGCTGGACGCACGCTTGGAAGAAATCTATCTTTCCGGCACGGCAGCACCCCTTTATGATTCCCAGGGTAATATCGTCGGTGCCATCGAGTCCATCCGAGACATCACGGAGCGCAAGCGTGCCGAAGAGGCCCTGCACTATCGCGATGCCATTCTGGAAGTGGCAAGCTTCGCAGCCGAG
>DATJPI010000025.1:0-2586 GCA_035506495.1 Syntrophales bacterium
CGTTGAACGAGGACGTGTTGACCACCTTATCAGCCATCTCGCGCAAGGCCGACAGCTTCTCCCTCTCCAGCGTGATCCCCTCCATCACCGTTCCCCGCTCGCAGAGCGGGTGTGCCCGCCGGGTCTCCCGGAAACGCCTCAAGAGCGATTCATCACTGGCATCGAGAAACAAAATCTCGATCCGGTGCCCCTCTTCCTTGAGCCTGGAAAAGATCTCGGCGTATTTCTCCAGGAAGTAACGCTCCCTGAGATCCATTACGAGTGCGACTTTGCTGATCTCGCTTGCGGCATCGGTCTGGATTTCGAGAAATTTCGGCAGTAAAACAACGGGCAGGTTATCGACACAGAAGAACCCCACATCCTCCAGCGCCCGGAGGGCCGTGCTCTTGCCGGAGCCGGACATCCCGGTGACGATGACGATTCTCAAGTTCTGCATGCTGCCCTCCCGCACAGGCGCGCTCGCCGGGTATCGGGGATCCTGGAATAGGAAAACATCGGGAAAAGAGGGACCTGCAGGAAAGGCCGTTGAAAGAAAGGTGCGAGGAAATATCGGTTCATCGGGTCGCGCCCTGCGAACGGAAAGCAAGCACTTCGATCGCCAGCCGGTGGGACCGGCAGCGATCTCAATAGGACTCGTCCTTTTCGGCGATCCTCCGGTAGAGCTCCTCTGCGTTTTTCGCTGACAGGAGGCTGCTTCGAAACTCCTGATCCTTGAGCATACGCGAGATCTTTGCAAGGGCCTTGAGATGCTGGCCCGTTGAACTCTCCGGTGCCATCAACAGGAAGAAGAGGTAAACCGGCTTGCCATCGATGGCATCAAAATCGATCCCTTCACGGCTGCGCCCGAATGAGATGACGAGACTGTCCAGTCCCTTAAGTTTTCCGTGCGGGATGGCGATCCCGTCGCCGATTCCGGTACTGCCCAGTTTTTCCCTTTCGAGAAGGACTTCGACCATCGCCTCGCTCTGGATCCCCGAGTGGGACCGGGTGAAGATTTCCGACAATTCACTGAGGACGGCCCGCTTGGAATGCGCCTTTAACTCCTCGATGATATATTCTTTTTTAAACATATCGGTGATTTGCATGGGGTTTTCCCATCCGTTCAGCTGTTGGCCTCGAGAAGAGCAAAATCCCCGTCGTCCCGCCGATAGACGACGCTGATTTTTTCCGAGTTGGCATCCCGGTAAATGACAAAGCGGTTTCGGGATCCCTCCATCTCGAGGATGGCCTCCTCGAGGGACATGGGCTTCAGGACGACCTTGCGCGTTTCGACGACTTTTGGCCTGGACTCCTCTTCGAAGGCTGCGGATCCGGCAGCCGGACCACCCGATTCTTCTGCCCGGTTTGCATTGGATTTGCGCTCTCGGCTCTTTTCTTTGTGTTTCTTGATCTGTCGCTCGATTTTGTCGATCACGTTGTCGATGGCGAGCTGCATATCTTTGGCCTCTTCCTTGCCGACCAGGTTGATGCCCTTCGCCATGATATTGATCTCGGCTACGTTCCTGAATTTTTCAACGGAGAGCACCACGTGGGCCTCCACGGGTTTGTCGATGAATTTCTGGATCCTGCTGAGCCGCTCGGTCACATAATCTTTGAACCAACTTTCCGACCCCGTATTCCGAAAGGTCACGGAAACCTGCATACCTCGTTGCCTCCTCATCCTTCTCTTTGTGTTCGACCTCGTTCCGTACCCTGTCATCCTCGCAGGAAAACGGCTTCCACAGGGCAGGACCACCGGCAGGGAACCGTCACCTTCTTGGATCTCGCGGGCTCTGATTCCGGATGGTAAAAAACACCGCCGCGAAGGGCCTGCCGGTTGCGTCGAAAAAATAAGCTATGCCTTATAGGCCAGCCCCGGAAAATTGTCAATTAATTTTTAGACTTGATGATAAATTTCTTCCTCTTTGAAGACGGCAGGATTCCCATCATCTCCCGGTACTTGGCAACGGTGCGCCTCGCTATCGATATGCCCTGAGCGCTGAGAATGTCGACGATCTCGCTGTCGCTCAACGGCTTCCGGGTGTCCTCGCCGCTGATGATATTCCGGATCTCCTCCTGCACGCTCTTGGATGCAATAGAGTCGCCGCTTGTCTTGCTGATGCTCGAGTTGAAGAAGTACTTCAATTCGAAGATCCCCCGGGGGGTGTGCATGTATTTGTTTGTTGTCACGCGGCTGATGGTGGACTCGTGCATCTCCACGTCGTCTGCCACGTCGCGCAGCACGAGGGGCTTCAGGAAGTTGATCCCCTTGTCGAAGAATTCCCTCTGGAACTTGACGATGCTTTCCGTCACCCGGAAGATCGTCCGCTGGCGCTGCTGGATGCTTTTAATAAGCCAGGTGGCCGACTGAAGCCGTTCCTTGATGTATTTCTTGCAATCCTCCGCGCTGGTTGCGCCTTCAGCACCCCCGCCCAGAATCTCTCGGTAGAAGTTGCTGATTCTCAGCCTCGGCAGACCCTCGTCGTTGAGGATGATCTTGTACTCATCGGCCACCTTGAACACAAAGACGTCCGGGATGATGTACTGAGGCCCTTCGTCGCTGTACACCAGACCCGGCTTCGGGTCCATGCGACTGATGAGGAAGAT
>DATJPI010000026.1:0-3219 GCA_035506495.1 Syntrophales bacterium
CGGGATCTGGATGTGACGGCTGCGGGCGGCCTCACGCTGGGCGCCGACCCGATGGCAAACGCCCTGTCCGTCATATCGTACCAGTTAGGCAAGCCCGTGAAGTCCTTCATCGTGCGCAAGGAAACCAAGGACCACGGGACAAGGAACCGCATCGAGGGAACCGTCAAGGCCGGCGAGAGTGTCGTCGTTCTCGATGACGTCATCACGACGGGAGGATCGACACTGTCGGCCATCGAGGCGGCCCGCGAGGCCGGTCTCCAGGTGAAGCGGGTCATCGCCCTCATCGACCGCGAGGAGGGTGGCAGGGAAAACATCGAAAAAGAGGTCAGCGATGTGAGGGCCGTATTGACGCGCACGGAAGTCATGGCCTACTACGGCGGCAAGACGGGGTGACCTCTTGAAACGATTCGGACGGCTTTTCACGCTGGCCTTCGCGGCCATGCTCGTGTTTTTCCTTTGTGAAACGATGGCCATGCAGGTCATCGAGCGCATCGCGATCACAAACTTCCATCCCGGAGAAGTGAAAGACGGTGTTCCCACCGGCTGGAACCTCGAGTGGCGGGCGGGTACGCCCCAGATCGATATCGAGAGGAGTGATTCCGCCGGCCTACTGGCACCAAGAAGGAAGGGACCGGGAAGCCTCTCCGAACTCCGCTCGGGAGCTCAGCATGATCCCTACTGCCTGCACATGATCAGTGACAAAGAATCCTCCTTCGGGATCAGCCGCAAAATGAGCATTGACCCGAAGGAGTTCCCTTACCTGAACTGGAAGTGGGCTGCAAGCCGCCTGCCCGATGGCGCGGACATCCGACAACGGGCGACCGACGACCAGGCCGCACAGGTTTACGTCGTCTTCACCCCCACGGGATTCCCCCACACTCTGACGGCACCGCTTCTGGGTTATGTATGGGACACGGAATGCCCGAGGGGAACGACGGGGCGCAATGCCCACCCCTTTGCGGGCCGGGTACGCTACATCGTGCTGCGCAACAAAAACGACAAACTGGGGCAATGGATTACGGAAAAACGGAACATCTACGACGACTACCGAAAGCTCTTCAAGGATATCAATGGGGGCGAGCCCCCGATGATAGTCGGCGTGACCTTTTTCATCAACGCCCATAACACAAAGACACAAGCCGAAAGCCGCTTCTGCGACGCCTATTTCTCCAGGAATTAGCAGCAAAGAAAGATCCATCATCCAGCCTGGAGCGGTTACGCGCCGCGTCATTGCCAGTCCTCTATGGCCCATCCTCGAAATGGCATGGATCTTTCATGCCCATCAATCTGGCTTCCATATTTTCAGGGATGACAACCCCTTGCGTTGAAATCCCGGTTCAGGCGGGAAACGACATGCAGGTACTCCAAGGAAATGGCGAGATCATCAGGGCTCTTCGGAAAATCCCGAAGCTCCAGGCCTTCGAGAAGAAAGATCTTCGCAAAATCCTCAGTTGCAGCCAGATCCTGAAATACGCGCCCGCTGAAGTGATCGCCCAGGAGGAAGAATCAGACCACCGGATCTATTTCATTGTTTCGGGCAGAGTCCGAGTTACCCGCAACGGGGTGGAGTTGAAGCAGCTCTGCCGAACAGGCGATGTTTTTGGCGAGATGCGGCTGCTGTCTGTTTCCGCCCGGACGTCCTCTGTCCAGGCCGTCGATGAGACCGTCTGCCTCGCCACGGACGTCTCCGCCATGGAAAAACTTCGAAAAGAGGACCGTGTGGCCTTCGCGGCCATTTACTACATGCTCATGGCCGAAGTCCTCGCTCGCCGCCTCAAGGAAACGAGCGAGGAATTGACGCGCGTGCGGGGTGAGCTCCAGCGGCTGAAAACCTCCACGGGCCTGTCGGAAACGGTGGGATCGGCCTGAAAAAGGGAATCGGGATTCTGGAGTCCAGATTCGGTAAATAACGGACACAGGCTGTGCCGCAGACAAAAGGATCGGGAAGACGTCTTCTCGATCCTTGTCTTTTCCTGGAGCCGGATGCCTGTAGCCTGACGCCTGTCGTAATCCCGTTTGTGTTCATCATGAATCTCTGGTAAAAGAGAGGGCCTTCGAAGCAGACCCGACAACAGGAGCGGCAGAGCGTTCTCCCGGAGATAAGCCAAGACCATGAAACGCCACTACATTCTCAGCGCACTGGCCCTGATCGTTTTCTTCGGCGTCGGAACCTGGCTTTTCTTTCATTACGACGTGCATGTCTTTTTCTCCGACCGCGAACGGGCGGTTGAGCTGATCACGTCACATGATCCCTATGATGAATTGATCTTCATTGCCCTCCAGATCCTGCAGGTCGTCTTCGCGCCGATCCCCGGTGAGCTCAGCGGCTTCCTGGGCGGTTACCTTTACGGTCCTCTTCTGGGGACTCTTTACTCGACAATCGGGCTAACCCTCGGGTCCTGGCTGGCCTTTCTGCTGGCCCACATCTTCGGATTGCCTTTGGTGGAACGGGTCGTCAAAGCCGATACACTGAAAAAATACGACTATATCCTAGAGCACAAAGGGGTCTTCATCGCTTTCTTTCTTTTCCTGATCCCGGGTTTCCCGAAAGACTACCTCTGCTACATTCTGGGCCTGTCCCACATGCGCGTCTGGACCTTTCTCGTCATCTCCACGGTGGGCCGGCTCTTCGGTACGGTCATGCTCTCCGTCTTCGGGAGCTTTGCCCGAAACAACCATTTCTGGCCCCTGGCCGCCCTGCTGGCCATCACGGGGCTGTGCCTGCTCGTCGCTTATCTTTACCGGGAAAAGTGGCTTGAAAAGATAAAGGAGAAAGCAACCAAATACGATGGCGACCCTCCGGTGACAGGAGCGTGAAAGAAGGGCCTCGGGCTTCCGGAATCCGGATTCCGGGCAAAGAAGAATAAAGGCAAAGAAAAAGGATCGGGAGACACTCTCCGATCCTTCTTTATTTCCTGAAGCCCGATGCCGGGATCCCGGAGCCGGCGGCGAAGCCGCTACCGGTACTGCGTAAAGCTGAATGGGTCGGCCACCTTTCGGAGGCTTTCATCGATCTCGGTGTAGCTCGCCAGATAGAATTCGATCGCCTTGCCGGGAGGGACTGCCTTCTGGAGTTCCTCCATGATTTGTGTCGAGGGCTCGGCCAGAACGAGCTTGATCGTTTTGGGATTGTTTTCCAAAACTATGATCTTGCGTTCCATGGCATAGCGCTCGCCGAGAATCTTCTGCAACTGGGTCGAGGGCTCATAGTTTTTCATG
>DATJPI010000027.1:0-2597 GCA_035506495.1 Syntrophales bacterium
CGGACAGGTGGCCCTTCTCCACTGTCGAAGATGGCCTTTGCCCCTCTCGGCATGTCCGCGTGCCCCGTTGTCAGGGACATGATGACGACTCCACAGACCAGCATCATCATCGCCAGAAATGCCGCATGATTCCTTTTCATACATCCCTCTCCCCTATTCTCGTTTCACGATCTCTTTCATCCCTCGAGGATACCGCCATATCATTTCTGAGGAATAAATGTCCAGCCCGGGGAAACACTAGAACAGCCGACACGAACAGGATTTTCCTTGCCAAGGGGGCATGAATTCCTTAAAACTTAAGCGCAGTAATGAGAAGCTCCGAAGTGAACAACAAAAGATGGTGCCTGGGGCGGGAATCGAACCCGCACAGCACTAAGTACCGAGGGATTTTAAGTCCCTTGCGTCTACCAGTTCCGCCACCCAGGCCGTCAGACAAGTACTCGTTTGTATATTATCTTTGCGGATGGCTGTCAAGATACGACGCAGCCGGTGGGCTGTCAGATCCGGCAACGAATGAATGGAATTGCGGCACCGAAGGAGGCAGCATGCAGGAAGTCGACATCCTTATTGAAGGCGGCACGATCCTCACTCTCGACGACGCCGGAACGGTCATCCCGTCGGGTGCATTAGCGATAAAGGGCGACAGGATCCTGGCCGTCGGCCCCCAGGCCGACATCGCGAGCCGATATCATGGCCGAAAAATCGTCGCCGCGGCCAATCATGTCGTCATGCCCGGCCTCGTTAACGCCCACACCCACGCCGCCATGACCTGCTTCCGAGGAATCGCCGACGATCTGGAGCTGATGGAGTGGCTCAACCGCTATATTTTCCCCGCCGAGGCGAAAAACGTGGACCCGGAGCTCGCCTACTGGGGGAGTCTGCTGGCGTGCGCCGAGATGATCCGCTCCGGAACGACGACCTTCTGCGACATGTACATCTTCGAGGACGAAACGGCAAAAGCCGCAAGCCGCTCCGGCATCCGATGCCTCCTCGGGGAGGTGCTTTTCGACTTCCCCTCCCCCAATTTCAAGACGCCCGACGAAGGCCTCGCCTACACGAAGCATCTCCTCGAGAAATGGGCTCAGGACCCCCTGGTCCGCATCACCGTAGAGCCCCACGCCCTCTACACCTGCTCGTCGGATCTGCTAAAAAAATCAAAGGCCCTCGCCGACCGCTACGGGGTCCCCCTGTCGCTTCATCTCCTGGAGACGAAATCAGAACGGGACGGGCTTCTGGAAAAGCTTGGTTGTTCCCCCGTGCATTTTCTTCGCGACATCGGCCTGCTGGATGAGAACCTCGTGGCATTTCACTGCGTGTGGCTCAACGAGTCCGATATCGAGCTCTTCGCACGGGCCGGGGTGAAGGCCGTACACAACCCCGAAAGCAACATGAAGCTCGCCTCCGGTGTGGCCCCCGTTCCCGAAATGCAGGCAGCGGGGATCACGGTAGCCCTGGGAACGGACGGGTGCGCCAGCAACAACAACCTGGACATGTTCCAGGAGATGGATACGGCAGCCAAGCTTCACAAGGTCTCGCGGCTGGACCCCACGGTCATGAGCGCCGGCACAGTATTGAAGATGGCCACACGGGACGGGGCCCGGGCATTGGGGATGGAAGGCGAGATCGGCGCACTGCGGCCCGGAATGAAGGCCGACGTGATCACCGTCGATTTTAACCAGCCCCACCTGACACCCCTCTACCACGAGGATTCACACCTGGTCTACTGCACGTCGGGTTCCGATGTGGACACGGTCGTGATCAATGGCCGCATTTTGATGAGAAACCGAAAACTTCTCACGATCGACGAAGGGGAAGTCATGGACCGCGTCAACCACATCGCGCGGCGCGTCTGTGCAAGCCTTGGGATGTGAGGGCCGCGGCATGAACCCGATGCAGAAGATCGATCTCCTCATCCAGGGCGGCACCCTGTTGACCCTCTCTGGCCGCATGGACGTCATCGAAGACGCCGTCATCGGCATTGCCGAAGACCGTATCCTCTTCGCCTGCGGCAGGGCCGAAGTCCCAGCGACGAGCGCTGCCGTGACGATCGACGCTGCGGGCTGTGCCGTCATGCCGGGCCTTGTCAACACGCACACCCACCTGCCCATGACCTGCTTCCGGGGTCTTGCCGATGACCTGCCGCTGATGGAATGGCTCCACGATCACATGTTTCCCGCCGAGGCGACGCACGTGAACCGCGAAATGGTCTATCGCGGAGCCCTTCTCGGGATGGCCGAGATGATCCTCTCGGGGACCACGACCTGCTGTGACAGCTACTTTTACGAGAGCCGCGTCGCCCAGGCAGCTGTCGATGCCGGCGTGCGGATCGTGGCAGGCCAGGGATTCATCGACTTCAGTCCGCCCGATACCGAAGAGATCAGGAAGAAAGCCGAAGCGGCAGAAGCATTCATCTTGAAATGGCAGCCCCTTGCCCCGATGGTCACACCGTCTCTTTTCTGTCACTCCGCCTATACCTGCGCGACTCAAACCCTGCAGACAGTCAAGCGCATTGCCGACGAGGCAAAGATCCCCTTCATGATGCATCTCGCCGAGACAAAGGAAGAGGTGGACATCATCCGGGGCCGCTACGGGCTTTC
>DATJPI010000028.1:0-3173 GCA_035506495.1 Syntrophales bacterium
CCGAGGCTTCTACAGGAGGCTCTGTCAATCCGTCCGGGATGCGCGACTGCACAAGGGTACGTGGGGTCTCTGTGAGCTCTCGGGATGGCCCGACAACGAAAGTTACAGAAACCTCGTGGCCTGGAGCTGGTCGGACGGGAACCGACATCACCTTGTTGTCGTGAACCTCTCGGACCGGCCCTCGCAGGGGCGCGTCCGCATGCCGGGCATGAAACTCGACGGGCGATCCTGGCGGCTGGCCGATCTGCTGTCAGGGGATTCGTATGAACGTGACGGAAACGAAATGACGGAATTGGGGCTCTATGTAGATCTGGCGCCTTGGGGATATCATTTCTTAGAGTTTTAACAACACCAATTAGAGGTGACAGGTGCTAGGTACTAGGTGACAGGTCAATAGGGAGAATATACCTGATACCTGATACCTGATACCTGATACCTTCTTACCAGATTTCCCGCACCTTCACCCCGCTGCCCGTGAGGTACTCCTTCAATTCGGCGATGGTGTAGGTCCCGTAATGGACGATGGAAGCGATGAGCGCCGCGTCGGCCTTGGCTTGTGTCAGCACATCCAGCAGATGCTCTTTCCTACCCGCCCCTCCCGAGGCGATGACCGGGATTTTCACATTGGTTGTAACCAGGTGTGTCAGTTCCAGCTCATAACCCTCCAGCGTCCCATCGGCGTCGATGGAATTCAGACAGATCTCTCCTGCCCCGAGATTTTCGGCCTCTTTGGCCCACCAGAGTGCATCGATGCCCATGTACCTCCTGCCGCCCTCGATGACGATCTCATAGCTCGAAGGGATCTTCGCGCTCCGTTCGACTCTCTTCACGTCCATTCCCAAAACAACGCACTGGCACCCGAAGGCAACGGCGCCCTCGGTGATGATCCGAGGGTTCTCCACGGCGCCGGAGTTGACACTCACCTTCTCTGCACCGGCGAGGATGACCTTCCGCATGTCCTCGAGCGTCCGTATGCCGCCTCCAACGGAAAAGGGGATGAAAATCGTCTCGGCCACCCGTCTGACCACGTCGATCATGATGTCGCGTCCTTCCGACGAAGCGGTGATGTCGTAAAACACGATTTCGTCGGCGCCCTGCTCGTAGTACCGGCGTGCGACCTCCACAGGGTCGCCGATATCGACGTTGCCCTTGAACTTGACCCCTTTGGTGAGTTTCCCGTCCCTTACATCAAGACAGGGGATAATGCGTTTACTGAGCATTCCTTCCATCCCAACGGCTGAAGTTCTCAAGAATCTGCAGGCCGTAGCGCCCGCTTTTCTCCGGGTGGAACTGGACCGCGACGAGATTCCTTCTCGATACGGCGGAGGCAAAACGGATCCCGTATTCCGTCACCCCGGCCACATCCGCCACATCCGACGGATCGGGGTAGTAGGAGTGCACGAAATAGAACTCGGCATTGCCGGGAATCCCCGCAAACAAAGGGTGGCTGCCCCTGAATTGAACACGGTTCCAACCCATGTGCGGGATCTTGAGGGCGTCGCCCTTTTCCTTCATCCCCTCGGGAAACCGCTTGACCCCGCCGGGGATAATGCCCAGACAGACCGTCCGATCATCCTCCTCGCTGTACTCGAAGATGACCTGCGTGCCCAGGCAGATGCCAAGGAACGGCTTGCCTGACTCGTACAAGTCGCGAATGCACCCGGCAAGCCCCTTTTCGAGAAGGTTCCGCATGGCCTCTCCGGCCGCGCCGACCCCGGGAAAGATCACCCGCTCGGCCCTCTCCAGTTCATCGACACGATCGGTCACAATGCAGGGAACGTTCAGGCTCTGGAGGGCACGCGCAACGCTGGTCAGGTTGCCTGCCCGATAATCGACGATGGCAATCATGGGATACCCGAATGTGTTCGTTTTGAAGTTTGGACTATAGCGCAAATCGTCCTGAAAAGCAATGCTCATGGGCATTTTCGACGAAAAAACCCTTGACCCTCCCACCCTGTCAGTGTAAAAATTATGATGAGGATTCGCGAAGATCTACCGCGACAAAGCCCTGATGGATCTTTTCCTCATTCTGCGCCCGCCTCTCGACATGACACTTCGCGATTCCTTTCTCCGTCCGGCGTATTCATTCCGTAATCTCTCGACGCAGGCAACAACAGCAAGAAAGGAGATCCCGCCATGTTGGAGAATCACGACTACAATCTGCTGGAAACGATCACCGTCATCGCCCGAAGCATCTACCGGTACGACACCTACATGAAAGACCTGGACAAGGTGAAATGCGAGTCCTGCAGGAAAATGTGGCAGGACTTCCACCAGCAGCGGGAGAAAGAACTCGAGGTGCTGCTCAAGGAACTGCGCAACCATGTGGAAAGCGGCATGATGAAGGAAAAGACGTGATAGGAAACAGGGACAACGCAGAATCGCAAAAACGATGCTGACAGGGCCTTCCCGGTCCGGGTCGACGCGGGATCCTATGAACATCATGATTTAGGAATCGGCATCCCTGTTCGGGACGCTGATTGCTGGCCGGAGACCGTGCGGGCACTCTACGCTGCAGACTAGAGGTCGCCGAGTTCCTTCAGCCTGTCGACCTGGTTCTTTCTTGCCACCAGAGTCCGGTTGCCTGAACGGACAACGACGAGGTCTTCAACACCGATGAGAGCCACTGTCTCATCGGGCGCCTCGCAAAAGACGAGATTGCCCGATGCATCGATCGTCTTCACGTCACCGCGGGTGGCGTTTCCCCGGACATCTTTCGTCAGAAAATCCCGCATCGCAGGCCAGCCCCCCACATCGGTCCACGAGAACAGGGATGCGACGCACCGCAGGGGTGTCTTCGTCTTCTCCATGACGCCGTAATCGATCGAGATGGGCTGGATGGCGGCAAAAGCCTCCTCAAGCGCCTTCTGCCAGCCCGGTGTGGCATCGTGCGGGCCCAGCGGGAAAAGGGTTTCATAGTGCTTCGGCAACCAGGTTCGGATCTCCTTGAGGATTGCCGCGGCTCTCCAGACAAACATCCCCGAGTTCCAGAGGAAACGGCCTGATTCGACGTATTTCTCGGCCGTCTCGAGGTCGGGCTTTTCCTTGAACGTTCTGAGTTCGAAATGCTCGATCCCGTCGTCCTTGAGAATGGAGGCACCGGTCTCGAGATAACCGTATGCAGTGGCCGGAAAGGCGGGCTTGATCCCGAAAGTGTAGAAGACGTCGTTTTC
>DATJPI010000029.1:0-4428 GCA_035506495.1 Syntrophales bacterium
TCCCATACCAGCTTTTTCGCGTCCGGATTGCGCAGGAGGTACGCAGGATGATAGGTCGGCATGAGCTTGCGCCCGTGGTAATCGTGGAATTTTCCCCGAATGGACGAGATGGGCGCTTCCGTTCGAAGAAGGGTCTTGGCAGCAAAGGTCCCCAGAGCGCAAATGATTTCCGGGTTGAGGGCCTCGATCTGTTTCACCAGGAAGGGCTCACAGGTCGTGATCTCTTCTTCCTTCGGGTTGCGGTTCCCCGGCGGCCGGCACTTCAGAATGTTGCAGATGTAGACGTCCTTGCGCTGAAGGCCCATGGCGCCGATGATCCGGGTGAGCAGCTGCCCCGCCCGCCCCACAAAGGGCCTTCCCTGGTTGTCTTCTTCCTCGCCCGGGGCCTCGCCGACAAAGACGAGCTTCGCTTTGGCGCTCCCCTCGCCGAATACGAGATTCTTGCGTGTGCGGTGAAGCGGGCACCTCGTGCAATCGCCCAGTTCCTCCCGGACCCCGGTCAGGGTCAACGGCGCCTCGCGGCCACTGTGCGCCTTCCTTGCCGTCGCTTCGATGAGGTTCTCTTGCCTTTCTTCCGCCCCTCGGGTTTCGGGCGCACCCCGGAGAGTCAGTCGGGAAACGGGATTGCAGGAATCACACTCGATCGAGATGTGATGTTTCATGGCACCCACGATGCTCAGCAGCTCTTCGCGGAGATCATCGTTTCTTTCCACGGGCGGCTCCTTTTTTCTTCCCGAGAAGTTCCAGAATGCGATCCAGGATTCGCGAGGCCACTTCCATCTTGTCCATGATCGGAAGGTCTTCGGCTCCCCCATCGCGGTCGAGAATCTTGACGATATTCGTCTCCGACTGGAAACCCGCGCCGGGCTGCGTGATGTCGTTTGCGACAATCAAGTCCATGTTTTTTTCCGTCATCTTTTTCGTCGCGTACTCCGTGAGGTGGTCCGTCTCGACGGCAAACCCCACCAGGATCCGTTTGCCCTTGACCTTGCCCACCTCGGAAATGATGTCGGGGTTTCTCTCCAAGCGAATCTCCAACGGCCGGTCCGTCTTCTTGATCTTCGAATCGGAGAACCCCGCGGGCCGGTAGTCGGCCACGGCGGCGGACTTGACGACGACGGTCGCCTTTCTCAGATGGCCCATGACGGCGGCGCGCATCTGGCGGGCCGAGGAGACGGGAACGAATTCAACGCCCCGCGGTTGCGGCAGTTCGGTGGGGCCGCTGACGAGCGTCACCCGGGCCCCCCGTCTTTTTGCCATGAGGGCCACGGCATAGCCCATCTTGCCGGAGGAATAATTCGTGATGAACCGCACGGGGTCGAAGGCCTCCCGGGTGGGACCCGCCGTAACGAGAACATGCTGACCCTTCAAGTCCTTGACCGTAAGAAGGTCGGCCACGTCCTCTACGATATCCTCGAGAGCGGCAAGCCGCCCGAACCCTTCCGTCTTACAGGCCAGCTCCCCGTAGCCCGCTTCAACGAAATGATACCCCTTCGTCGTGAGTTTTTCCATGTTCTCCCGGACAATGGGATTGCTGTACATGTTGACGTTCATGGCTGGACAGATGAGAACGGGCGACCGGGTCGCCATGACGGTCGTCGTGAGGAGGTCATCGGCGATCCCGCTGGCGATCTTCCCGATGACGTTTGCCGTCGCCGGGGCCAGAATGATGAGGTCGGCGCTTTCCGCAAGGGAGACGTGCCCGATTTCCCATTCGCCGGTCAGCTGGAAGGTTTCGGTGTAGACGGGGTTGCCCGAGAGCGTCTGGAAGGTCAGTGGGGTGATGAACTCGGTCGCATTCCGGGTCATGATGACGTGGACTGCGGCTCCGCGTTTGATGAACTCGCGTGCGAGTTCGGCCGCCTTGTACGCCGCGATCCCACCGGTCACCCCGAGGACGATTTTTTTCCCCTTCATCCGCTTCGTTCCCCCTTCTGTGTTACACCGGCTGCCCGGCCCCGTTTCCCATCCACCTACGAAGACGAATGGCCGAAACCCATCCTGACGATCTCCAACGCCCAATCAAAAGTCTTCCATTTTGAATATACCAAATCGCATGGAACGTCAAGAAATGAAAGCCTTTTCAGCTCATCGCCTCACCCTGCCCCGCCGTTGTGATTGAACTTGAAAATTTCGACAATATGAGTATGATGACTGCGCCTCGTGGTTCTATTCAGGGGGAGTTTCCTTACCCCGTTGTCAAGGAGAAAGAAGAACGATGAACCGGATGTATCTGCTGCTTTTCGGTCTTGCCATCGCACTCGCCGGTATCGGCTTGTGGGCTTTCAACACGGTCCTCGAGTTCGAAAAACCGTCTATCGTGCTGAAGGACGACCTTTCCAGGATCGGAAAGAAGAAGACGACGGTTCTCACCGTCACGGATCAGAAAAGCGGAATCCGGAATGTCTCCGTAACGATCAACCAGGAAGGCAGGGAGCAGTCTGTCTTCTCCAACAGCTACGCCAAGGGAACCCGTGAGGAAGCGGTTGCCCTGGAATTCGACCCGCGCGGGCTGAACCTGAAGGACGGCCCTGCAACCATTACCATCGTCGCCGAGGACCATTCCTGGTTGAAAAACCGGATGGCAATCACCGTCGAATCTTCCATCGACACGGTACCGCCCCAGATCGGGATGATCAGTTCGGCCCACAACATCAATGCCGGCGGCACCGGTGTCGCACTCTATCGGGTTTCAGAAGACGTGGCCCGCACAGGGATCCAGGTGGGGGACCGTTTTTTCCAGGGTTACCCCTATGCCCTCAAGGACAAGCCCTGCTACATCGCCTATTTCGCTACGCCAACCCACGCCGCCAAAGCAGGGCTCAAGATCCTGATCATGGCGCAGGACAAGGCGGGGAACGACTCTTCGGTCGTCCTTCCGCATCTCGTAAAGGAAAAGAAGTTCAGGACAGACAAGATCACCCTCAGCAGAGAATTTCTGGACCAGAAAATGCCGGAATTCAGACAGCATGATCCGAGGGTACCGTCTACACCCCTGGAAGCATTCCTCTTCGTCAACGAGACCCTGCGAATCGAGAATACGAAGACAATTCAGGTGGCGTGCAGTAACACGCTGCCCAAGCAGCTCTGGGAAGGCACCTTCCTGCGTATGAAAAATTCTGCACCGATGGCCTCCTTCGCCCAGGATCGAACCTATTTCTTTGAAGGGATGGCCGTGAGCAAGAGCACCCATCAGGGAGTCGATCTTGCCTCGACGGAGCGTGCCCCCATAGAGGCGGCAAACAACGGCGTCGTCGTTTTTGCCGGCTACCTGGGCATTTACGGCAACGCCATCATTCTGGATCACGGGTTGGGGCTTTCCAGTCTCTACGGACACATGTCGGATATCAGCGTGAAGGCGGGCCAGAATGTCGCGCGGGGGGAGACGCTTGGCAACAGCGGCAGCACGGGGCTTGCCGGTGGCGACCACCTGCACTTCAGCATCCTCGTTGGAGGGGAATTCGTGAATCCGACCGAGTGGTGGGATGCCCACTGGATCCAGGACAATGTGACCGGCAAGCTGACCGAGTCGGTCGAACAAACCCCCGCTCCGACGAAAAAAGCGCAGCCCGCAAAGGCCAAGTCCAAAAGCAAGGGAAAAAAGAAGAAGGCCAGAAGTTGAACAGGCTTCAGGCATCAGGTCACAGGCAATATAACGCCGGATGTAAAAAGGATCGAGAAGATACTCCTCGATCCTTTTTACGTATCATATCAGTTCCTGCTACTTTTCTTCAGGCTGGTCAGAAATGCCCAGATGCAAGGCGCCCGACTGACCGAGGAGCGAGGCGTACTGGATGCGTACGTTGAGCGACGAGGGCAGAGGGCAACGCAGCAGATGGGCGTTTATCACCAGCCTTCAGGATCTGTGGATGTCCCGGTGGGTCACGTTGACCAGATACCCCTCTCCGGAAAAATACCGGGCCAGTCGATTGGCCATGACCACGGATCGGTGTTTGCCGCCGGTGCAGCCGAGGGCCAGATTGATGCTCGATTTGCCTTCTTTTTCATAGAGAGGGATCAGGAAGTCCATCATGTTCAGAAGCTGCTGCAGGAAAGTCTTGCTCTCTTCCCAGCCCATGACATAATCCTGAATCTTTTCGTCCTCGCCATTGAGATGCTTCAACTCCTCGATGAAGTAGGGATTGGGCAGAAATCTCACATCCAGCACGATGTCCGCCTCGGGGGGCAACCCGTAACGATATCCGAAGGACATGAGATTGATCACGAGACGCTTCTCCGCAGGCGACGCCATGAAGTGCCTCTGGATGACTTCCTTGAGCTGGTGAACGTTGAACGAGGACGTGTTGACCACCTTATCAGCCATCTCGCGCAAGGCCGACAGCTTCTCCCTCTCCAGCGTGATCCCCTCCATCACCGTTCCCCGCTCGCAGAGCGGGTGTGCCCGCCGGGTCTCCCGGAAACGCCTCA
>DATJPI010000030.1:0-5256 GCA_035506495.1 Syntrophales bacterium
GCACAAAACAAGGAGCGAATTCAAGGCCTGCAGAGCAACGTCATCCTCGCGGATGGCTCCGTCGTCACCGTGGAGACGAATGCATCCCCCTTCTTCGATGCAGATGGAAAGCTTGCCGGCTACTGCGCAGCGACCCGCAACATCACGCACCTCAAGCAGGCCGAGAAAGCCCTCCGCGAAAGCGAGCATCGCTATCGAACCTTGATCGAGACGATCGACGAATACCTCGCCGAGATCGATGCATCGGGCAGGTGCACCTACGCAAGCCCGAAGGTGTTCGATTTCATCGGATACCGGTCCGAGGAAGTTATCGGGAAACGGCCTTTTGACTTCATGGAGCCCGGCGAGGCAGGTCGAGTCGAAAAGATCTTTCAGCAGGTCGTTGCGAGAAAAGAATCCTTCGATTCTTTGGAGCACATCCTGATTCATAAAAATGGGGCGCCTGTCATCGTGGAAACCTCAGGGACACCTTTTTTCGGCGAGGGCAGAAATCTGCTGGGCTACCGGACGATTTCGCGCAACATCACGAAGCGAAAAAAGACGGCCCATGAGCTTGCGAAAATCGAAAAGAAATACAGAGACATCTTCGAAAATGCCGTGGAAGGGATTTATCAGAGCCTCCCCGCTGGAAAGTACACCGAGGTCAATCCCGCCTTTGCCCGCATCTTTGGCTACGATTCGCCGGAGGATTTGAAAACGGCCGTCAACGATATCGGCCAGCAGATCTACACGGATCCCGAGATCCGCAGGGAGTGCATCCGCGTCGTGGAAGAGAAGGGCCAGGGCAGCTTTGAGATCCCCATCCGCCGCAAGGACGGCAGCACGGGATGGGTGTTCAACAACGTTCGAGCCGTGCGCGACACCCGGGGGAAGACTCTCTGCTACGAGGGATTCATCGAAGATATTACCGAACGCAAGCGGATGGAGAGAGAGCTCCGAGAGGCCCACGACGAAATGGAGCAACGCATCCGGGAACGGACGGAGGAACTCGCTCGCGTGAACGAGGCGTTGCATCTCGATATCGAGGAGCGCAAACGGATCGAGGAAACCCTGATGTTGAACGAAAGCGAGCTGGAGAGCCGCTCGCGAAAGCTCGAGGATCTCAACACCACCCTCAGGACACTCCTCGAGCAGCGGGAGCAGGATAAGAGGCTTCTCGAGGAGCGGGTCGTCGCCAACATCAACAAGCTCGTCACGCCCGCGCTGCAGAAACTAAAGGCGTCGTCGCTGACCCGCCAGGGGACCGCCTTTGCCAGCGTGATCGAGAGCAATCTCCGGGAGATCATTTCCCCCTTCTCCCAGCAGCTATCGGCCCAGTCCGCCAGCCTGACACAGACGGAAATCCAGATCGCCAACTGCATCATGCAAGGCATGCGCTCCAAGGAAATCGCCGCGATGCTCAAGCTTTCCAAGGGCACTATCGATTTTTACCGAAACAACATCCGGAAGAAGCTGGGCATCCGCAATCAGAAAGCCAATTTGCAGTCCTACCTCCTGGCTCACTTCAAGGTGTAGGCGCCGTCTCACTTCCCCTTGCCGAGGTCCTTCGCATCCTCGTGCGTCCTCTCGCGGACATCCTTACGCCAGGGGTTGTTGAAAGAAACACAGCCCTCTCCAGACCGGAGCTCCCGCCTCACAAAATCGGCCATGTCTCCCGAGTGGATCATGAGGCGGCAGACATACCGATGCCCCGTCCACACCAGTTCCGGGCACAGCCCGCTCTGCGCCTCCGGATGCCTCGCGACCCCGAAGGTGCATCGCTGCTGAACACAGCAGAAGCCGCAGCCGACGCAATGCCACACTTTCCGGTCTTCGATCAGCATGGCCTCTCCTGCCTGCCAGGGACCCTTACAAGGCGGAGGATCCGATTGATGCACGTGGGAATCTCTTCCTCGTAGTGGCTCACGTAGATGATCCGGGTGCCTGTGGAGGATCCGATGCGGTCAATGAGCTTCAGCATGTTGCGCCGGTTGGCGCGGTCCAGACCCTGGCAAGGCTCGTCGAGAATCAGAAGCAGGGGGGACTTCACCATCGCCCGGGCAATGAGTGTCATCCTGCGCTCTCCGTAGGAAAGCCCATCGAAGAGCCGCTCCGCCATGGGCAGGATGCCGAGGAGGTCCATCCAGTCCTCCACCATCCGGCGCTGCCCCGGGCCCAGGCGCCGAAAAAGACCGACGGAGTCGAAAAGCCCCGAGGCCACCACGTCGCGGACCTGAATTCCCCTGCGGTATCTCACCTGCAGCTCCGAGGAGACCACCCCGATTTTCCCCCGGATATCCCAGAGCGTCTCTCCGGAGCCCTTCAGCACCCCGAACAGAGAAATCTCGTTGGCGTAGCCCTGGAGGTTGTCCCCGGTGATCAGGTTGAGCAGGGTCGTCTTGCCCGCACCGTTGGGCCCCACGACAGCCCAGTTTTCTCCGCGCCTCACGGTCCAGTCGAGGCCGTCGAGAATGGTGACATCGCCAAACTTTACGGTGACCCCCTTCATCTCCACGAGAATCTCCGGCGCATCGTGTTCCCGCTCATCTTGCCGGGGCAACGAGTGGACCGGCGTGTCATCCCCGGCGTTTATCCGCATCCATTCGGTAAGGACTCCCTCGCGCCTGCCCTGAAGCACAACGCGTCCGTCCTTCACGCACAGGACATGGTGGATGCCCGATGGAATCTCGTCGGCGCGGTGGCTCACCAGGACCAGCTGGACACCCTCCTGCATCAGCTCATCGAACAGGGCAGTCAGTTCATCACGCGAGGCGGCGTCGATCCCGCCAAAGGGCTCATCGAGGACGAGGAGCCGCGGGGCCTTCACCAGGGCCCGGACGATGAGGACCTTGCGCAGCTCGCCCGTGGAGAGGCTGCGCATGGGACGATCCTGGAGGTATTCGATCCCCAACCGTTTGATCAGCTTGCTGTAAAGGCGCTTGGCGCCTTTGCCCGCGGGAAGCCACGAGAGGATGGTTTCACGGGCCGTTTCGGGGGTCCCGTCCCTGCCGGCGCAACCGCCTTCCTCGACCCGGTCTTCCTCCAGACCGAGGAGCCATTCCTGCAGCTCGGGCGAAACCCAGCCGATCCGATCCCGTGCCGCGTCGGGGTGGTGACGGACCACCCTGCCCGTCGTCGTCGGAATGTCGTCCATCAGCACCCGGGCAAGCGATGTCTTGCCCGCGCCGTTCGGCCCCAGGATGGCCCAGCTCTCCCCCGCGCGGATCTCCCAGATCGTACCGGGCAGGATGAACCGGTCTCTCACGCGCACGGTCACGCTCTCGATCGTTATGAAAGGGTCTCCCGGGGCGGGCCGGCGCTTATTGCCGGCCCCACCCGAAAACCCGGACGGGATCTTCATCGATTTCTTTCAGCAACCTTTCGAAATCCAATCTCGGCCTCATGTGGTAACCGTGCCACTTCGAATCGACATCGGCATAGTAGAGGCTCCACGTCTTCGTCTGACGATTGAAGCGGAAGCGGGCCATGTCCAGGCGGACTCGCCTGTCGGGATCCAGCAGGCCAGGGCGCTCCTCGAATAGCGTCACGCAGTCACCCTCGATGGCATAACCCAGCCGCACATTCTGGCGTTGCGCCTCGCGCACCCGCTCGACACAGCACTCGCCGAGTTTTCTTTCCACGAGGTTGCGGGTAAATTCCGACAGCGCCATGATCCCGTTCTCCCCTTGATTTTTTATACCACAAATCGCCCCGGGCCGAAACGGCAGCTCCGAAGGCAGAATTTTCTTGTCAAAAAGGCTGAGAATTGTTTAACATCTCAAAGATTTAAACGAAAGGGTCGGCCCATGGAAAACAACTCAAGGAATATCTCAGACTACACGCAATTTATCGTCGATCTGCGCCGCCACATGTGGATGGCAGGCATTGAAATGGACCTGAGGCGGCTCATCTGGCAGATCGCCATCACGGGAAAGTACATCTCGGCGAAGATCCACGAATCGAACCGCAAATTCGCTGGCCTTCGCAACATCCACGGCGACGAACAACTAGCGCTCGATAAGAGCGCCGACATCATCCTCCAGAATCAGCTCCAGTATTCTGGATTCGTGAAAGCCTACTGCTCCGAGGAACTGGATCACATCGTCGCGTTCGAAGCGCCTTCCAGCAAGTATTACGTCACGGCCGATCCCCTCGACGGCTCGTCGCTTGTCGACACCAACCTGGCCATCGGGACCATCATCGGCATCCACAGGGAGTCCCCGCTTTCCGCCGAGGGCCGCAAGACCATGGTGGGCGCCATGTACATCACCTACGGGCCTCTCATCACGATGGTTTATTCAGCAGGTAAAGGTGCCCACGAATTCGTCCTCAACCGCGAGGGTGAATATGTCCTGTCCGAGGAGAACATCACCTTTGACGAAAAGGGCTCCATTTACAGCCTCGGCGGCCTCAGGAAAGAATGGCTCCCAGGGCATTTGAAGTTCGTCGAAACCCTCGAGGGCGAGGGCTACAAGCTTCGCTACAGCGGCGGATTTGTCCCCGACATCAACCAGATTCTCATCAAGCGGGGCGGCGTCTTCACCTACCCCGGCACGAAGAAGGACCAGAAGGGAAAGCTTCGCCTGATCTTCGAACTGCAGCCCATGGCTTTCCTGGTTGAGCAGGCCGGGGGCATGGCCACGGACGGCAAGGGTGACATCCTGGCTATCAAGCCCGAGAGCCTCAACCACCGATCGCCAATCTACATCGGGAGCCGCTACGAGGTGGAGCGGGCCAGGGAGCTTCTCGCTTAGGACGCTATACACCATTCAGTCTCCCTCTCCCTTGTGCGGAGAGGGTTGGGGTGAGGGTGAACGATGAACCGTCACCGACAAAGGGGGAACCATGGTCTTTAGCAGCGTTGGCCAGTTGAAGAAAGCAATCGAGGGCGTCCTGAAGATCGATGGAGACAATGTCCGGGTTGTCGACGAGGCGAAGCTCCGCGGCTCGCTCATCGATCACCTCGTCTATTCGGCCATATTGTCCGGCGACGAGGGAGTGAAGCAGGCTGCGCGCTGGCTCATCCGCAGGGCCGGAGTCACACTCGGAGTGCTCCCCAGTTCCATTCAGTCGCTCTACGAGGCCATGGGACGCGGCGACATCAAGGGTTTCACCGTACCCGCCATCAATATCCGGGGCCTTTCCTACGAGACGGCCCAGGCCGTCTTCCGCGCGGGCGTCAAGGGTGCCGTCGGCCCCATCATCTTCGAGATCGCCCGATCCGAGATCGGCTACACGGAGCAGCGCCCCGCCGAATATGCCTGTGCCATCACGGCC
>DATJPI010000031.1:0-6701 GCA_035506495.1 Syntrophales bacterium
CGCATCGTGATTATCTACGATCTGAGGTGTGAAAAGAAGCACAAATTCGAAGGCTGGTTCAAGGATCTCGCCGCCTTTGAGCAGCAGAAGACGAAGAAACTCATCACCTGCCCCCTGTGCGGCAGCTCCGAGGTGACGATGATGCCCTCCTCGATTGCCGTCATGGGCAAGAGCCGGGAGATCAAGGAAAGCAAGGCAAATACCACCGACGTCTCCCCGATGAAGATGCTGGAGATGATCCACGACTTTGTTTCGAAGAACTTTGACGATGTGGGTGACCGCTTTGCCGAGGTGGCGCTGAAGATCCACCGCGGAGAGGAAAGCAAGCACAACATCCGGGGGATCACGACGGACAGGGAAGAAGAGATGCTTCGCGAAGAGGGGGTGGATTTCGTGAAAATCCCTGTTCCCAAGTTCGACAGCTAGGGAGGCTCGAGGATCGAGGCTCGAGGATAAAGGATTTTCCCTCGGTCCGCGCTGCACGCAGTCATTGAGGGATAAGTCATTGTGTAATCAGGGTACGTGATTTCATTACTTCATCACTCAAGTTACTGATTACTTTTTTGCTGTATATTCGGGGTTGGTGACCATCGACCCCTTTTTTCATAGAGGCGAGGCATGAAGGGACGATTCGAGGGGATTCTCGAGGCCATCGGCAACACTCCGCTTGTCGAGATCCGCAATCTCAACCCCACCCAGAACGTCAAAATCTATGCGAAGCTCGAGAGCTTCAACCCGGGCGGGTCCGTCAAGGACCGGCCGGCCCTCTACATGATCGCGCGGGCCGAGGAGAGGGGGGAGCTCACACACGACAAGATCATCCTCGAGGCGACAAGCGGAAACACGGGGATCGGTCTTGCCATGGTGGCTGCCGCAAAAGGTTACCGGCTGTGCCTCACCATGTCTGAGTCGGCCAGCGAAGAGCGCAAGAAAATCCTCAAGGCACTCGGTGCAGAACTTCGCTTCACGCCTGCGGTCCTCGGCACCGACGGCGCCATCGAGGAAGCCTACAGCATCATGCGGGAGAACCCAGGCAAGTATTTCCTCGTCGACCAATTCAACAACGAGGACAATTTCGCCTCCCACTATCACGGCACGGCCGTTGAGATCTGGGAGCAGACCGAGGGAAAGATCTCCCTGCTGGTAGCCACCCTCGGCACCTCCGGGACAGCCATGGGCTGCGCACGGCGTCTCAAGGAATTCAGTCCGGCAGTCCGGATCATCGGTGTCGAGCCCTACATGGGTCATAAGATTCAGGGCCTCAAGAACATGAAGGAGTCCTACCGTCCGGGGATCTTCGATAAAAGCCGTCTCGACGAGAAGGTAAACATCCTCGATGAGGATGCCTACGAGATGGCCCGGAGACTGTTGCGCGAGGAAGGAATTTTTGCCGGCATGAGTTCCGGAGCGGCCATGCACGTGGCCGTCGAAAAGGCGAAGGAGCTCGACGAAGGCCTCATCGTCGTTATCCTTCCCGACAGCGCCGAGCGCTACCTCTCGACGGAACTGTTCGCCGACAAGGAGAAGTCGACGCTGCGGTTCTACAACGTCCGCACAAAACAGAAGGAATTCTTCCAGCCCCTCCGTCCCGACGAAGTCCGGATGACCACCTCCGGGCCCTCGATCCACCTCGTGCCTCACCTCGGCAGTTACCGGCGTTTCGTAATCTCGGATCTGATCGCCCGATACCTGGGATTCAAGGGTTACAAGGTCAGGCACACGGCCAACATCGTCGATCTGACGGACAAGACGATCGCCGAAGCGGAGCGGGCGGGTCTGGAGCACGGTGAGTTCACGAAACGGGCCTTCTCGGATTTCCTGCAGGAAGCGGGGACGCTTCGCATCGGCGGCGACGTCACTTACACGAGCGCGCAGGAGAACGTGGAGGCGATGCTCGGCATCGTGGAGAAGCTCGTGGAGAAGGGCTACGCCTATGAGAAGCTCCGCTCCGTCTACTTCGACATCTCGAAGTTCGAGGACTACGGGAAGCTTTCCAACGTGGACCTCGACAAGGTGAAGTCCGGAAAGACCCTCGAGCTCGACGAGTACGAAAAGGACAGCCCCGTGGACTTCACACTGCTGAAGCGCTCTACACTGGCCGAACTCAAAAAGGGGATCTACTACAAAACCCGGTGGGGCAATGTACGGCCGAGTTGGCACCTGGCCTGCGCGGCCCTCTCCGTAAAGGCTCTCGGCGAGACCTTCGACATCCATGCCAGCGGCTCTGACATCGTATTCCCTCATTGCGAGAACGTGCTGGCCATCGGAAAGGCCCTCACGGGCAAACCCCCCGCCAACTACTGGATCAACACGGATCTTGTGATGGTCGAGGGCAAGAAGATGTCGCGCTCGCTTGGGAACATCCTCACCGTGGCGGGGCTCATCCGCCAGGGCTACCGGGGCACCGAGATCCGCTACTTCCTGCTTTCGTCGCACTACCGCAAACCGCTGAACTTCTCGCCGGGTGCCGTGGAGACAGCGAAGAACACCGTCGAGAAACTCAACGAGTTCATCCAGAGGCTCATTCACTTCACGCCCGGCATGGGGTGCCCCGACACGGACCAGTTCGTCTACGACCTCAGGCACGGGTTTACCGAGGCAATGGACGACGATCTCAACATCTCGGCGGCCCTGGCTGTGCTGTTCGGCTTCGTCAAGCGGGTGAGCGCTCCGTTGGCCCGCAACGCTTTCAGCGAAAAAGAGCGTGACAAGATCCTCGAGGCTCTCCGGTCGATCGACTCGGTGCTCGCTGTCATGGACTTCGAGGAGGAGAGGATCGGCAACGAAGCCACAAGTCTCATCGAAGAGAGAAACCGGATGCGGAAGGAGAAACGCTGGAAAGAGGCCGACGAGATCCGCAAGCGGCTGCTCGCCATGGGAGTGGTGATACAGGATAACCCGTCTGGGACGACATGGAAAAAGAAGTGAAACGGCTGGTGACCGGAGGCGCATCCCGCCAGGGTGCGCGACCATGAATGGTTCTTTCCTTGCCGGGGAGCCCCGCGAAGCGGAACGCGGCTCCCAAAACGGCCATCTGCTGCTTTCGTCTTGTTGCTCGTCGCTCAACGTACGTTTCTAGTACGCCTCGCTCCTCGGAACTTCGCCTGCCTTGCATCTGGACATTTCTGACCAGCCTCGAGCGTGCCCGGTACCTATCCAATCGATTTTTTTTCTTGACGTCGCCTGCTACTCTCCGCGTAGTCTAAGCATCAGAGGTTGAAAATTACAGATAGAGGCTCCCTCACTCCACGGGTAGACGCTCCAACGAGTCTGGGCTTTGTGTATTACGGCTTATGGAAGAGAATGGGTTTTTTTAAATTTATTCGAAGCAGAAGAGAAGTAACATGGCGGCTGGAAATCAGGTGCCCCGCTACCAGTCCATCTTGTTGCTTCTCAAGAGGTTCTTCGCATCTTCTGAACCCAATCTTGCCGCTTTTTTCAGATCTTCAATCGTCTGTTCACGCTTGCCAAGGTAATAATAAACAATCCCCCGATTTTTATAGGCTGTTGCATATTGGGGGTTGATCTCGATGGCCCGGTCATAATCCTGAATCGCACGGGTATAGTCGCCAAGCTTGCTATAGGTGATCCCCCGGTTACTGTAGGCCCCTGCATATCTCGGGTTGATCTCGATGGCCCTGTCGTAATCCTGAATCGCCCGGGTATAGTCGCGAAGAATGTCGTAAACATTTCCCCGGTTATTGTAGGCCTCTGCGTATTTCGGCATGATCTCGATGGCCCTGTCGTAATCTTGAATTGCCCGGGTGTAGTTGCCGAGGATACTGTATAGGGTCCCCCGGTTATAGTAGGCCTCGGCATATTTCGGGTTGATCTTAATCGCCTGGTCGTAGTCCTGAATCGCCCGGGTGGGGTTGCCCAGGCTGTTATATGCTTTTCCCCGGTTACAGTAGGCCTCCGCGTATGTCGGGTTCATCATGATGGCCCGGTCAAAATCCATAATCGCCTGAGTGTGGTTCCCCAGGCTGATGTACATGGTTCCCCGATTATAATAGGCCATTGGGTATTTCGGGTCGATCTCGATGGCCTGGTTGAAATCTTCAATCGCCCGGGTGTAGTTGCCCAGGCTGGCATAAGCCTGTCCCCGGTTATTGTGGATCACGCTGTTTCGCTGGGTAACCCCCAGGGCATGATCGAACAAGGTCATGCTGTTCTGCCAGTACCCCACCTGTGTCCACGTAGCTGCAAAAAGGCCCAAAAGGATCACGGCTGATGCCACGACAAGTGCCTCTTTCCGCCAGCGCCATTCTTTCAGAAGCTCCGGTATTCCCCACGCGATGAGGATGAACAATCCGATGAGAGGGATATACGTATAACGGTCCGCCATGGCATGGCCGCCGACCTGCACAAGCCCGATGACCGGCACGAGGGTACCGACATACCACAGCCATCCCACTGCCAGATACGGAACCCTCCTTGCCTTCAGGAGGGCCATGAAGGTTAAGGCGACTAAGAGGATAACAGCCCCCAGGACCTGCCAAGGCGGCCACGACCCGGGGTGAGGGTAGAGGATGGCAAGGTCGCTGGGCCAGATCATCTTCACGATGTAAAGGATATAGGAAAGGAAGGCATTTGAAATACGATCGCTCAGGGGCAATGCCTCAATCGCTATCACGGCTTTTTCCTGGGCGAGGTACGTGACGATACAGGAGAGAGCCGTCAGGGCAAACAGGGGTATCTTTTCCCAGAGCAGAAGACGAATCCATGCCCACGGGACCTTGCCCGCTGCCGGTTGCTCCGCTTTCACCGCGTTGTTCCCCGTGCTCACGGCATCCTTCTGGACCTGCTTTCTGCCCGGTTTGCGTATCCGTTTCTCCGCAGACGCCGGTTTGCCTGTCTCGACCCGGATCTTCGGGGTGATTCTCTTCCGCTCAAAGCGCATCAGAGGCCAGAAGTCCAGCAGAAGAAGGACAAACGGGAGGGTGACCAGCATGGGTTTGGCCATCAAGCCGAGAGCGAAAAACACAATAACCACCACGTATCTCCACAGCCCCGGCCGCTCCACATAGTAAAGATATGCTCCCAGGGTGAGCATCCAGAAGAACGTGGACAGAACATCCTTGCGCTCGGCCACCCAAGCGACGGACTCCACGTGCAGCGGGTGGAGCGCAAAGAGAGCTGCCACGCAGGCGCTCTGCCAGGGCGCTTTCGTCATCCGGTGAAATACAAAAAAGAGCAGCAACGTATTTGCGATGTGGAACAGCAGATTCGTCAGATGATGCCACCGGGGGTTCAATCCAAACAGTTGAACATCCAGCATGTGGGAAATCCACGTCAAGGGATGCCAGTTGGAGGCATGATAGGTTGTGAAAGCCCATCGGATGCCTTCGATCGTAATCCCATTTTGTATAGAACCGTTTTCAGTTACGTATTCGTGATCATCAAAATTAATGAATTCACAGTGATTGACCCGCCAGAAGGCCAGGAGAGTGGCAGCCGTTAAAAAGAGAAGGATCAGCAGGATTTTCTTGTCTGGCATGAAACGCTTCATGGTGCCTCAGAACGGCGAGTTTGATAATCCCTTGCAGGGGTTTTTACACGTTGTATTCCCCCAAAAGGGTGGTGATTTAAATAACGACATTTGATTGAAATGGCAAATGATATCTGAGGGACACAAAGCAAAGAGATTATGACATAGAGGAGCATGAAAAGAGGGATATGGAGCACTGCCGGCCTCGCCCCCTTTGTTTCCACGTCTCACCGATTTCTGATTGAAAGGGAGTAGCAGCCGCAGCGAACCCGTTGCAGAGTCGATTTGCTCTGCCTTCCATGTTGAACACGATTGTCGATTGTAATCTTGTGCAGACGATTCAGGAAGAAGTTGGGATACACGCACGGAGGAAGCCCATGCAGGGAGTTAGCGGCTGTTGGTTACGCCGATGCGGGCACAGTATTTCGCGACGGGGCAGCGGCTGCAGAAGGGCGAGATGGGCTTGCAGATGTTCTGCCCGTGCATGACGAGAATGGTGTTGATGGACATCCAGTGTCTCTTCGGAAGCTTAGCCCGCAGGGCCCGCTCCGTTTCGAGGGGGTTTTTCGTTTGTACATAACCCCAGCGGTTCGTGATCCGATGGACGTGGGTGTCGACGCAGATCCCCGCCTTGTTGTGGGCAAGCGTCACGACAAGGTTCGCCGTTTTGCGCCCCACACCGGGTAGTGTCAGGAGGTCTTCAATCGTGTCAGGGACGCGGGAGTCGAACCGCTCGATGAGCTCCCTTGATGCCTTCCGGATGGCCTTTGCCTTTGTGTGGTAAAAGCCCGCGGGGAAGATTGCCCTCTCGATCTTCTCTTCTGTGAGCCTCTGCATTTTTTCAGGTGAATCAGCGAGCGAGAAGAGCCGATCCGCAGCGGGGCCAGTCACTTCGTCCTTCGTCCGGGCGCTGATGATGGTGGAGACCAGGATCCTGAAAGGATCGACGATTTCTTCCTCGGCCATAGCCGACACCGGCGGAAGGCCGAACTGCCGCATCTCTCCCTCGAGCAACTTCATCACCTTGTGGATATCGGAATCTTTCATGGCAGGAATTAGGGGACCAGGGTGTAGGGGGTAGCAACTGTCTCGTCAAGTAATCGTTGAGTGATATTTTTGTTCTTTGAGATTACGTTGTTTGCCAACAGGCCATCTTCCTCATCATGGCATTGAGGATCACCAAGATCTTTCGCATGCAGGCGGTCAGGGCCAC
>DATJPI010000032.1:0-5897 GCA_035506495.1 Syntrophales bacterium
CGAGGAACGCCTTCATCCCTTCCTTCTGATCATCGGTGCTGAAGCACTGCGAGCAGCACTCCGTCTCGAGCCGCATGGCGTTGTCGAGAGCAAGGTCGTAGCCGTAGTTGATGGCGTGCTTGGCCATCTTCAGTGCGAATCCAGGCAGGTTTGCCATTTTCACGGCCAGCTTCCTTGTCTCCGCCATGAGCTGATCCAGCGGATAGACCTGGTTCACGAGGCCGATCTCGTAGGCCCGCTTGGCGTCGATCTGTCCGCCGGCCATGATGTATTCCTTGGCGCGGCCCATGCCGACGAGCCGCGCGAGGCGCTGCGTGCCTCCCCAGCCGGGGATGAGGCCGATGAGGATCTCGGGCTGGCCGAACCGGGCGTTTTCCGAGGCCAGACGAATATCGCAGGACATTGCCAGCTCTACCCCGCCGCCGAGGGCAAAGCCGTTGACCGCCGCGATGACCGGCTTGGGGAGCACCTCGTACATCCGGAAGGTCTCAATGCCGGCCTCCATGAACTCCATAGCCTGCTGAGGCCTCAGCTCCGCCATCTGGGAGATGTCGGCGCCGGCCACGAAGGACTTCTCTCCGGAGCCCGTGAGGATGACGGCCTTGATCGCCTCGTCGGCCTTGCACTTGATGGCCGCATCTTTTAGCTCACCCATAACCTCCGAGTTCAGGGCATTGAGTGCCTTGGGCCGGTTGATGGTGATCGTGGCGACCCCGTCGGCCACTTCGAACAGGATGTTTTTGTATTCCATAACAGTACCACCCTCCTTTCTGTTGAAGATCCTTTGGGTGCGGGGCAGGAGCTGTGAGCACCCCTGCCCCGATTCATCGCCGGTTACTTCGCGCTGTAGTCGTAGACGCCGCGGCCGGTCTTGCGACCCATGAGTCCCGCGTCGACGTATTTCTTCAGGAGCGGACAGGGACGATACTTGGAATCGCCGAAGCCCTTGTAGAGGACGTCCATGATGGCCCAGCAGGTATCGAGGCCGATGAGGTCGGCCAGCGTGAGGGGCCCCATGGGATGATTCATGCCGAGGCGCATGATGTCGTCGATCGCCTTGGGCGAACCCACGCCTTCCATCAGCGTGTAGAAGGCTTCGTTGATCATGGGCATAAGGATGCGGTTGGAGATGAAACCCGGAAAGTCGTTGCACTCAACGGGGGTCTTGCCGAACTGCTTCGAGAGGGCCTCTACGGTGTTGTAAGTTTCCTGCGAGGTGACTAGGCCGCGGATGATTTCGACGAGCTGCATGACCGGCACGGGGTTCATGAAGTGCATGCCGATGACGAGTTCGGGGCGCTTCGTGGCGCCGGCGATCCGCGTGATGGGGATCGATGAGGTGTTCGACGCGAGGATCACGCCGGGCTTGCAGACCTCGTCGAGCTTTCTGAAGACGCCCAGCTTGAGATCCTCTCGCTCCGTGGCCGCCTCGACGACGATGTCGGCATCCTTCATGTCCTCGAGGCTCGTGCTCTTCTTGATCCGGCTGAGGATTTCCTTTTTCTGGTCTTCCTTGATCTTGTCCTTGGCGACCAGCCGATCCAGGTTTTTGGAGATCGTGTCGAATCCCCTGTTGACGAACTGGTCGGCGATGTCGTTCATGATGACATTGATCCCGCCCGGGTAAGCCGCTACCTGGGCGATACCATTGCCCATCTGACCAGCCCCAATGACGCCGATTGTTTTGATTGCCATCTTCCTCACCCTCCTATTCTAAATTTGTTATTGATGAGTCCAACCCGATCCCGCACGGTTGTAGCGATCCTGTTCTCTCTGCGTGCGCAGGAGCATCGCAGGGACCGGCGAATCTCCTCATGTGACGACCGGTCCCCGGCGGGAGAGAGCCTCTTCCGCCGGAGCCGGGTGAATGCGAGGTGATGAAGCCCCTGGGCTTCTGTTGATTGACAGGGTGACGGGTTACGCTTTCTCGAGAACCATGGCCATGCCCTGGCCGCCGCCGATGCACAGCGACGCCAGACCGTACTTGTGGCCGGCCTTCTTCATCTGCATGGCCAGCGTGTATGTGATGCGGGCGCCGGTGCAGCCGATGGGATGCCCGATGGAAATCCCGCTTCCGTTGAGGTTGCACTTGTTGAGATCGACGCCGAGCTCCTTGATGCAGCCCAGGGCCTGGACAGCGAAGGCCTCGTTGAGCTCGATCACGCCCATGTCCTTCATCGTGAGGTTGAGCTTCTTGAAGAGCTTTCGGACCGCCGGGATGGGGCCGAGCCCCATGTAGGCCGGGTCGAGACCGCCCGAGGACCAGCCGACGATCTTGGCCAGGGGCTTCAGGCCGAGCTCCTTCACCTTGTCGGCGCTCGCAACGATCACGGCGGCCGCGCCGTCGTTGATGCCCGAGGCGTTTCCGGCTGTTACCGTTCCGGTCTTGTTGAACACGGGGGGCAGCTTCGCCATCTTCTCGAGGGTCGTGTCCATGGGCCGCTCGTCGACCTTGAACACCTTGGGGTCGCCCTTCTTCTGGGGGATCACGACGGGGACGATCTCGTCGGCCACGGCGCCGCTCGCGTTGGCCGCGCGGGCCCTGCGGTGGCTCTCGTAGGCAATCTGATCCTGCTCTTCACGCGAGATCTTCATCTTTGTGGCGATGTTTTCCGCCGTGAAGCCCATGTGGTAGCCGTTGAAGATCTCCCACAGGCCGTCATGAACCATCAGGTCCGTGATCCTGCCATAGGGCATGTTCATCCGGAAACCCCAGCGGGCATCGGCCAGGGCGTAGGGGACGTTGCTCATGTTCTCCATGCCGCCTGCGACGAGGATCTCGGCCTCGCCTGCCATGATGGACTGGGCTGCCAGCGCGATGGCCTTCATCCCGGAGGCGCAGACCTTCTGGACGGTGAACACGTTGGTCTCCTCGGGAAGACCCGCGAAGATCGCCGACTGCCGGGGGGGATTCTGCCCCTGACCGGCATTGAGGACGTTGCCCATGATGACCTCGTCGAAGTAGACGGGCTTCAGGGCCTTGTCGTAGTCGTAGTGTTTCTTCTGGATCTCCGTCATGTCGAACTCGCCGAACGCTGCAGGACGGGCCGCCTTGACGAAGTCGCTCACCGCCGGCCGCAGACCGGCGCGCACGATGGCTTCCTTGATCACGAGCCGGCCCAGCTCGACGACGGACACACCTTTCAGAGAACCGCCGAATTCTCCAACGGCTGTCCTCGCTCCACTTACTATGAATGCCTCTTTCATGTCTACCCACTCTCCTTTCTGAATAGTTGCCTTACGTAAGAACTTTATTTTTCAACCTTGATGAGCATCGCGTCGCCCTGGGCGTGGCCCGAGCAGATGCCGCAGACCCCGATCCCGCCGCCCCTGCGCTTGAGCTCGTAGCCGAGCGTCATGAGGATCCGGGCGCCTGTTGCGCCGATGGGGTGGCCGTAGGCGATGGCGCTGCCGTTGACGTTGACCTTCTTCAGCATCTCTTCCTTGCTCATTCCGAGGATCGTGCGGGCGCTGACGATGGCCACAGCCGCGAAGGCCTCGTTGATCTCGATGAGCTCGAGATCCTTGACCGTCAGGTCATTCTGCTCGAGGATCTTCTTGATCGACAGGCCTGGAACCGTGGCGATGTCCTTCGTGGGCTGGGAGACCTCGGCGTAGTCGAGGATCGTGAAGAGGGGCTTCATCCCGAGTGCCTTCGCCTTCTCGGCGCTCATGAGCATGACGACGTCGCCGCCATCGTTGACGCCGGGGGCGTTGCCCGCCGTGACGCCGCCGGGCTGGCCGGTGACGGTGCTCTTGTGATTGAAGACGGGGGGAAGCTTGGCGAGGCCTTCCAGGGTCGTTCCCGGACGGGGTCCCTCGTCCTTGTCGAAGACAACCACGTCCTTGCCCTTCTTGATCTCCACGGGGAAGATCTCATCGACGAATTTGCCTGTCTTCATGGCCTCGACGGCGCGCAGCTGGGACTGCAGGGCCCACTCATCCTGGTCCTGGCGTGTAAATCCGAACTCGTCGGCAGTCTCGGAGCCGTGGATGGCCATGTGCCTGTTGTAGAAGGCATCCCACAGTCCGTCGTAGACCATGAGGTCCACAACCCGGCCGTTCGGGAGGCCCATCCGGTTGCCCCACCGCATGTCGGGCAGCGAGTAAGGGCAATTCGACATGCTCTCCTGGCCGCCGGCAATTACGATCTCCGCCCGGCCCGTCATGATCATCTGCCAGGCCAGGTCGATCGTCTTGATGCCCGAGGAGCAGACCTTGTTGATGGTGATGGAGGGGACCGATTCGGGAAGTCCCGCCAGCAAAGTCGCCTGGCGGCTCGGGACTTGCCCGCTGCCCGCCGGAACGACCTGCCCCATGAAGACGTAATCGACATCTTCGGGCTTTACCTTGCCTGCGACCCGGCGCATGCACTCTTTGATGGCCAGCGCACCCAGTTGCGGGGCGTCAAATCCCTTCAGCGCGCCGCCGAAAACACCGTACGGCGTTCTGCAGGCCTCCACGCAGACCACCTGGCGCAGATTCTTGTGGGGATTCTTGATCTTTCTGCCCAGTCCCGTTGTGGGCGCCGGTCTCTCGCCGAACTTCGCGATGGGGGCGCCCTTGTAGTATTCGGCTCTTGTCTTGTCCAACTTCTGCGGTACCTTTTCCATCTCTTCCTCCTCTTCTCCTGTGAGGGATTCACGCGACAGGCCGAGGCCGCTCGGGTCAATCCCTTCTGAATTTTCTCTCAGTCGCTGACCCCACTCGGGTTGCTTCCAACGGAAAGACGCTTGGTGTCCATCTCGAAGGCGGCGGGGGGCAAATCCGCTGCGCGGCGGAATATCGGCGCAACGGTTTTACGGCTTCCCTCGCCCTGAGTCCGGCGCCGGAAGCCGGGGTCAACTCAACCGGTCAACGAACTCGATTTCCCTCGGGATCTTATAGGAGGACAGGTAGGCTCTGCAATGTTTCAGAATGGCCTTTTCGTCTGCATCGGCACCTTTCTTTTTCACGACGAGCGCCTTGACAACCTCCCCTCGCATGAGATCGGGTTTACCGATCGCCTTCGAATCCAGAACCGCGGGGTGCATGTTCAGGACGATCTCCACTTCCCGCGGGTAGACATTGAACCCGCTGGTGATGATCATCCGTTTCGTTCGACCCTTCAGGAAGATGTGACCATCGGCATCGATCAGGGCGAGATCCCCCGTATGGAGCCACCCGTTACGGAGCACCTGGGCCGTCGCCGCGTCGTCCTTGTAGTAGCCCTTCATGATATTCGGGCCCCTGACGATGAGTTCCCCGATCTCGCCGCGGGGAAGATCCCTGTCGTTTGGATCGACGATGCGGGCCTGCACTCCCGGGATCGGGACACCGATGGAGCCGGGCTTTTGCTCCGTGTGCAGACGGGTGACGGAGCAGACAGGCGAAGCCTCCGTGAGGCCGTAGCCCTCGCGGAGCGGTACCTTGAATTTCTTTTCGAACTGGGGCATGTAGGCCGGCGGCATGGCCGAGCCGCCCGTGACGCAGAATTTCAGGGAGCTCAGGTCGAACTTTTCGGTCCCCTCCTGGAGCAGCATGCCTAGGTATACACGCGGGACGGCGGTCATGTAGGTGACCTTCTCGGTCTCGATGGCCTTGAAGATGCTCTCAATGCTGAAGGCATCGAGCATGACGACGCAGGCGCCCATCAGGATGGGGTTGAGCATGTTGGCGACAGCGCCGAAGGAGTGAAACAGGGGGATAAGGCTCAATCCCGTGTCATCCTGGGACCCGTCGAACAGAGCCACCAGCAGTCCGGACTGGGCGATAAGATTTCCGTGGGTCAGAACGGCTCCCAGGGGCTTTCCCGTGAGGCCGGAGGTGTAGATCATCACGGCCGGGTCGTCCTCTGCGGCATCGGAAGGATCGAACTCGAAGGGCCCCTTTTCGAGAGTCTTCTTCATGGACATCGG
>DATJPI010000033.1:0-27545 GCA_035506495.1 Syntrophales bacterium
ACTGCCACAGGATCCCTGGGGACGGCCCTACCAATACCAGTGTCCCGGAAATAACGGTGAATACGACCTGTTTTCTTATGGAGCCGACGGCGTACCGGGCGGTGAAGGTGAGGATGCCGATGTCGTAAGCTGGAAATAGCCTGCCGGTCCTCTGTGGAGGGTCTGCAGGTCTGCTTTGCCTGCAAGCGTTTCTAAGAATCCATCATGTCATTCGGAGAGGCTTCTGCCGGTGTTATCTAGCAGGTTCATACGAAAATCTGGGTCTGCCGCCATCTTGGGAATCCTGTTAGTCTTTTCTATAGGCGCTGCCGATCTTTTATCCCAGACGAACAACGCTGTAACCCAGAATCAGCCCCCCGGCCCGCCAGCGGCGAACGGGCCTGCCGCGGCGCCTCCGGCCCCGGCACCGACCGTCAGTGCGCCCGGCGCCGCTGGGACAACCCCGGCGCCGAGCACACAGGTGCCCGCAAGCGCCGGGCCGCAGTTATCGGTTCCACCTCCTGCTGCCGTTCAAGCCCAGGAGGGCACCGCGGCCTCACCTCAGCCCGATGCAGCCGTAACAGGGAGGCCTCCAGTACCTATGGCTCCCCAGCGTCCTGCAAGTAGACGCCCGATGGGGACACCGCCGCCGGCCACAGCTCCCGCGACGCAGCAACCTGCCTCAGAGTTATCCCAGCCCGCAGCAGCATCGGGATCCGCGGCGGCCGCAAGCCCGCCGAGGCGCGGCGGCATGGTCAGCCTCAATTTCGATGATGCCGACGTCTACAGCATCATCCAGACCATTTTCGGTGACGTTCTGCGGGTCAATTATGTGGTGGACCCCCGTGTCAAGGGCAGGGTGACGTTTCGCTCCGTAGCTCCCGTTCCCAACGAAAACGTCCTTCCCATTATGGAGGTGATCTTCCGGCTCAACGGCATCGGGATCATCGAGGAAAACGGCCTGTACCGCATCATCCCGATCAGCGAGATCTCCAAGGAGCCCTCGCCGGTCCGGCACGGCAAAGATCCAGCATCCGTCACCATCACGGGGAAATCGATTCTCCAGGTCATCCCCATCCAGTATGTCCAGTCCACGGAGGTCATCCGCCTGATCCAGCCCTTCATGTCGGCCAATGCAGTCATCGTCGACGTGCCCAAGGGCAACCTGGTGATCATCGCGGACACGGACGCCAACGTGAAGCGGCTGCTGCAGCTCATCCAGATTTTCGACAGTGAGCAGCTCAAGAGGCGGCCCCAGGTCTATGTTCATGCCGTGCAGAACGGCAAGGCCAAGGAAATTGCTACGTTGCTGCAGCAGATCTTCCTGGGATCGCGGTCGACGACGACCGCACCGGGCGGTGCAGCCACCACTCCGGCCAGGCCGGCCACACCCTCCACTCCCGGTGCTCCGTCCGCTCCGACCCCGACGCCTTCCCCCGGGCTGCCCGGTTCCGCTGCATCCTCGGGCGATTATCTGATCTCGGAGAGCACAAAGATCATCCCTGACGAGGTTACGAACACGATCATCATCATGGCGACACCGGAGGATTTCGCGGTCATCAAGAAAACCATCGAGGGGATCGACATCATCCCCCGACAGGTCGTCATCGAAGGGATGATCGCATCGGTAAACCTGACGGATAATCTCAGCCTGGGCCTGTCCGCCATATTCAAGGGAAGCATCGGCGGACTCGACGTCACCTGGGGGATCAATCCCGGAAGTACGTCCGGTGTCAATCCTGCAAGCCTCTCCAGTTCCGGGTTCACCTTCGTCGGCACGGACAGCGCCGGTGCGATCCGGGCCTACATCACGGCCCAGGCAACGGACTCGAGGGCGAAGGTCCTCGCCGCGCCCCATATTCTCGTCTCGGACAACCGCGAAGCCCGCATCCAGGTGGGCCAGCAAGTTCCCATCGTTACGTCGGAGACCATCGCCACATCCTCCGTGCCTGCCCAGAGGACGATTCAGTACCGGGACATCGGCGTCATCCTGAAAGTGAAGCCGCGCATCAACGAGGGGGGACTCGTCTCCCTGGATCTCACGCAAGAGGTATCGACGTTTTCGACGATCAAGCTCTACGTGGATTCGACGGAGATCATCCTGAACAAGACGGAGACCACGACGAACCTTGTCGTCCAGGATGGCCAGACCATCGTCATCGGGGGTCTCATCCGCGAGGACACGTCTCGATCGCGGACGGGTGTGCCCTTCCTGAGCAAGGTTCCCATCCTCGGCTGGCTCTTCGGCAGCACGGAAGACGACAAGAGCCGTGCGGAGCTGATCATCCTTCTGACGCCCTACGTGGTGAAGGATCAGAAAGCCGCCCGGGACATGACGTCCGATTTCATTGACCGCATGTCCGAGTCGAGCCAGGGCCGGATTCAGAAGGACGAGCTGCTGAAGGGTAAGGATATCGCGCCCCGCACGCCTGCGCCAGCTGAGGCACAACCGAAATAAGCAACAGTATCACTCTATTTGACGAAGACCTGTGACATAAAAAAGCCGGGAGGCTCCTCTCGGCTTTTTTTCATGAACTTATCGAGGGTTTCAGATGCTCACGGGGCTGGCTGGAGCCCCGGGTTGCGGCCTGTCACCGACGGTCGGCGTGACGGGAAGGGCACCGTGGGGGCGGCAGGGGCCGTGACGGATGGCCTTGGCGATGTTGAAGGCTGCGGCGTAGGGACGACGGAAGGCGGCGGGGGCGGTCTGTCCCCGGGGCGCCCTGCCGCTGCCGCTGCTGCAGGCCTTGCCGTGGCATCGCCGGATTTGCGCTTATCCGGGCTCTCCAGTCGGACAACGATTTTGTCGTCTCCCTTCACGAGCGTGATCCGGTCCTCCTCGATTTCCTGCAGCGTATAGCCACTGACCTTTTCTCCCTTCTTCAGGGTCAGCTGTCTCTGCCCCCTGCCGGCTGTCGAGTAGGGGGCCTTTTTGTCCTCCAGGTAGGCGATCCTCATGTTCTCGGTGATCAGCGTGCCGTAGAGAATGACGTCGGGTTTCTGCAGGGCCTCCTCCTTGATCTCGGGAGGAATCTTTCTTTCGGGGTGGAAGAGATTTTTTTCGGCCACAACGGCAAAGTTTTGCATGTCGGGTCCGTCCGCCCCTGCGGGGGCCGGGACGGCCGGCACCTTGACCGATTCGGAGGTCCCGGAGGCCGTCAGGCCGGTATCGGGGCCGTAGTGCAGGTACAGGACGAGACCGGCGACAAGACACAAAATAGCTGACAGGGCGAGGTTCAGGACATTGAAGTTTTGGAGCAGGGTTTTCAGCCGGTTCATCATGTCATTTTCCACCGTTCAGTCCCGACACCTTCAGGCGTACGGTCAGGTCTCGGGGAATCTGATAGTTGCGAACGCGGGCCTCCATTTCCCGGATGACGAGTTGGGGGGTCTGCGTCTCGATGGCGAAAAGGACATCGCTCAGTGCCTTCGTATCCGGAAGAACGGCATCGACGGTAACGGTGATGACCTTGAACTTGCCCAGGGTGTCGGGTTTCTCGACGCGCTCGCTGGAAATCGTTCCTCCCCTGGAGGTAACCATCCCCTTGAGCGTACTCTGCAGGGTTGCTGCGGCCACCGATGGCGTCTGGCCATCGATGAGCCTCGAATCGTCGTTTTTTCGCGTTTCCTTCGCGGTTGCGAGACCCGTCTCGATATCAGACTTTTTTGCAATGAGGGCGAGGTTCTTCTCGAGTGTCTTCTGCTTGGACTGCCTCAGGGTCGTGACGCTGTTGAGCTCCTGCTCCAGAGGGACGTAGCCGTATTGGTATGCGACGAGCAGCAGCAGGACGGCAATCGCAGGGATCCCGAGAATGAGCAGTCTACGCTTTTTTTCCATCGGCATTTTCTTTCTTGGGAGGACGGTAGTCCTCGAGTTCCATCTTGATCACGAAGCGCTCCGTGTTCGAGCGAGTATCCCGGAACGTGGGGGCTGCAAATTCCACCTTGATGAAGTACGGCGACGCTTCCAGGATCGGCAACAGCTCCGTTGCCGACGAAGCGTACCCCTCAATGTCGACCGTGTTGTCGGTGACCCGGACGCGCGTGAGCCAGGCACCCTTCGGGAGCACGGCCGTGAGTTCGCGCAGGATGTCCAGCGTGATTATCTTTTTTGCCTTGAAGTTTTGGATGGTGGTCACTTCCTCGACGAGTGCATCGGCTTCTTTCCTGAGGTTGTCGACTCTCCGGACCTCGTCCCGGGTGGCCGCGATCTGACGGTCCACCTCCTCGATTTGGCGGTTCTCGACCTGCAGTGGGGTCAGGAGCAAGAGGATGCCCAGTGCCGTCAGGCCGGCAACCAGCACGGCTGTCAGGGCGAGGGGCGTCGCCACTTTTTGCGGGGCACCGCGATCCAGAAGGTTCATGGCCGCACGGTCCGGCAGCAGGGATGCGAGCAGGGAGCCCACGGCAGCAAAGGGCGGTGTCTTTATGTTGGCCGGGAATTGAATATTGAGGTCCGCGTCGCGCAGGAACGTCACGGGGACCTGGAGTCGCTCTCGAAGGCCCAGATAGGCGTCGTCGCTTGCGCCGACGATCACGCGGGGCGCTGCCCCTTCCTGCCGGATCTCTTCGATTCGATTTTCGATGTCCGGGAGAAGCTCCGATATCCTTTCCGACGCCTCCGCGCTCTGGAAGGTTCCTGTGGAGAAGGGTTGGATCAGGCCGCCCTTCAGCCTGCCGACCTCGAAACGCCCGTTTCCGATCGAGACGATAACCGCCGCGGCATCCGCACCGGCAAAGACGGCAAGGGTTGCCCACCCGGCCGTATCCACCATCACCCGGGTGACGGGAACTCCCCTCTCTCGAAGCGCGTTGAGGTAGGGGTTGATCCGATCGGCCCTCACAGCGATCAGGGCGATCTCGATGCGGTCATCGCTTTCCTTCAGGACGCGGAAGTCGTAAAGACTCTTGTCGGCGGGCAGGGGGGTAAGACGGTCCATTTCGAAGGAAACGGCGCCGGGGAGGTTTTCGCGCACAACCGCCGGGAAGTCCGCCGTACGGTACAGGACCCATGACCGGGGGATGCAGAGGCACACCTCGCGAGGGGTCCTGCGGGTCTCCCTCATGGCGGCATCGACCGCCGAGGCTACCCGCTCGGGATCAGGTGCCTTTTCTTCGTCCCGGCCGAAGCGCCGGCTGCCGGAGATCCGGACGCGTGAGGATACCTTGCGGCCCGTGAGAACGCAGAAGCTGTCTTCCTGGATCGCAACGACGAGCCCCTCCCGGGGAATGAGATAGGCCTCGACGGGATTGAAGGAGAGGCCCTTCCACAGGGTCTTTCCCCACTGTCCGGCACGGGTCGACCAGGCGCTAAAAGCGATGGATGCCTTCCCTGCCGCTTCACGGATCGTCATGGTTTCCATCCCGCCGGGCTTCGGTACGCAAGATATCGCAGGCGGCCAGGCTTGTCCGCTACGGCCGTTGCCTGGACGGCGTAAGCAATTTTCCCCTCGTCCGTGAACCCGGCCGATTCGATGCTGTAGGTTCCCGAGTCCTCGATCCCGATATAGGGGGACACCACGGCATAATCCCCCCCGAAGATGTCCCGGAAATCCTCCATCCTCAGGGGCGCATCGGTCGCGCGTCGCTCGATGATCTGATCTGCCCTGTCTATCGTCATGTTCGGCAGCGCCGCCAGGACTTCCCGCTGTGCCGCCACGATGTTGATGCGCTGCGTCTTCGCGTGGACCGTTACGAAATGAATCAGCCCTTTTCGGTCTTCGGTGCCGTAGAAGATCTCGGGGGTGATTCCCCTGACCAGGAGGAGTTCCTCAGCGGTCTCAAAATCCGCGTTCTTGGCCTTGTAGGGTTTCGGCAGGGACATATAGTACTCATCCTCCGCCCCGTGGAGACGCACCAAATTGTCTGCGTCTTTCCAGTCCAGGATGGAATCGAGAATGACATCGGCATCTTCCTCTGAAACCCCGAGCAGAATCAAGAGGTTTTTCATGATGATTCCCGAGGCTTCCGTCAGGGAATTGAGGTCGATCTTCCCCGACTCGTCGGTGATTCTCACGGCATAGGAACCCGTACGCAGCTTCTCCCGATACGTCTTACCGTCGATCCTCCAGACCTCCCGTCCCTCCAACGTGATCGCCTGTCCCTTGTTCACCATCCGGTAGTTGAGCTCCAATGCTGCCCTGGCGAGACCTGCCTCGGCCAGTTGCCTTTTTTCGGCATCGTCGCGGAAGGAGAGCGCAGAAGCCGAGTCGGCCCTCACCATGACGGAGAAGCTGAACACGATTCCCATCAGGGCTGTAAGGAGCCAGAGCACGAGCAGGAGGGCTACCCCCTTCTGGTCTTTGCGGCGCGATCGATGTGGCAGGTTTGGCTTCATCTCGGCAGTCCTCCCGGCGCAGTCTGCGTCTCCGCGACGGCACTGGAACTTGGGGTTGCCGTCGTCCCCTGCGTGTGCGTGGGGACGATGAGGACAAAAGACCTTTTCCCCTCGGCGAGGCTGAACCGGACCCGCGTGGGGATAACGTCCGCCTCGGTCCAACTCTCACCCCATTGGGCGGCCGGCTCGGCGGGGTTGACGGTTTCGTACTCGAAGGTGATCTCAGAGGCATCGAGGAGAATCGTCTCACGCTTTGTCTCCGTGCCGGAGAGAACCTCCGAAACCTTCAGCAGCTTCCTTCCCCTGCCGTCATCCTCGACGCTGTACGTCACGATGACGGGCCCCGTCTCCGATCCCCAGGCCGAATAGGCCGTGGCCAGCCGAAGGGTCTTCGCGTCTCCCTTGAAAATGAATCTCTTGTTTCCATCCTCCTCGATGCGTATCGGGATCTGCGACTCAATCTGGGCGCGCAGTGTCGAGAGGCTCATCCGGAGCCGCTCGAGGTATTCCATCCGCGCATCACCCTGCGCGACGGAGCGGGACCCCAGATAGAGTGCCCCCGTCGCGAACACGACGATCAGCATGAGCACTGCCATGGACAGCAGGAGCTCCAGGAGGGTGAAGCCCATTCGGCCTCGTCGCTTCGCTTTCCCGCACGCATTTCTCACGAGGGCTTCTCCGGCATGGCCGTTCTCAACCGGTCTACAACTTTCTGCGTCCTGAGCGTCAGGGAGCGCTCCTTGGCCCCCGTCATCCAGCGGACGGTCAGGTCCACCTGCAGCATCTTGATGGTCAGGTTCTCCGTTCTTTCCTTGAGCGCCTCCGTTACGGCCACGTCGAACCGATATCCGCTCTCCGTCACGTCCGTCGTGGTTTTTTCGTCCATTGCGGGGTCCTCGAGGATTTCCTGCAGTTTCGCCTCGGCCGCAAGCGATGCCAGGGCGAGGTCCTCGGAGACGCGGATGGAACGCAGGCCGGAAGAGAAGAGCTGCAGTACGATGACCACCGACGTGCCCAGGATGACCAGGGCCACCAGGATTTCCAGCAGGGTGAACCCGCACGGAGAAGAGTTCTTTCGGTTCATGGCAAGAGTCCTGTCGATCATCTCAGTATCACGGCTCCCGCAGCGGGGTTCACTGCAACCTGCACTGTTTGCCGGCCGCCGCTGAGGATGATCGTCTCGCCTCCGCCCCGTCCATCGGGCTGAAAGGTGATCCGGTATTTTCCCCGGGTAAATTCAACAGCATCGGGATCGATGATCCGTAGGGAGACGCCCTGCGGCACCCCGCGTTCGCCCAGTCCCTCGATCCCGAAGCGTCCTGCGTCCAGGTCGGCAAAGAAAATTTTCTTTTCTCCACTCGTCTTCGCCAGGGCTCGGGCCTGCCTCAGAGACGCGGCCATTTCCCGTCCCAGTGTGTCGAGCCTTGCCGAAGGAAGATTGCCCACAAAGAAAAAAGCCGAAAGGCCGAGGATCAGGCTGATCAGGCCCAGGACCACGATGATCTCGAGCAGCGTGAAACCGCTGTTTCGCCGCGTTGGCTTGCTGCCGGATGTCGTTCGACTCATCTGCACGGCCGCCTCCGGATCGACTCCCGGGCACTAGAAGGGAATATCGGTGATGCTGAAGATGGCCATCAGCATCGATACGACGATAAAACCGATGATCAAGCCCATGAAAAGGATCATGGCGGGCTCGAGAATGCCGATGAAACGCTTCACGGACTGCTTCAGGCTTCTCTCATAGGTCGAAGCCACCTTCAGGAGCATTTCCTCGAGGTGCCCTGTCTCCTCGCCCACGGTGATCATGGACAGCGCGAGCGGGGGAAACGCGCCCGACGAGGACAGGGGTGCCGAGATCCCCTTTCCTTCTTTCACACCGGCCATGATGCTGTCGACGGAGCGGGCGATCACCCGGTTGCCGATGACGTCCCGGGCGTTGTTCAGGGCTTGAAGCAGGGGCACGCCGCTTCTCAGAAGAATGCCCAGGGTCCGACAGAATCGGGCCGTTTCGAGCTTCCGGATCACGTCCTGCATGAGCTTGAGCTTGAAGGCGTCCCAGCGCAGCTGCCCTTCGGGCGAGCGCCTGTAGTTCTGGAAGGCCGCCGCGCCGCCGATAAGGACAAGCAGAAGGACCCACCACCAACCCTGCAGAAAGGAACTCGTGACCAGGACGATCTGGGTGGGCAGGGGGATGGCCGTGCCCATTTCCTTGAAGATGGAGGCGAACCGGGGCAGGACGAAAGTGAGAAGAAGAATGATCGAGAGGCCACCCGTCACCACAAGGATCGTCGGGTAGATCATGGCCGAAACGACGTGGTCCCTCAGTTCCTGGGTGGATTCGAGAAATTCCGACAACTCGCTCAGGACGATATCCACAGCCCCCGCTGACTCTCCCGCGCGTACCACGTTGATATAGAGCCTCGGGAACATGCGGCTGTGACGCTGGAGCGCATCGGCAAAGGAATTCCCCTCCCGGATCGACCGCAGGACGGAGATCGTCACCTTCCGGAGTTCCTCGCTTTCGGCGACATCGGCGAGGATGTTGAGGCTGCGATCCAGCGGAAGCTTTGCCCCGAGGAGGGCCGAGAGCTCTGTGGTGAAGGCGATGAGGTCCGCACGCGACGAGCGCAGCCGCGGGCTCCAGCGGGACTTTGCGCTGGGCGCAGCAACGCGCAGGGGAATGACACCGGTGCTTTTCAGGCGCTCGAGGGCCATGTTCTCGTCGGCGGCTTCGATGGCGCCTTCGACAATGACGCCTTCCCTCGTCGTGCCCCGGTAGGAATAGACAGGCATTTACTCCTCCTGGGTGACGCGGAACACTTCCCCGGCCGTGGTGATGCCCTGACGCACCTTGTCGGCGCCGTCCTCGAGGAGGGTCCTCATCCCGCCGGCACGGGCCGCTTCGCGGATCTGGCTCGCGTCGGCATCGCGGAGAATCAATTTGCGGATGGCATCGTCGACGAGCAGCAGCTCGAATATGCCCATGCGCCCGTGGTAACCGGTACCCGTGCACTTCTCACAACCCCGCCCGCGGTAGAGCTGGGAGCCGGCCGGGATCCCGAAGCGCGCTAATTCCTCGGCGCTCGCGGCAGAGGGGTCCATCTCCCGGCAGTGGGGGCAGATGACCCGTACGAGGCGCTGGGCGAGGATGCCCCGGATCGTCGAGGACAGCAGGAAATTTTCCACGCCGAGGTCGAGAAGCCGCGTGATGGCGCTGGGCGCGTCGTTCGTATGAAGGGTGGAAAAAACGAGGTGCCCCGTGAGGGCCGACTGGACAGCGATCTCCGCCGTTTCCAGGTCTCGGATCTCGCCGATCATGATGACATCGGGGTCCTGGCGGACGATGTGGCGAAGCGCATTGGAGAAGGTCAGGCCGATCTGGGCCTTCACCTGGATCTGGTTGATCCGGCCGATCTGGTATTCCACCGGATCCTCCACGGTGATGATCTTCTTGTCGGGTGAGTTGATCCGGTCGAGGGCCCCATAGAGGGTGGTCGTCTTGCCGCTTCCCGTGGGGCCTGTCACGAGCAGAATTCCGTTGGGCTTGGCGATAAGCTGCTCGAAGGCTGTAAGCGTCTGCGGGGGAAACCCCAGGCCATGCAGGTCAATCATGATTCCCTTGCGGTCGAGGATGCGCATGACTACGCTTTCACCGTAAAGGACCGGTATGGAGGAGACACGAAGATCGATCTCACGCTCGCCCACCTTGAGCCGGATGCGGCCGTCCTGGGGAAGCCTCCGCTCGGCGATGTTGAGCTTGGACATGATCTTCACGCGGGAGATGACGGCGGCCTGGAGCCGTTTGGGGATCGACTCGATGTCGTGAAGGACGCCATCGATCCTGTAGCGCACCCTCAGCTCGTTCTCGTAAGGCTCGATGTGGATGTCGCTCGTTCGGCTCTCGACAGCGTGCGTGATGAGAAGGTTGACTAGCCGGATGATGGGGGCTTCCGATGCGAGGTCCTTGAGATGCCCCACGTCTTCCTCCGCCTCCCCTTGGAGGATTCCCACGTTGCCTTCGTCGATGTTCTCGATGATCTTCCCGATGTCTTGCGATTCCTGGGTATAGAAGCGGGACAAGTAGTCATCGATAACGTGGCTTTCTCCGGTGAAGACGAGGATATCGGCATCGAGCGCTGCCCGCAGGGCGTCCACCAGCACGCGGTCGTCCGGGTTGGCCATGACCACCTTCAGGACGTTATCCTTGAATTCCAGGGGGATGATCCTGTTTTCCCGGATGAAGCGCGAGGAGACTCCTTCCAGGACGAGAGGCACAACGGGGAAATCCTCGATGGCCAGGGTCGGTATTCGCTGATTGCTCATGACACTCCTTTATTCCATGTCGGCGCTAATCAACCCATTCGCTCACAGCGGATAGCTAATTATTTAGCAGATTTCAGCCTGAGAATGCCAGCATTCTTTGATCGGGGCATTGCAAACCATGCAACAATGGCGGTTGTTCCCGCCAAATCCCTTTGACAGGGATTATGGCTGCGCCTATACTCTCTTCGCAATAAAATCCCCCATGGAAACCCATGGTATCATATTCCCTTCTCCTTTCGGGGGATCCTCCCTGCAGGCTCCCTCTCCCTTGAGAGGAGAGGGTAGGGGTGAGGGTAAAAAGAGGAGCCATGAAAACATACAAAATTGCCGCTGTCCCCGGTGATGGCGTGGGCCCGGAGGTCATCCCGGCGGGCCTGCAAGTGCTGGAGCGGGCGGCGGAAAAATTTCGATTCGCGATCGAGACGACAACCTTCGATTGGGGAGCGGGTCACTATAAAAAGTATGGCCAATTCATGCCGAAAGACGGCCTCGACATCCTGCGCAACTTCGATGCCGTTTACTTCGGCGCCGTGGGTCTGCCCGATGTGGACGACACCCTTCCCGCAAAGGACTACACCTTTAAAGTGCGGACGGGGTTCATGCAATACGTGAACTACCGTCCCGTGAGGACCTGGCCCGGGATCATCCGGCCTCTGAGGACCGAGACGCCCATCGACTTTGTCGTGATCCGGGAAAACGTGGAGGGAGAATTCGTTCAGGCAGGCAAGCAGTTCCTGCCCGATGACGAGGGCGGCCTGGCCATCGACACGAGCATCTTCACCCGCCGCGGCATCGAGAGGGTCGCGCACTTTTCGTTTCAGCTGGCGCGCAGGCGCCGCAAGCGAGTTCACCATATCACGAAATCAAACACACTCATTTACAGCCTTACCTTTTGGGACCGGGTGATCCGCGAGGTGGCCGCCCAGTACCCCGATGTCGAGCACTGTCAGATGTACATCGACAACGCGGCGGCGAGTTTCGTCCTGCGGCCGGAGATCTTCGACGTGGTGTTGACGACGAACCTGTTCGGCGATATCCTCAGTGACCTCGGCGGCGCGATCATGGGAAGCCTGGGGCTTGCGGGCAGCGGCAACATCAATCCCGAGAGGCGATACCCCTCCATGTTCGAGCCGATACACGGCTCTGCGCCGGATATCGCGGGCAAGGGGATCGCAAATCCCTACGGCACGATCTGGTCGGGTGCCATGATGCTCGAGTACTTAGGCGAGATCGAGGCGGCGGGGCAGATCATGAAGGCCATGGACAGGGCGACGGCCGAGGGCGCACTTCCGGCCGATCTGGGCGGAAAAGCAAAAACGGGCGAGATCGCCCGGCGGGTGGCGGGATACCTATGAGAATCATTGACCTGACCGTTTCATTGAAGGAAGGCATGCGGGGGGTCAGCTTCGAGGCCTTCAAAATCCTCGAGAAAGACGGCTGGAATGCCCGAATGCTTCACCTGTATTCCCACGCGGGAACACACATGGACGCGCCGCTCCACTTCGGTGTGAACGATACATCGATCGACCGGATCCCACCCGAGCGGTTTATTGTGGATGCGTGGTTGATCGATGCGCCGGCAGTCACGGACAGCATGATGATCGGGATCGATCACCTGAAGGATGTAGAAGACAAATTAACCGCTGGCGAGGGCCTTTTATTCCGGACGGGCTGGCACCGGTTCTTGGGCACGCCTCCCTACCGGGATGCCCTTCCGCGAATCAGCAGGGATCTCGCTCTCTGGTGCGTGGAGAGAAAGGTGAATCTCATCGGCGTTGAGCCGCTTTCCGTGTCGAATGTCAACAATATGGCGGAGCTTCAGGAAATCCACCGGATCCTTCTCGGCGGGGGGATTGTCGTGGTCGAGGGCCTCTGTAACCTCGAGCAGATCGAGAAACCGAAAGTGAAGATCATAGCGCTTCCGCTCAAGATCGAGGGCGGCGACGGTGCCCCGGCAAGGGTGATCGCAATCGAAGATCAGTAAGTGCTTGAGTGCGGAAGTGCCTGAGTGCGTTAGCGGCGGAAGGGTAGAAAACAGATGCGACTGTCCTACAGCGAAACCATTCGCCGACTCCCGCCTCCCTGGGCAGAGAACCTCCTTCCCGGAATCAAAAAAGCCTTTGCGAAGATCAACACCACTCTCGTCGTCATGGATGACGACCCGACGGGCTGCCAGACCGTGCACGATATCCCCCTCTTGACGGCCTGGTCGCCGGATCTGCTGCGCGAGGAATTCGAGTGCAGCCCCGTCTTTTTCATCCTGACCAATTCCAGGAGCCTCCCTGTGCGCGAGGCTTCCCTGCTCAATCGCGAAATCGCGCGAAACCTCCGGACGGCGGCTTCTTCGGCCAGCCGTCGTTTCATGGTCATCAGCCGGAGCGACTCCACACTCCGGGGGCATTTCCGGGCCGAGGTCGAGGCGCTCGTTGAGGAGTTCGGCCTCGAGCGTGCCGTGAGGGTGTGTGCCCCGGCTTTTTTCGAGGGGGGCCGCTTTACGATCGACGACGTGCACTATGTGCGGGAAGGGGAGCAATTGGTGCCGGCCGCCGAAACTCCCTACGCAAAAGATCCCTTCTTCGGCTTCAGGTCATCGAACCTGAAGGATTACATCGTTGAAAAAACAGGCGAAACAACGACCCGGGAGGAGATCTGTTCCATCCCCATTCAGCGGATTCGTGAGGGGGGGCCGCAGGCGGTCCTTGCGGGGCTCCTGGATTGCCCGGACGGCAGCTTCTGCATTGTCAACGGCTGCGACCGGCGGGACCTCGACGTCGTCGCGCTGGCCCTGCTCGATGCGATGGGGCAGGGGAAGTCCTTTCTGTTTCGGACCGCCGCCGCAATCATCCCGGCGCTCTTCGGCCAGGAACCCCGCCCGCTTCTTAAGGCACGTGATTTTGACTTTCCCGGACGAGGCGGCGGTCTTGTCGTCGTCGGTTCTTTTGTCCCCATGTCCTCTCGTCAGCTCTCCAACCTTGTCGCAAGGCCGGATATCCGGGCAATCGAGATCCGGGTCTCAAAGCTCCTGTCGGTGGCGGGGCGGGAAGAAATTTCGCGAGTGGCCGGCGAGGCCGGTCGCAGATTGGCCGGAGGGCAAAACACGGTCATCTACACAAGTCGGGATCTGGTAACGGGAGAAACCTCCGGGGAGAGCCTTGCCATCCAGGCCCGGGTGGCGGACGGTATCGTCGAGATCGTGCGGAACATCCCGGCCGTTCCTCGCTATGTCCTTGCAAAAGGCGGGATCACCTCCCACGATGTTGCGGCCAGGGCCCTCGACGTGAAGCGGGCCGTCGTACGGGGCCAGATCCTCCCTGGCGTGCCCGTGTGGAGCCTGGTTTCCGGTTCCCGGTTTCCGGGGCTTCCCTATATCGTCTTTCCTGGTAACGTGGGGACAGAGACTTCCCTTGCGGAAGTCGTCGATGCATTGAGGGCGTAGCGGGCGGTGAAGGGACCCATGAAATCCGGGGATAGAAGCGGACAGGAACCTTGTCCCGTTTGCGGCAGACCTATCATTAAGGGGCCCAGCGTTGATCGCCACCACTGGCTGCCGAAGTCGAAAGGCGGCCGAACGACAGAGGTCATTCATGTCGTCTGCCACCGCAAGATCCATAGTGTTTTTACGCCTAAAGAGCTTGCTTGCGAGTATGGCACCCCCGAGACGATGCGCGCTCACCCCGAGATCCGCAAGTTCGTCCGATGGGTGCGAAAGAAACCGCCGGAGTTTCTCGACAGCCACAAGCGGCCACGGGGCGGGGAATGATAGGGAGCAAGACAGGGTCACCTGACTATTTCTTGCACTCCCCTTTCGATCCTTCCTTGCATTTTTTCCCGTCGATCCAAGTCGCCCCGGCCAGGAAGGCGCCGGTGAGGTTTGCACCGTCCAGGTTGGCGCCCTTCAAGTCTGCGTCGAACAGGGCTGCGCCTGCAAGGTTCGCCTTGGAGAGGTTTGCCTTCTGAAGCATTGCACTCGTCAGGTTTGCAACGCGCAGGTCCGTATTCGACAGATTGGCGCCGGTGAGATCCGCACTGGTCAAGTTGATATAAGCCAGATTGGCGCCGGAGAAATCCGCGTCGGTCAGGATGGAGTTTGAAATGCTTGCGCTCGAGATATTTGCGCCGGCCAGTTTTGCGCTGGGCATTTTGGGCGCCAGCAGAACAATACCCGTCAGGTTACAGCCCGGGCACTGATTCGTTGATTTTAGCTTTTGGAGATCCGCCTCGTTAAATCCCATAGCGATATTTACCAGGGTGAGACCAAACAAAAACGGGATAGCGATAAAGAGTGAGCACACTCGTAGGGCGCGCTTGAAATGTGTCTTTTCCATCGGGTTCCCCCTTTCTGGATTCGATCAATATAAAAACCCGCATTCATCAAGTAAAACACGGTTTATGGTTCACTCAAGTTCCCCGAGATGTCTAAGCCGGTTCATTGGATGGAGTTCAACGGGACGATGTTTTTCATTTTGTAGTGTATCGAAAAATCGATGTCAAGGATTGAATCACAGATCCCCATCAATTGCCTCTAACGATTCATGACGCATATCGTTATTTGCAGGAGAAGCCCTGAAGCAAGTAATCGCATTGTCGATGTCTATTGCACGGAATGCAGACCCACCATGTTCCCTTCCGTGTCATAAACCAGTGAGATGAATCCATACGGGCCGATGGAGGTCTTGCTTTTCTGGATGCGTCCCCCGAATTTTGCGGCGCGGCTTTCTTCAATCGCACAGTCTGTGCAGCTGAAGTAAACCAGGACACTGTTGCCGCCGGAGGGGACACCCTCCATTTTGACCAGGGCTCCGCCGGCACCCCAGCGGCTCATGTCCATCGGAAAGGCCCATATGTCCATTCCCGGGGTATTCAGTGTCTCCAGCTTCAGTTGAAAGACGGATTCGTAAAACTTCTTCGCGCGATCGAGATCCTGCACATAGATCTCGAACCAGCCGACGGGATTATTTTTCATTTCGATCCTCCTTCCTGCGATCTGGAAAATGTAGGCTGCAACCTGCCCCTCCATTTCAACGATGTGAACGGACTCGCCTATAAGGACAACTTATAGCCAATGTTAATCAATAGATTGTGTATGACATTCGTCCTTGAAATCATTATTCGTTTCAGGATCGAGCGAAACGAATAAAAACGATTTCGGAACCACGTATATCCTTGATAGAGTTCCTCCGCCGTCATCTGTTTCGGCTGAAAGGAGACCCGCGTTTTCCCGTTGTAGTAGGTCCAGTCAGAATAGAGTAATCTGCCTTCCTTTCTCCACTCATCGAACAGGGGGGTCCCTGGCAACGGAGTCAAGATGCTCGGAGTCACCCCGTCGATACCTACTTTTTCGCTGGCGATCAAAGTGTTCCTGAAGACGTCCCGGTCATCCGTGTCGAATCCGAAGATGATTCCCGCCCAGACGGAAATACCGCATCGGTGGATCAATTGAATGATGCGACCATAGGCCGCCACATGGTTGATCTCCTTATTCATGCTGGCCAGACTGTTGACGGAGAAGGACTCCAGTCCGATAAAGAAATACAAGCAGCCCGATTCTTTAGCAAGACCGAGCAGCTCCTCGTCTTCACATCGGTCGATCGTCACTTGTGCCGCCCATTTCTTTCTCAGGGGTTTGAGCTCGAGCATCAGTTGTCTGGCATAGTCGATGTTGCCAAAAAAGTTGTCATCCCAAAAGACAAAATAGTCTTCTTCGATCGTCTGGATGTCTCGAATCACTTCAGGAATCGGCCTCATTCTGAATGAGGGGCAATAGATCTGTTTGAGATTGCAATAGCGACAGTTGTAGGGACACCCCCGGCTGGCAAAGACGGCGCCTTTGGTATATTTGCGGCGTTTGATCAAATCTCTTCTCGCAATGGGCAGTCTCTGCAACGTCGGAGGCTGCTTGCATGAATAGCGGCTTTGTGCGTTTCCATGATAGAAGGCCTCCAGGAATTGCGGCCAGCTCTCCTCGGCCTCGCCGGCAATCAGATAGTCGCAGTATTGCATGGCCTCGTCCGGCATCAGAGTCACATGAGGCCCGCCCATCACAACCTTTGCCCCGTTTTGTCTGAACCTTCGGGAGATCCCATAGCAGTGGTTGGCATTGGGCGTATTGACCGTGATTGCCACCAGATCAAATTTCTGCCCATAGGGAATGGTCTGGTTGTATTCGTCGATCAGGGTGATGTCGTAGTTCCGTTCATCAATGAAACCGGACAGATAGGGCATGGTGAGTTGAATGAAGTTGTTGAACTGTTTTTTGCGATAGGAATGAATTTCTCGATTCTCCGGGGTGATGAGCAAAATTTGTTTTTTCATGGGAATGACATCTTCCAACGGGGGATGCCGCTCACGGTTGTTTTCTCTATATTACAATCATCCCTGTTGGGAGAGAAATAGAAACTTTGATTCTTGCGGGTGAAGTCAGGCATGTGACAGGAGAATTGGATTGTGAAGGCGCCAGGATGACGGTCCGCGATGTGACGCCGGGGCCGCAAATCTGGCCAGTGACAGACATGACAAGGCCCTTGGCAGGAGGGAGAGGGGGGGAACCAAGGGCCTCGTTAAGAAAAGAAGGTAGATGACAGAGAAGGCAATCTCTGGTGCAAAGATGGTATCATCAGATGATCAGACATGCAAGCGGAAAGTTTGGACCCCCCGGATGTGTGATTGCAGGACCTGACCCCCAATTTTGCGAACCGTGTGATGAGAAGCCGTTTTCGGAATGGGTTTATGCAGGGGACGGAGCGGTGGGAACGCGGGTTCCTAGGTATCGAGGTACTGCAGAAGGCCCAGGGATTGGATCTCGCCGATCAGCTTTCCCTTTTCGATGGGCTTGATCAGATACGAATCACACGCTGCCTTGAAGGATTCGATAATGTTTCCCGCATCGCTCAAGGCCGTCGTCATGATGATCCTGGCTCTCGCCTCATTTGAGATGCCTTTCTTCCGCTCCGCCTCGCGGATCATCCTCAACACGTCCCGCCCGTGAATGTCGGGAACCATGATGTCCAGAATGACGAGGTGGTAACTCTTGCCCCAGATCGCCTTGCGAAAGGCATCGATGGCGCTTCTGCCATCGCGGAAGATGTCGCATTCCCCGTATGGCTCCAGATACTTTGCGATCAACGATCCGCTGACCGGGTCGTCTTCCAGGATCAGAACGCGAATCGATCCGCGGGGCGGTTCGCGGGTCGGCTCCAGGACCGACTCGCGAGTCGAGGCAAGAACGCGTTCGGGGCTGGAGAGTTTTGAAAGGGCCAGGGCGATCTGTCCCTCGCGAAGCGGCGCGGTCATCCATCCCGTTGCGCCGCGCTTCAGGCATTCCCCTTCCACTCCGGCATCGTGCGGGGCGCAGATGCAGAAGCAAGCCGTGTGGGGGCTTTTGTGCTTGATGAAATCGAGCAAGACGTAAATTCGGCTGGCCTTCGCAGGAGGGAAACCGAGAAAGACGATATCGTATTGTTCCCCTTTTTCAAAGAAATCAACCGCTTTGATGATTTCTCTTTCGCGCCGGATCCGTTTATAGCCGCCGCGCGCCAGTTCCCTTTCTACGTTGCTCATCCTGTCCGGATCATCGTCAATGATCAGGATAGAACGCATCTCTCTGTCCAACTGCTCCATATTCCCTTACCCAGCACAGATCCAATCAAATCGACGCTCAGGCTGTGCGATCATGGATCCGCCGTTAAAAAACGCTGCGGCATCTTTCGAATCGGCATAATTGCTTTATAAGGAAAGAGGCTTTGCATTGCAATGTTTTTCCTCTCGACCGGCCGGTGACTCTCGTACGATCGGAGAGAGTCAGGGGACGTCCTTTCCTTTTTTGCATTTTTATCTTCGCAGAGCAGGGTTCTGTGATCTGCCGATAGGCGGATCAGAAAAATAAAAATGTAAAGGGCGTCCCTTATGCTACCTGTCTCATCGCAGGGTCGCTGTCCGGTCAATTCTTCGCGAATTTCATGTACAACTCCTTCGCCAGGGCATAAAAGGCCGCGCTTGCCTTTGGCCCGCCGATGTTGCTGACGACGACAATCGCAAAGTCGCGCTTGGTATCAAGCCAGATATGGGCCAGGTTCATGTTATTGGATCCGCCGTGATAGAGCAGGGGGTACGGGGCCCAATCCATGGTCAGCTCGCCCCACCCCAGGGCATACCTCCCGCCCGGCGGTGTTCCCGGTGCGGCATCCTTCTTTTCCGGCATCGAGATGACCGGTGTGTGAAGCTTGCGCATCGTCTCCGGTTTGACGAGGGCCGGGGGGCGCTTACCCTCGCCGGCATTCCATCCTGCCCAGTTCGCAAAATCGAGGACAGACATGTGTGCAATGCCGGCAGGCCCGATCATCGCGGGGACGTCCCCGTTGGGCCCTGCCAACATGGCCTTCACCTTGCCGTCGTCCAAGGCATGGCCGAGAGGCGCATCGATCCTGCCGAGAGAGGACTGCGGCCCCAGGCCGGCGGTCCGCAAACGCAGGGGAAGGAAGATCCGTTCCGTGATCATCTCGTCCCAGGTCTTCTTCCCGGCCCGCTCGATCATGGCGCCTGCGATGGTATATCCCATGTTCGAATAGGCGAATTTCGTCCCCGGGTCGGACTCCAGGGGCCGCTTGCTCCACTCCTGGACGATCCAGTATCGCATTTCATCGAGGTTTCCCTCCTGGAAGATTGCTTCCCGGTAAACCTTTACGATGTCTTCGTTGTCGCTCGGGATCCCGCTCGTATGGGAAAGAAGCTGCTCCAGCGTGACGCGCCGCAGCCCGGGGTCCATCTTGTCGGCAATCTCGGGAAAGGCTGCACCCAGGGTTGCGTCCCATCGAAGCTTTCCTTCCTCCACCAGCATTGCTGCCAGCAGGGCTGTCATGGCCTTCGTGTCCGAGCCGAGGTGGAACCGGTCACCCATCGTCACGGGAATCTTTACACCCGCCCTTCGCGTACCTACAGCACCCGATGCGATGATGTTCCCGCCTTTGACAACCGCCGCGGCAAGGGCCGGCAGCTCGTATCGACTCAGGTAGGGACTGAGCATCGAATCAAGCGCGGTCTGAGCGGTCGCAGCCGCGGGGATGATGAAGATAGTCAGTGCAACAAAAGCTGCCCGGAAACGTCGACGGGGACTGGTCATGGCGTATACACTCCTGTTGAAGTGGATTGTAGCCGCTCGTTATGCAAGTTATTCTCAAGAGTTATGCAAGTTGCTCTCCATCGCGCAAGGCGGGATGTCCTGGCGCCTGAGCAAACATTCTAACGAGAATAAGTCTGGATTTCGAGCAAGGAAGGGAACAATGAGAATTGCGGTTACGGCTTGCAAATGTCAGTATGAAAACTGCCCCCGTTAAACAGTGCAAATGACTTTTCTATAAAGTCAAAGATGCATGATCGGTGACCTTGATCGTCTTCACTTCAGGACTGAGCCATCTTCGCTCGATTCCCTCATACGTGCCGCCCATTCCCCTTGTTTTATCCATGCCGAGGATAACCCATCTTTGCTCCGATGGGCGGTAAAACTGCTTTATCGAACAGGATGTGATCAGTCGATCCAGCAGCGTGGCAGGTACGATATCCTCTTGGTTATTTTTGTATTTGATTGCCAAGTATCGCATTGCAGTCCCCTTGTTTTTCATAAGATCATTTCAGGAATGATTTTTGATTAGCAGCAAGATATATGCCACGAAAAGGCGCATCTGGATCACCTACAAAGCTTGTACCCGAAGACAGAGAATAGCACCCTTACTGCCAAGTGATCCATTTCTTGAAATCGCGAATAGGAGCTGATCAGATAAAAAACCGGGTGAAAGAACATTCTTTCACCCGGTTTCATTTAATAACTCTTATATATACGGTTACGGAGCGACTGATTGCCGATTAAGACCTGCTGCTCAGTGTCCGATCGCTGTACTGCGCATTACAGAATGCAATCTTTACAAAAGGTTTTGTATCTCTCTTCCTTATCTTTCTTGATAACCGATTGCCTGACGGCCATTGGCTTTGTGGTGAAATCTGCCTCCCAATTCATAAAAAAGTATCTTATGGATTTCCAATATTATATTCCGAGCCAGTTCTTTATCTTGCCACCATTTCGAGGGATAGGGCTCATAAGAAGACCCCACAACTCGAATGTCGCACCCGTTAACATGATCGTGGAAGATCATTTTAGCTCTTCTTACATGATACGGAGAAGTGACAACAATCATGCGGCAATTATCTGATTTTGTGATTTTCATCACCTCTTCCGCCTCATCGGCAGTACTGACTACAGTCTGAGCAAGAGTCTTTATACGGATGGCTGGAACACCCTTCTTCAGGAGTACCTGCTTATTGATCTCTTCTTCTCGAGGCATAAATATGTCTGAGTGATCAAGGAGCATTTCGGTATTCGTTCTGATAGGTACGCTTAGGAAAATATAAGGCGCATATCCCTGAAGGTATAGATCAGCAGCATGATACGCCCTCGAGGAGTTTCCACCCAATACGATGATAGCGTCCGCCTTTACAAGACTGTCATCATTGTGAAGCCAGCTGCCGATGAAGAAAACGGTTATTACGACAGTACATGTCAGAAGGGCTAAAATGCCTAAAATCCATATTAACTGTTTATATATCTTTTTCATATCTTCTATATCAGGTAGATTCAGTTTGGCCTGTTCCTAAGAGCCTGTAGCACATATTCAGTTAGAACTCAGCCCAAATCCATGGCTTCCATATGTGGGCTGCACGTTGGCGCTTCGGGGAAGTGTCTTGGACTTGGGCTTGATATCCCTGAGCTCAAACTGCTTCAGGATCTTTCTAGATACCCTCCTCAGTTTCGATGACTCTTTTTGAGTTCTTCTTCTACCGTCCACGACCACCAGTTCTGCCACTTCGGATTGTAAGACATGGACGTGTCCTCATCGAACTTCGCCTGTCGCTTTAAGCTGGCCTGCATGGCGGCGTTGATCCTGTCATTGATCTGCCGGGACAATTCCACAAGCACCGCTTGAGGCGTCAGCTCTATCACCAGGACATCCGATGCCCATTGATGGGTGTCGCTTGTCAGTTGCCGCGCCGCAAGCTCTGTAAGCGCAAAGTGGATTTGTTCATGCTGCAGCACATAGTCCCTCCTGTTAGCCGGAATGTTGGGGTTCCACCAGGATCGATCCGGCAGCATGACGGCTTCAAAGGCCAGATGCACAATACTGCCGAAGAAATAACTCTGGCCGTTGAAATCCCCGCTCGTGATTCTGAAGCTTGAATCGGCGGTCACACGGATTCGGATGGTCGAGTGCGCGTTAATTCGTTCTGCATGCTCCTTGAGTTGCTCCGATACGGAGGCTGCGCGAAAATCATCCTGAGTCAATGGCCTGTAGGGAAAACCCGCCACGAGTGTCTCTCGCTGTTCATGCGCCTGAACAATTCTCGGCTGGGCATATTCCGGCAACCGGGCGCATGCGAAAGTGAGGGCCAGCCAAAGGAATAGAACAGCGTATGTGAGGAAACGATTCATATGAAAACAATCGTGGATAAGAATTTCTTCTTCCTGATGGGAGTATGGGAAGGAGGATTATGGGCCATTATGAATCTGCATGGCTCATCAGCTTTCTTTATGCGCTATGATGAAGTCCCTGCCACCCGTGTTTGAATATCCAGCGGTTGACATCATGTTCTTTGATAGGTTCATTTTCCCGTAAAGAAGAGTGAATGTTACTCCATCAGAAGCGTTAATAATCCCGGACAAAACACCCGCTGTCGATATCGATACAGAGCCGCCCGACAATGTCACATTTCCGCCTGATGCCTTATAATATCCTCCACGAACCTGTCCTGCTGAATCAAGTTGAATCGTGCCATAGGAGATGCCTTCGCTGGCACCATTGCTCGCCAGAGTGAAATGCCATGTGCCGGCGAGATCGGAGAGAGAAAATACGCCTGTCTCCTTTATCGCAATCGAAATAGAATATTCGCCGGAACTGTAGACGGTGTAAAAGATTCCGAATTCTTTGGATGAATCCATTGCGCCGTTAATGCTCAATGTACCACTCGGTATTACGTTTCCTGATCCAGTAAAGATGCCATAAGAATTTATACTTACGGTCCCATTGCTTCTGGAGGCTGCAAAACTACCGCCACTGTATACAATCAATGTCCCGTAATAGACGTTTTCAAGGGAACCCCCACTGCTGATTTCACATACGTGCCAAGTGCCGGGCAAATCGGCTGATGTAAAGGAACCCCCCGATTTGATGAATGTCACGAGATCGTATTCGCCGAAATTAGTCGAAGCGACAAAAGTGCCAAAGCTTTTTGATGCGTTGAGCTTACCATGCAGTAGCGTGCTTGTGATACCGACATTCGTGTTCATGACGCCGCTGATAAGGCCTTGATTATCGAGCGACAGTGAACCGCCGGTCAGCGTGGCATTTGCTCCCGCGCTATGAGTATAAGAACCGGAAGTCACAATGCCGGAAGAGGAGAGGGTTGCATTACCGGCCATGATTCCCTGATTCGTGCCGCCCGTACTGACACCTACGGTATTTGACAATCCCGCCAAATCTGCAGTGGTGAATGCAGGTGCAGGGGGTGCAGGACTATCACCGCTCCCCCCTCCTGAGCCGCCGCAAGCAAGGATGAATAGAATGGATAAGAACAGAATGGATAATTGCGTTGAATAGATCAGCCTCTTCATGTTTCCCCTTTCTTTATCTTGGAATGAAAACAATAAAGCCGTCTTCTCCAGGGAACGTTCGAATCTCTCTGTAAGCAAGCAATGACACCAAATCAGATTTGTTCACAGATTTCAAGACGAGAGTGTCCACGGTATGCCAAAAGGGCTTGATATAAAGTTGACCAGTCGCAAGCATAAGCCCTTGTGCGGAAACAATATGGGTAACGATGACCGCCTGATCTTCTTCTTTCCATCGCCCAGCAAGCCTTGAAAGATCATACAAACAGAACTCTCGCAGACAAGGGCGGAAAGGTGACTCTTGCCCAGGCTGCAATCCTGTTCCTTCTCAAGGAGAAGGATCGGCGATACATGTCGGAATTGGGGCAGATGATCGCGGTCGACAAATCGGCGATGACGCGGCTGGTGGATCGGCTCGAGAAAGCCGGACTTGTAAAACGTCAGATTGACCCTGAAAACCGGAGGGCGATTTCGATCCTGTTGACGCCGGCCGGTCGCAAGGAAGCGGCCGGGGCGCTGATCGTCATCAAGCGCATCAACGAGGAGATCAAGAAGGACTGTTCGCCTGCGGAAGTGGATGCCTTCAAGAAGATCCTGGGCGGTATTTTGCACAAGTTCAAAGCGCCGGCAACAAGCCTGTCGATCATCCAATCCTGTTCGCCACGAACTGCCGGAAAGAAAATAGCTTCCGAGTAACGGAGGGAAGTAGCCATGCATCACTATCACAAGCTTCAGAAAAAACTCGATGCGCATCCCATCGGCGCACCCAGGAGTGAGGAATTCCTGGAAATACTCAAGATTCTCTTCCATTCGGATGAGGTCGAGCTCGCGACCCTGCTGGAATTCAAGCTGCAGAAGGCAAGCGAAGTGGCGAAAAAGGCCGGTATCGAGCCCGATGAAATTTTGCGAAAGTTGGAAGCCATGGCCGATCGCGGCTCTGTCCTTGCCAAGATAGTGGATGGCGAGTATGCGTATGCGCTGTTGCCGAACTATCCCGGGCTGTTCGAGTATCCGGTCATGAAGGGGCTGGATGAGCCGACGCGGGATCGCCTTACTCAATTATGGCATGCGTACTACATGCAGGACATGGCCGCAGAGCTTGCCTCGGCAGATCCGCCCTGGAACCGGATTTTCCCGGCGGAGAGCGCAATCTCCGAAGAAATCGAAATCCTGCCGTATGAAGTAGCCTCACGGATGATGGAGAAGAATGAAGTCGTTGCCGTGGCCAACTGCCCCTGCCGTATTCTGGCAAGGAACTGCGGGAAACCGCTGGACGTTTGCCTCTGCTTCGACGGCGCCGCCTGGTTTCTGGCGGAGCGGGGCATGGCGAAAATCATTCCCCTGGAGGAAGCGCGGGAGGTTCTGAAACGGTCGGAGGAAGCCGGACTCGTGCATACGGGAAGCAACAATGCGGAAAAACTCCTCTTCATGTGCAACTGCTGCCCGTGCTGCTGTCATTTGCTGATGATGATCACGAAGCACAACAGGAAGGAAGCCCTCGCAAAATCAAGCTACCGGGCCGATTTCGATGCAGAGTCGTGTATCGGATGCGGGGTCTGCGAGGAACGGTGCCCCATGGGTGCCTTTCACATGCACGAAGACGTCGCCGACTTCGATGCGGCGGCCTGCATCGGTTGCGGACTCTGTGTATCCACCTGTCCCACCAATGCCATCGCTCTGGTCAAGCGAGACGACTACATTCCCCCACCCGCCAATTTGAATGAGCTGGTGAAGAAGATCACCGAGAAGAAACGAAAAGATAGAAATGCGGGCTAGCTTGATCGGGCCCCTGCCCGAAGCACCTGTATAGAGGGTATGAAAAATGGTAGATTTCAGAAAACGCGCCGCTGAGGGCCTTCAGATAGGAGACACCTTCAAAACCTCACGAACCTTTACGGATGATGATGTTATTCTTTTCGCCCGGATATCGCGAGACTATAACCTGGTTCATTTTTGAGAAGCTGGCGGTCTCGTATCATAAGACAATTCCGGCTGCTTTCTGCTCAAGGGTCCTACCCCTCGATGACACTCTATGGCCGGGGCGGCTCCGGACTCCATCTTTCCCAGGATCCCCTTGACAGGTTTGTATATTACCAAAATGAGAATGGTTATGAATGGGGGTGTAAATGATGAAGACCGGAAAGCAACGAAAGACCCTCACAGGGCAAGGGCAAACGCTGATAAAGCGCAACACGAAGCGAGACCGCATGCTAAGAAAGACTCTAAAGGAGATGGAGCATCAAACGGGTGAGCAGTTCTACTTCATCGAAGGAAGTTGCTTCGAGTATTGCTGCTGAGGGAGACAATTCAGCGAGAATGAAGGAAAGTTGAGGCGGAGCCGGTTAACTCTGCCTTTGTTTTGTAAACTTGCAAAAGGTAAAAAATAACGGGTCAGGTATTCCTGACCCGTTGCTATTCATGGCGGGCGATCTGGGGCTCGAACCCAGGACCTTTGGTTCCGGAGACCAACGCTCTATCCTACTGAGCTAACCGCCCGCATTTCTTCTGCGCTAAGACTGGCACTGCCCGGGACTTCAGCTCCGGGCAGGCTGAGCACATTATACTGTCGGGTGCGAAAAAATCCACCTCTATTTTACAGACCCAGTTCCCGGACGATCTTTCGCGCCGCGCGGCTGTGGTTCATCGTGCAGATGTGAAGGCCGCGCACCTCGTTGCGGATGAGGTCGTATGCCTGCCTCTGGGCGTAATCGATTCCGTATTTCTCCACATCCTCGGGCTTGTCCTTGAGCCAGCAGAGCTTCTCTCCCAGTGCCGTGGGGATCTTCGCACCGCAGAGTTCCGTGATGCGCAGGACCTGCTTGTAGTTGAGGATCGGGAAAATGCCGGGGATGATCGGCACGTTGATCTTTAATGCCATCACACGGTCCCGGAACCTGTAAAAATCGTCGTTGTTGAAAAAGAGCTGCGTGATGATGAAATCGGCTCCGGCGGAGACCTTGTTCTTCAGGTTCTTCAGGTCGTCATCGAAGCTCGACGCCTCCGGATGCCCTTCGGGGTAGCCCGCCACGCCGACGGAGAATCCGTTGCGATCCTTGATGAACGCCACGAGCTCATTGGCGAACCCGAAGCCTCCCGCGGGCCTCACGAATTTTTCATCTCCCTTGGGCGGGTCGCCCCGCAGGGCCAGGATGTTCTCGATGTGCTGCTGCTTCATGTCGTCGATGATCCGGGCGATGTCCTCCCGGGTTGAGCCGACGCAGGTGAGGTGGGCGAGGGGCTCGCTGTCAAACTCTTTCTTCACGCGCGAGGCAATCTCGATCGTCTTGTCCCGCGTTCCACCGCCGGCGCCGTAGGTCACGGAGATGAAGTCGGGCTTGAGTTCTTTGAGTTCGGAGATCGTCTGGAAGAGGCTCTCCAGGTTTCCCTCCCGCACGGGCGGGAAGACCTCGAAGGAAAGCGTTTTCTTCTTTTTGCCGAACAAATCCCGGATCAGCATAAGCGGCTCCCATGAAAATCGCCTGTGTACATGGCACTTTGGGGAAATTCTGTCAATAGATATTGTGAATCCCGGCGTTGTGGAATCGTCGCAAATCTGATAGATTCAGCACGGTTGAGGCGTGTCGGTTTCAACATGACCAAACTCATCAGCAGGATCCTGCCCGCAATCGCTCTCCTGACGGGGTTTCTGGCTACCCCTGCCTTCGGGCTCATCTATGTCTCCAACATCCGCCACTGGGCTGCCCCGGACTACACAAGGGTCGTCATCGACACGAGCGCCGAGCCGACCTACACTGTGGCGAAGGACGGCCGCCGGATCACCCTCACGGTGAAGAATGCGGACCTGGTCGAGGACGTGCCGCTCCAGAGCTTTCTCAACAAGCCGGGGATTGAGAAGATCGATGTGATACAGCTGCCCGACGAGAGCGTCCGCATCGAGTTGACCCTGACGCAGGACATGGAGGCGAAGGTCTTCAAGCTCAAGAAGTTTCTCGACAAGCCCAACCGCATCGTCATCGACCTGCAGTTCCCGGAAGTGGAGGAGAAGGAAAGCCTCAGCCGGCAGGAGGTCAAGAAGCTGCAGAAGGCCCGGATCGTAGTCATCGACGCTGGGCACGGGGGTGAAGACCCTGGCGCCATCGGGAAGATGGGCACCCGCGAGAAGGATGTCGTCCTTAAGATCGCGAAGAAACTCCATGACAACCTGAACAAGCGCGAGGGGTACCGGGCGTTTCTCACCCGCTCGGGGGATTACTACGTGCCCTTCACGAAGCGCCTCAAGATCGCCAGGGATTACAG
>DATJPI010000034.1:0-5376 GCA_035506495.1 Syntrophales bacterium
CGAGTACGGGGTGCGCGTCATGACGATCGCCCCGGGGCTTTTCAACACGCCCATGCTGGCGCTTCTGCCCGAGGCAGTCCGCGAGGCCCTCGGGAAGATGGTACCCTTTCCCCAGCGTCTGGGACGGCCTGAAGAGTATGCTATTCTCGCCCGGCACATCATCGAAAACCCCATGCTCAACGGCGAGGTGATCCGCCTCGACGGCGCCATCCGTATGGCGCCGAAATAGTGCCGCGAAGCGGCAGGTCCAAGGCGACAGGTGACAGGTGACAGGTGCAAGGTGCAAGGTGCAAGGTGCAAGGTGCAAGGTGCAAGGTGCAAGGTGCAAGGTGCAAGGTGCAAGGTGCAAGGTCTTTCTCCTCACTGATACCTAATACCGGAAGCCTTCGCGTCGCGACGGGGAGAGGAAGACTGAGGAAAGGGGCTTCATAGGAGGAAGGAATATGGCAGGAAAAGACGACATCGTGATGGTCAGCGCCGTCCGGACACCCTTCAGCCGGTTCGACACGGCCATGGCCGACATCCCGAGCATTGATCTCGGTGTCATGGTCATGAAGGAGGTCATCCAGAGGGTCGGGGTCAAGCCGGAAGAAGTGGACGAGGTCAATTACGGGAGCTGCATTCCCGCCGAGACGGCTCTGGAGACGGACGTGCCGGCGAGGCAGGCGACGCTGCTCGCCGGGTTCCCGCCGGAAAACATCTCCGTGAGCCTCGACAGGGCCTGCTGCTCGTCGCTGACGACGCTTCGGTTGGGCATTCGTGCCATCCGGGCCGGAGAGGCCGCCGTTGTCATGTCCGTGGGCTCCGAGAACATGCCCCGGACTCCGCACCTGGCACCGGGTCTCCGGAAGGGAAACCGGCTCGGCCACATCCAGCTCATCGACTGTCTTTACGAGCTGGGCTACCAGGCCAAGGGGTTTAACGCCGTGGCCTGCGATGCGGGCGAGGTGGCCCTGGAGCACGGGGTGACGCGCGAGATGCAGGATGCCTGGGCCCTGCGCAGCCAGCAGCGCTGTGCAAGGGCGTACGCGGATGGGAAGATCCGCATCGGCGAGGAGCTCATGCCCGTCGTCATCCCCCAGAAGCGCGGAAACCCCATCGTGATCGAGAAGGACGAGTCGCCACGGGAAGTCACGATGGAGGCCCTGGCAAAACTCAAGCCCATCTACGGAAGCCCGACGATTACCGCCGGCAATGCCCCGCCGATCAGTGCCGGAGCCTCGGCGATCCTCTGCATGACACGCGCCGAGGCGGACAGGCGGCGGCTCGAGCCTCTTGCCACCGTGGTTGCCGCCGTGGCCATGGCCACAGCGCCCCGCGGCATCGCCGAGATCCCGGCCTACACGATTGAGAAGGCCCTGAAAAGGGCCGGCATGACGCTGGCGGATATGGGCCTCATCGAGATCAACGAGGCCTTTGCCGCCATGCCTCTCGTTTCGACAAAGATCCTTGCCGGCGGCGATGAAGGCAAGTGGAAGGCCCTGCAGGAAAAGACCAACGTCAACGGCGGCGCCATCGCCATCGGCCACCCGGTGGGTGCGAGTGCCGGGCGCATCGCCATGACCCTGGCCTACGAGCTTCGCCGCAGGGGAGGCGGCTGCGGGGTGGCCTCCATCTGCGGAGGGCTTGCGCAGGGCGAGGCCGTTATCCTGAAAGTGTAGGGGGAGAGATGGATTTTCGTTTTTCGGAAGAGCAGCAGATGATCCGGGACATGGCCCGGAAGTTTGCCGACGAGGTCATCGCTCCGCGTGCGGAGCATCTCGAGGCCGCGGGAGCCTACCCCTACGACATCATGGGGCGCATGGCCGCTCTGGGCATGATGGGGATTCCCTTTCCGCCCGAGTATGGGGGAAGCGGCGGCGACTGGGTGGGGATGCACCTCTGCATCGAGGAAGTCTCCCGCGGCGATGTCACCCTGGGGGGGCTGCTCGATGTGACGACCTGTGTTGTCGGCCAGGAGCTCTTCGTCTTCGGCACGGAGGAGCAGAAGCGCCGGTGGCTCGTTCCCATGGCGCAGGGAAGACAGATCGGCGCCTTTGGTCTGACCGAGCCGGGAGCGGGATCCGACGCGGGGGCAACACAGACAACAGCGGTGCTCGATGGGCAACACTGGGTCGTCAACGGCACCAAGCAGTTCATCACGAACATCGGGCTCGATACCGCATCCGTCGTCATCATCACGGCCCGGACGAAGGACGGGACGGGGAAGGATGCCATCAACGCCTTCGTCGTGCCGAAGGGCACCGCCGGGTTTACGCTGGGCAGGAAGTACGACAAGATGGGCTGGACGCATTCGGCGACACACGAGTGCATCTTCGAGGACTGCCGCATCCCACGCGATTATTTCCTGGGAAAGGAAGGCAAGGGCTTCGCCCAGCATCTGGCCGTCCTGGAGACGGGGCGCATCTCGATTGCGGCCATGAGCGTGGGGCTGGCGAGGGCCTGCTGCGAGGCGTCGCTCAAGTACGCGAGGGAGCGTGTTCAGTTCGGAAAGCCGATTTTCAACTTCCAGGCCGTATCTTTCAAAATCGCAGACATGGCCATGCACATCGAGCTTGCACGCAACATGTACCTGAAGGCGGCCTGGCTCAAGGATAACGGTCTGCCGCACACGCTGGAGGCGGCCTACGCGAAGCTCTTCGCCTCGGAGATGGCCGAGCGCTGCGCCAGCGATGCCTTCCAGATCCATGGCGGATACGGGTTCATGAACGAGTACGCCGTTTCCCGGTATTACAAGACCTGCAAGATTCTCCAGATCGTGGAAGGAACCTCGGAGATTCAGCGCCTCGTCATCAGCAGAAATCTCTGAAGCGGGAAGCAGAAATTCGGATCCCGAAGCCCCGCGAACAGCGGGGCTTTTTGTATTTTCCGGTGAAAGACAAGAGGTCTGGAAATTGATCCTTCTTTGCCGTATCATGAAGATCATTTCCTTTGCAGGGTACCGGGCCCTCCGGTGGAAAGGCGTTCGAGATGAAGAAAAAAGTCCTCGTGACAGGACGATTGCCCGAAGAGATCATGGCCGATCTGCGCCGCCAGTTTGATGTGATCGCAAACAAGGAAGACCACCCCATGGAGCATGCCTCCATCCTGCATGCCATCGAAGACCGGGAGGGGCTGCTGTGCATGCTGAGCGATACGATCGATGCCAAGCTCATGGACCGGGCGCCGATGCTCAAAGTGATCGCGGGCATGGGGGCGGGTTTCAATCATATCGATATCAAGGCCGCTTCATCGAAGGGGATCATGGTCAGCAACACGCCGGGGGCCAATACGGATGCCGCGGCGGATATGGCCTTCGGTCTCATGCTCGCCACGGCCAGGCGCATTGTCGAGGCGGACCACAGGACCCGGGCGGGGGAGTTCAAGTACTGGGCCCCCCTGCGTTTCCTGGGGCGTATGGTATCGGGCAAGACTCTCGGCCTCGTGGGCATGGGCAAAATCGGCCAGGCCATGGCCCAGAGGGCGAAGGGCTTCTCGATGCGCGTCATCTATTTCGACCCGCGGAGGCTGGATCCGGGGCTGGAAAGGGCCATGTGCGTCGAGTATGCGGACCTTCGGACGCTTCTGAAGACGGCCGACTTCGTTTCCCTGCACGTTCCCCTCATGCCGGATACGAAGCATCTCATTGGCAGGGCCGAGTTTGCGATGATGAAGAAGACGGCCTACCTGATCAACGCCTCGAGAGGGCCCATCGTCGATGAAAAGGCCCTCGTGGAAGCCCTGCGCGAGGGCCGGATCGCGGGTGCGGGAATCGACGTCTACGAAAATGAACCGGCCCTTACGCCAGGGCTTGCCGATCTGCACAACGCCGTGCTCACGCCCCACATCGGAAGCGCCACCCTCGAGAGCCGCACCGCCATGGCTGCCCAGGCGGCACTCAACCTGAAGGAAGGTCTCGGTGGAAAAATCCTGCCCAATATCGTCAACCCGGATGCGGCCACGAAGAGGTGAACCTGATACAGTGAGGCTGATGCATCCCATCCGGGATTCGCTGTATCAACGGCTTATGCACCCGGAGCCATCGAAGGAATAAAATAATCTTGACAATTCAGGGATAATGAATTAATCTCCACAATAATGATAGACATTATAGAGTCATTTGCGGCGTTCCATGAAGATGTCCACTAAAGGCCGGTACGGCGTAAGACTGATGCTGGATCTGGCCCTCCACAACGGGGAGGCGCCAGTACTTTTGAAGGATATTGCCCGGCGTCAGGGGATATCGGAGAAGTACCTTTGGAATCTGATCAATCCCCTCAAGGCGGTTGGACTGGTTTATTCCATTCGTGGCGCCCACGGGGGATACAAACTGGCAAAAAAACCTTCCGAGATTTCCTTGAAAGACATCATGCAGGTACTGGAAGGATCGTTATGCCTTGTGGATTGTGTCGAAACACCTTCGGCCTGCGAGAGATCTCCCTTGTGTATCACGCGGGATGTGTGGTGCGAGGCATCGCAGAATTTCCTGAAGACCCTCGAGGCCATGACACTCGAAAGAATGGTTGAGAAACACCGGTTCAGGGCCGGATCCACTGCCGAATACAGTATATGACGGAGAGGTCACTGATGAAGAAAGAACATCACAGGGGAGGAGGATGCGGCGGGCTTATGGTCATGTTCGGATCCATCTGCTGTTGTACGGGCTGTATGGAGGGTTCCCTCATGTGACGGTAACCGCATAGTTACGTGACAACCCACTTGCCTGAAATATCGAATCGGTCAGTGGGTTTTCTTTTCTTAGCGACAAAGAGGAGGAGTCATGTCAGACAGAAGATTGGATACCATCGTCGTTCACGCGGGTCAGGAAACGCCCGATCCAACGACGGGGGCGAGGGCTGTCCCGATCTACCAGACCTCGTCCTATGTATTTCGCGATACGGAGCACGCAGCAAGCCTTTTTGCCTTGAAGGAGTTCGGCAACATCTACACCCGGATCATGAACCCCACGACGGACGTTTTCGAACGGAGGATCGCCGCCATAGAGGGGGGGACGGGAGCCCTGGGAGTCTCTTCCGGGCAGGCGGCCATCACTTACTCGGTGCTCGCCGTAACGGGGTTGGGCGATGAAATCGTAGCGGGGAACAACCTGTACGGCGGGACCTATCAGCTTTTCCACTACACGCTTCCCAAACTGGGCAGGACCGTGAAATTCGTCGACTCTGGAAAACCGGAGGAGTTCAAGAATGCCATCACCAATAAGACCCGGGCCGTCTACGCCGAGACGATCGGCAATCCCAAGCTCGACGTGCCCGACTTTGAAGCCATCGCGAAGATTGCCCACGACGCGGAAGTTCCCTTCATCGTGGACAACACGGTCGGAGTGGGTCTCGTGCGGCCCATCGACTACGGGGCGGACATCCTGGCCACCTCGGCCAC
>DATJPI010000035.1:0-3078 GCA_035506495.1 Syntrophales bacterium
TATCCACCATGGGTGCACGGTAGTCACGGTTACGTTGCAAGCCTCCCGGTATGATGTCGTCTTCCACCAGTTCGCGGATCCCCTTGAAGACGGGGACCGCCGAGGCGAACACGTGAAGCCCCACGCCGCTTCCCTCGACCATCTCAGAGGCGTGCCCTAACAATCCAAAACCTGTCACGTCTGTACAGGCATGCACACCCGGCATTGCCGTCATCAGCTCAGCGGCCTTGCGGTTCAGCGTCGACATGGAACGGACAGATCGTTCGACAAGAGTATCGCCGGCGGAACCCACTTTCACAGCCGTGCTGACGATTCCTGTCCCCAGCGCCTTCGTAAGAATGAGCCGGTCCCCCGGCTTTGCTCCCCGATTGAGCAGAACCCGATCGGGATGGATGAGACCCGTTACAGCAAGGCCGTACTTGAAGTCGTTGTCCTCCACGCTGTGCCCGCCTACGAGGGTCACTCCGGCCTCGATCATCTTGTCAAGGCCGCCTCGAAGCACGTCGTGTAGAATGGAGATCTCCAGAGTTTTCACTGGGAAGCAGATGATGTTCATGGCCGTGAGCGCCCGCCCCCCCATGGCGTAGACGTCCGAGAGAGAATTGGCGGCGGCCACCTGACCGAAGGTGTAGGGGTCGTCCACGATGGGCGTGAAGAAGTCCACCGTCTGGATGATGGCCAGATTGTCGCTCAGTTTATACACCCCCGCATCTTCGTTGCCCTCGATCCCGGCGATGAGATTCGGGTCAACGATCTTCGGCAGGCCTTCCAGCGCTCGGTTCAGGTCACCCGGACCGATCTTGCAGGCTCAACCGGCGCTTTTGACGGTCTCCGTCAGGCGGATCGTCTTGTTCTTCTCCACGCTTTCCTCACATCATAGAGAAACTTCCGCCAAAGGTGGCGGATGAACATCTTTATCCTTTATACTCTCCGGCAATGTCAAGGCGACTTATTTTGCTTTCTCGAACGGATAGCCCGCCTCGTCCCAGGCCTTGAGCCCGCCCGGATGGCGGTAGACGTTTTTGTAGCCAAACTTTACGGCGAACATGGCTGCGTTGTGGCTTCGCGTGCATTCCGTAAAGCCGCAGTAAAAGACAATTGTACGGTTCTTGTCGGGGCCCAGCAAGTTGATCAGGGCGGCTTTCTTCTGGTCATCGATGCCCGTCATGATGGGTCTGGGGAACTCGATGTGAACGGCGCCGGGGATGTGCTGCTTCTTGTAGCCGTCTTCGGGATTCACGTCGACGATGAGCATGGGCTTCTTCTCGTCGATCCAGGCCTTCAGTTCTTTCGTCGTCACGATTCCGTATCCGCCGCTTGCGACCTCCCGGGCGAACGTGACGGCATTCGTTTCGTTTTCCAACTCTTTAGAGCCCCATGCAGCAAGAGCGTTTCCTGCCGTCAGGAAATACAAGGCCGCGATAACGACAACAATCCGTTTACGAGTCATTCCGTCCATATCCTTTCAACGTGAGGGATTCTATTACAACCGATCCTGTCTCGCTCCAGCACGCGGCTCGCCACCCCAGCAGATGTACTTAGTATTTCTATTCAGCTTTATTGAATATGTCAAATTCAGATAAGTAATAATTTCTCGTTGATTATGCGCTTTCTTCATGGTAGGAAAGTGCGGGAAAAGGGGATGCAATACGCCCCGGAATCACGGAAAGGGCAACGGAAGATGGCTTTCGATGGGTTTCGAAATATGACGATCCAGCAGCTCGAGGCTCTCATCCACCTCGTCGAGGAACGCAGCTTCAGCCGCGCGGCAAGAAGGATGAACCTCACACAGCCCTCGCTAACGAAACATATCCGCAATGTCGAGGAGATCCTGGGATCGAAAGTCGTCAACCGTGCAAGCCGGAGCCTCGCCCTGACCCCCGAGGGCAAGGTTCTCCATGATTATGCCCGGCGGATTCTCCGACTCAGGGATGAAGCGCGGGAGCAGGTCTTGCGGATGCGGGAAACGGATTCGGGAGACATCCGGATTGCCGCGAGCACGATCCCCGCAACCTACATCCTGCCCTATGCGCTCGGAGCATTTCGGAGAAAGCATCCCCGGATCCGGGCCACGCTGCTCGCGGCCGACAGCAGCGAAGTGATCCAGATGGTCCTCGAGAACGGCGCCGAGATTGGTTTCATCGGAAAAAAGCCCCCGGGAGGGAAGCTCATCGCTGAGGCACTTTGGAAGGACCGGCTCGTACTCGCTGCTTCCGCAGAGGACCCTTTGGCGAAGCGACGCTCGGTCCGCCTGGTTGATCTCCGGGAGGCTCCCTTCGTCATCCGCGAGAAGGGCTCGGGGACCCGGGAGACGATGGAAAGCTGCCTGCGGGACGCGGACATTCCCGGATTGTCTCATCTCAATATCGTGGCGGAACTGGGCAGCTCCGAGGCGGTGAAGGAGGCCATCCTTGCGGGGCTCGGCATCTCGATGATCTCGGCTCATGCGATCCGGCGCGAGCTCAGATCGGGCCTGGCGGTGGCCCTATCGATCGACGAGTGTCGGATGGAGCGCTCTTTTTATTTGATTTATCGCCGGCAATTCGATTTAATGAGCCACCACGAGCGCTTTCTGGATTTTATCCGGATGTATCGCCCCGAAAACCCCTTACAGAGGTAAGGAATGTCCGCAGTCCGCTACTTCAGCACCAATCGTAGACTTGATGCCGTTGCCGGCCTGAAACCCTTCAAGCAGACCGTTTCCTTCCGCGAAGCCCTGCTGCAGGGGCAGGCACCCGATGAAGGACTCTTCATGCCCGACCCGATTCCCCGGATCTCCGTCGACGATATCCTGGCAAGCAAGGGAGCCCCCTATACGGAGACGGCCTTTCTCGTCGCGGAGGCTTTCCTGAAAGACGAGCTGCCCCGGGAGATCATCCGCCAGGTCGTCGAGGATTCCTATAATTACGACGTTCCCCTCGAGCGAGTCTATGACCGCACGTACGTCATGCGCCTTGACCGGGGGCCCACGGCCTCCTTCAAGGACTTCGCCGCGCGTATGATGGCGAGGCTCATGAGCCGCCTGCGCGATCGGGGTCAGCGGCTCAATGTGCTTGTCGCCACTTCGGGCGACACGGG